>JAQUVD010000056.1 GCA_028693555.1 Hespellia sp.
TCTGCTCAATCCTTTAGATTACTATCTAAGATAAGTTGGAATATAAGTTGTAGAGCCGTATACGAGACCCGTACGTACGGTTCAATGAGAGGGAGATAACTCTTGCAGTTATTTCTCTACTCTATTACCCTTGTTTTATGAACTCGATGAATTTCTCAACACGACTATTGATGAATTTCCCCTTTTGCCATACGATTCCAATTTCCTGCTCGATGGCTGGTGAAAGAGGAATACCGATGAATTCCGGCATATTATGTAGAAGACTTGAATAAAGGCAGGCACCTCCTAAATTATGCTTAAGAAAATTCCGAATCGTATAAAGCTGGCTGGCATGCATGATAATGTTGGGTTTGATTCCAGCATTGTCAAATTGCGATTGAAATGTGCTGTTTTGTACGGAATCGGTGTTGTACATCATAATCGGTTCGTTGTGCAGCATTTCGATTGTGATTGCCGTTTCGTTTGCGTAGTGGTGATTGCGAGAAACGCAAAAGACTATTTTGTCGGAAAGTATGCGAAACGAATTTAATTTATCAATGTCGTAGAAATTCATATTAACAAGTGCCAAATCCAGTGCATCCTCCTGCACAAGTTTTGCCGCACGAATCGAGCCATACTCATACAGTTCGACCGGAATATCAGGATATTGATTCTGGAATTTGATTAACATTTCCGGAAAGAAAATGGTACTTAGCAGTGGAGGAATGCCAATCCGAATCGGAACCACATGTTTCCCGATATCTATAAATTCAGAAGTTGTCTGGTTCACTGTTTCTAACAAGTTAGACGCTTTCTTGTAAAACTGTTCCCCTTCTTTTGTTAATGTCATCTGATTTTTCGTGCGTGTAAACAGACTGACAGAAAATTCTTTTTCCAACTCTTTGATCGCATTTGAAATTGCAGGTGGTGTTACAAAAAGCTGCTGTGATGCCTGGGCAATACTGCGGTACCTGCTGACTGCACAGAAATATTCCAACTGAATAATCTTCATGGTGTTCTCCTTTGTTTTTCCTGTAGCAAAATGATCATAATAGCCAAATTCGATCATGTATTTGTACAAATTATAGCATGATAGTTGGAGGATTTGTATAAAAAGTTTGAGGAATTAACTTTTTCTTAGGGTAACATTACTTTTTGTGAATGTACAGTTATCAAAACGACAGCTATAATAAAAGCATATTCAACTGGATGCAGCGGCCGCTGAGATGATCCGTTGAGAGAATGAGAAAGAATTCGCTCATTTGTAAAAAATAATAAGGAATGGAGAAACAAAATGAGTCCATCAACGATTACTTTACTTTTTCTCCTCTTCGCAATCGTCATGTTCGTGTTAGAAAAGATTCCATTGGGAGTAACCTCAATGATTGTCTGTATCGGGCTGGTTGTGACAGGGGTTCTTGATGTTAGTACTGCATTTGCAGGATTTATTGACAGTAATGTTATTTTATTTGTAGCCATGTTTATTGTAGGTGGCGCGTTGTTTGAAACCGGCATGGCAAACAAAATCGGGGGAATTGTTACCAGGTTTGCAAAGACAGAACGTATGTTGATTGTTGCTATTATGGTGATTGTGGGAGTTATGAGTGGAGTTCTTTCAAACACAGGTACAGCCGCAGTACTTATTCCGGTTGTAATTGGAATTGCAGCAAAATCAGGCTATAAGAGATCCAGATTACTTATGCCGCTTGTATTTGCGGCAGCAATGGGAGGAAACCTATCACTGATTGGTGCACCCGGAAATATGATTGCACAAAGTGCATTAGAAAAAATTGGTTTGAAATTTGGTTTCTTTGAATATGCAATTGTTGGGATTCCGATTTTAATCGTAGGTATCATTTTTTATGCAACGATTGGTTACAAATTGCTACCAAATCATGAAGTTGCAGATGACGGTGCATTTGATACGGCAAGAGATTTTAGCAATGTTCCAAAGTGGAAACAGTGGTTATCATTAATCATTCTGGTATTTACATTACTTGCAATGATCTTCGAGGACCAGATTGGAATTAAATTGTGTGTATCCGGTGCAATCGGAGCAGTGCTATTAATCTTAACAGGTGTTATTTCTGAAAAGGATGCACTGAAATCAATTGATCTTAAGACAATTTTCCTGTTTGGAGGAACACTTTCTCTTGCATCTGCACTTCAGGAGACTGGGGCAGGAGAATTAATTGCAAATAAAGTGATTGGAGGCTTGGGAGCCAATCCATCTCCATACATTCTTACATTGGTTGTATTCCTGCTATGCTGCGTCATGACAAACTTTATGTCAAATACAGCAACCACTGCACTGATGGTCCCTATTTGCCTGTCGATTGCACAGGGAATGGGAGCAGATCCAAGAGCGGTACTTATGGCTTGTGTAATCGGTGGTTCCTGTGCCTATGCAACTCCAATCGGAATGCCTGCGAACACGATGGTTGTCGGAGCCGGCGGATACAAATTCATGGATTATGTAAAAGCAGGATTCCCGCTCATTATTATTGCAACAATTGTAAGTATGATTATCCTTCCAATTGCATTCCCATTCTTCCCATAAAAGAATCGGGATACGAGATGGTTTGATTTTCGACAATATAAAAAGGAGAATGAAAAATGGAAAAGAAACAACAAGTAGAGCAGCTTACAACATATATGGCGAATTTTGTATCATATATCGCAAAAGTGCTGCCGGATGATATTATCGCCAAATTAGATGAACTTGCAGAAAAAGAGGACAGTCCTCTGTCTAAGGTCATCTATGAAACCATGAAAAAGAACCAGGTGTTAGCAAAGGAATTGAACAGACCAAGCTGTCAGGATACAGGAGTATTGCAGTTCTGGATAAAATGTGGAACAAAATTTCCTCTGATTGGAGAGCTAGAAGCATTATTAAAGGAAGCAGTTGTGAAATCTACATTTGAAGCACCGCTGCGTCATAACAGTGTTGAAACATTTGACGAATATAATACTGGAAAGAATGTAGGAAAAGGAACACCGACTGTATTCTGGGATATTGTTCCGGACAGCGACCAGTGCGAAATCTATTCTTATATGGCAGGTGGGGGATGTACGCTTCCGGGAAAGGCAATGGTATTAATGCCGGGAGCGGGTTACGAAGGCGTGACCAAATTTGTCATGGATGTTATGACATCGTATGGAATCAATGCATGTCCACCATTGTTAGTTGGTGTAGGTGTTGCAACATCTGTGGAAACTGCTGCATTACTTTCTAAGAAAGCACTGATGAGACCACTTGGAACACACAATGAGAATGCCAATGCGGCATCCATGGAAAAATTACTGGAAGATGGAATTAATTCAATTGGCTTAGGACCACAGGGAATGGGTGGAAACTATTCTGTTATGGGGGTACATATCGAGAATACAGCAAGACATCCATCTGCCATTGGCGTAGCTGTAAATGTAGGATGCTGGTCACACAGGCGGGGACATATTGTTTTCGATAAAGACCTTAACTACACAATCACAACACATTCGGGGGTGACTTTATAATGTTGGAAATGAAAGATGGAAAGAAAATTTTGACAACACCAATTTCAGCAGAGGATTTGGCTGATATTCATATTGGAGAGATTATTTATTTAAACGGAAGCATGACTACATGCAGAGATGTCGCACATAGACGACTGGTAGAAGCCGGACGAGCACTTCCGGTAGATGTCAGAGATGCAGCAATCTTTCATGCGGGGCCAATCATTCGTCCCTTAGAGGATGATCAGTACGAAATGGTATCGGTAGGACCGACTACAAGTATGCGTATGGAAAAATTTGAAAAAGAATTTGTGGAGCAGACAGGTGTAAAAATCATCATCGGTAAAGGTGGTATGGGACCGAACACAGAATATGCCTGTAAGAATTATAAAGCAATCCACTGTGTATTTCCGGCGGGCAATGCCGTGGTAGCAGCAACCGAAGTAGAAGAAATCATAGACGCGCAGTGGAAAGATCTTGGAATGCCGGAGACGCTATGGCATTGCCGCGTAAAAGAATTCGGACCACTCATCGTATCAATTGATACAGAGGGAAGAAACCTATTTGAAGAAAACAAAGTTATCTTTAACGAGAAAAAAGAGAAAGCAATTGAAGAAATATGTAAGCATGTAGGTTTCATTAAATAGAAACTTTACATAAAAAACTTTTTAGTGAATTTAAAAAGTGAACCAAGATTTGCCAGGAAATGGGACAGGAGAAAGTTCTTCTGTTCTATTTCACTTTTTTGACTTACTAAAATTGACATCAGGTATGATTTTCAATAGAATAGAAGTAACAGGACTTATGGAATAGTGATTTGGGAGGTACGATATTTGAATAGAGATCATTTTGTACATTTACTAATACGGGCACTTAAAATTGCGGTGGGAAGCTGTATTGCAATCTATATTGCTACATTCTTGCAGCTTAATTTTGCAACATCAGCGGGGATTATTACATTGCTTTCCATCTTAACAACAAAGTGGGAAACTGTAAAAATCTCACTGTTTCGCGTGATTACTTTTGTTGTTTCTGTTGTGATAGCACTTGTGACCTTTCAGGTGATTCGCATTCAATGGATTGAGTTTGGTGTGTTTATTTTCTTACTGGTGGTGATTTGTGAACTGCTTGGCTGGCAGGCGACCGTATCCGTGAATGCGGTAGTAGGAACGCATTTTCTGACTACAATGGATTTTAGTATCGGCGCAATCTGGAATGAATTTTTGCTGGTGCTGATTGGAATTACAATTGCCATACTTTTGAATCTGTTTCAGAATAATGGAAATGCGAAGAAGCGGATCATCCAGAATATGCGATATACCGAGGAGCGTCTGCAATATATCATGGAAGAGCTTGCGATGTATATGCGATTGGAAAATCTTGACCACAGTGTATGGGGAGACATTATTGCGCTTGAAAAGGACTTGGGAAGATTTGTAGAAGCGGCTTACAAATATCAGAACAATACGTTTTACTCGCATCCAAGCTATTATATTCATTATTTTGAAATGCGTACACAGCAGTGTAACGTGCTTCATAATCTGCATTATCAGATGAAAAGTCTTCGTTACATGCCAAAGCAGGCATTGGTCATCGCGGACTATATCTCCTACATGAAAGATTATATTATTGAGATTCATACACCAACCAATCAGATTGAAAAGCTGGAGGAGATTTTTGAAAAAATGAAAGCAGAACCATTGCCGGAGAGTCGGGAAGAGTTTGAAAATAGAGCAATCCTATATCATATTTTGCAGGATCTGCAGGAATTTCTGGTGTTTAAGAAGCGGTTTGTGGAAGAACTGAAAGATGTGCACAAGGATATCTACTGGAAAGAGGATTAAAAAATGAATAAGAATGACGGGAGGTACTGTTTATGTTAGGTTTTGACAAAATACATCATATTGCAATTATTGGAAGTAATTATGATCAATCAAAAAATTTCTATGTGAATCTTTTGGGGGCACAGGTTATAAGAGAAACATATCGAGAGGAACGAAAAGACTGGAAGCTTGATTTATTATTAGCAGGATGTGAAATTGAACTTTTTATTATTCCAGATCGACCGAAAAGACCGAGTTATCCGGAAGCGCTGGGTCTTCGTCATCTTGCATTTCAGGTGAAGGATGTGGAAAAAACGGCAAGAGAATTAAACAGGCTTGGAATTGAGACGGAGCCAATCCGTATGGATGATATTACGGACAAGCGCATGACATTCTTTTTTGATCCGGATATGCAGCCGTTGGAGATTCATGAATAAAAGAGGATTGTAAAATAGAATGGGAGAAAAAGTGAAGATAATTATAGCATCGGTTCAGGAATTCAAACAGAATATTCCCGATCTTTTATCGCAGATTGCACCCTGTTATGCAGCGAAGTACGAAAAACATAAGCGGATGCAGGATAAGCTTCAGGAGGTGGTCTCAGGATATCTGCTGAGACAGTATCTGGGTGTTGTCCGCGATGAACAGTTGACATATAATGAATACAACAAACCAATGCTGGCATCGAAAGAGAAATATTTCAATCTTTCACACAGCAGAGATTATGTAGTCCTTGGTATTGCAGACTGCGAGCTGGGGGTTGATGTAGAAAGGCTTCGAAAGTGTCATGAAGCGACTGTAAAGAAAGTGTTTCGCCCGGAGCATCAAACAGAGCTGAGTGTGCTGACAGGTAATTTTAAAGATCAGAAATTTACAGAAATCTGGACAATGTATGAATCGGTTTTGAAATTGAGGGGAATAGGATTTTCTCATGGCTGGGGAAATATTCCGGTAGAAAGCTATTATGTGAAGTCGATAATAGAAGGGGAATATTATATCTCGTGTGCAACAGAAGAACCGGTACAGGTCGAGGTTGAAAGAGCAGAAACGGAGTACAGATACATATGAATTTTACGGATTTATTTAACTTGCAGATTATGATGTTCATTATGATGGGCATCGGTTTTTTCTTACGAAAAAAGGACATCATAACAACTCCGGGCAAACTGGTTTTAACAGATTTAGTCATTGACCTGATTCTGCCATGTAATATCATCTCTGCATTTTGTATGGAATTTTCGAAGGAGATTTTGATGCAGGGGTTGGCAATTCTGATTATATCCTGTCTGAATCAGGTGATGTGTGTGATTCTTGCATATACACTCTATCGCAAATTTCCAAAAGAACAAAAGATGGTACTTCAATATGGAACAATCTGCTCTAATGCAGGATTTTTGGGAAATCCCGTTGCGGAAGGAATCTATGGACCGATCGGACTATTGTATGCATCTATTTACCTGATTCCACAGCGTATCATCATGTGGTCTGCAGGCGTTTCGTTCTTTACAGAAAGCCCGAATAAGAAAACACTTGCGAAGAAAGTGCTGACACATCCATGTATTGTTGCCGTATTGATTGGCATAGTACTGATGGTTTCACAGATTCAACTGCCTGTATTTCTCGGTAACACCATTGACAATATTGGTGACTGTACAACCGCAATTGTTATGATATTAATTGGAGCAATTCTTGCAGAAGCAGATATAAAGACAATGGTGACGAAAACGACAGCGGGCTATTCACTGCTGCGCCTGATTATCATTCCCGTGATTGTTCTGATTGGATGCAAGCTTGCGGGAATGTCAGCACTTGTGACAGGACTGTCCACCATTTTGGCTGCAATGCCTGCGGGAACAACCACAGTGATTCTGGCCGTGAAATATAACGGAGATGAAGAATTCGCAACCAAATGTGTTGTATTGACAACCGTGCTTTCGATGATTATGATACCTATATGGTGTTTTATTATTAGTGCAGTTTATTAAAAGCACAGGACGAGGAGAGAAAGAAAATGAAGTATAAAGCAGTCATTTTTGATTTAGATGGGACGATTTTAGATACATTAGATGATTTGACAGATGCCATGAACTTTGCATTAAGAAATAATCAATATCCGGAACACAGCATAGAGGAGGTGTGCAGTTTTGTTGGAAATGGAATTCGTTTATTAGTAGAACGGGCTGTACCGGCAGATCTTGAACCGGAAGAGATTGATAAAGTGTTTGCAGATTTTAAAATGTATTATAAAGAACATTGTTCCGATAAGACGAAGCCATATGATGGCATACCGGAGCTGTTACAGAAATTGAAAGAAAATCATATTAAGACTGCAGTAGTTTCTAATAAGGCTGACAATGCGGTACAGATTCTGTGTCGGCAGTATTTTAAGAATCAATTTGATTTTGCGGTCGGAGAACGTGCAGGAATCCAAAAGAAACCGGCACCGGATTCGGTAAATGAAGCGTTGCGTGAATTGAAGCTTTCGGCAGAAGAAGCGGTATATGTCGGAGACTCGGAGGTGGATATTCAGACAGCACAGAATGCTGGTATGGAGAGTATGATTGTTGAATGGGGATTTAGAGAGGCGGATTTCCTGAAGGAATCAGGTGCAAAATTACTTGTATCATCACCGATGGAAATATGGGAGAATGTATGACACTACAACAAATAAGATATGCGATTATGGTTTCGAATACGAATTCTATGAATGAGGCAGCAAAGAAGCTTTATATTACGCAGCCAAGCCTCTCGAGTGCAATGAAAGAATTGGAAAATGAAGTGGGAATTCAGATTTTTCACCGGACAACGAAAGGCGTAAATCTGACGGAGGAAGGAAAAGAATTTCTGGGATATGCGAAACAGATTTTAGATCAGGTGGAGCTCTTAGAAGAGCGGTATAGTGATTCGGGCAGCAGAAAGAAACATTTTGGTGTCTCTACGCAACATTATAGTTTCGCTGTGAAAGCTTTCGTTGAGACGGTGCAGAGTCGTGACATGAAGGACTATGAGTGTGCCATCCGCGAGACAAAGACGATGGATGTGCTGAGGGATGTACGAGACGGCAGGAGTGAAATTGGCGTATTGTATCTGAATGATTTTAATGAAAAGGTTATGCAGAAGTTATTTCGAGATCACGTTCTGGAGTTTCACAAATTGTTTGACTGTAAAAGTTATGTGTATCTATGGAAGAATCATCCACTTGCATCGAAGCAGGCAATCAGTATGAAGGATTTGGATGAATTTCCATGTCTTTCTTTTGAGCAGGGGGAGAATCACTCGTTCTATTTGGCAGAAGAAATCCTGAGCACCTATGAGTATAAGAAAACAATCAAAGCGTGTGACCGCGCAACCATACTCAATCTGATGGTGGGATTAAACGGATATACACTGTGTTCCGGTATTATCTGTGAAGAGCTAAACGGTAGTGATTGTGTTGCAATTCCTTTAAAATCAGCGGAAGTGATGCATATTGGTTATGTGACCAGGAAAAAGGCGGTTCTTAGTACGCTCGGAGAAAGCTATATTGAAGAGATGATGAAGTTTGCACAGTACACGGAGCTGTAATTGGCAGCATCATTTTAAGAAGATTGAGTGAAAGGCAGGGAATAGGATGAAAGAATATAAATGGGCAACGGTTGGATGTGGAGTGATTGCAAATCAGCTTGCACAGGCAATGGAGGCAAAGGGGAAAAAGTTATACGCAGTTGCCAATCGAACACATGACAACGCAGTTGCATTTGCAGACAAATATGGAATTGATAAAGTATATGACAATATGGACGATGTGTTTGAGGATGAAGCAGTGGACATTATCTACATTTCCACACCACATAACACACATATTTCTTACTTGAGAAAGGCACTCGCAAAAGGAAAGCATGTTCTATGTGAAAAATCAATTACATTAAATGCAGAAGAGCTGGCAGAGGCGGTGGCGCTTGCAGAAGAAAACCATGTCATACTTGCCGAAGCAATGACCATCTTCCATATGCCAATTTACAAGCAACTCAGTGAGATCACTGCTTCCGGAAGGCTTGGAGCATTAAAATTAGTGCAGATGAACTTTGGAAGTTACAAGGAATACGACATGAAGAATCGTTTCTTTAACCGTAATCTTGCGGGCGGGGCAATGCTCGATATCGGCGTATATGCCTTGTCCTTTGTAAGATGGTTCCTATCATCGCAGCCGGATCAGATTCTCTCACAGGTGAAATTTGCCGAGACAGGTGTGGATGAGCAGGCAAGTATCTTATTGAAGAACAGAGAAGAGGAAATGGCTGCGGTCATCCTTTCACTCCATGCAAAACAGCCAAAACGTGGGACAATTGCATTTGATAAAGGGTATATTGAAATATATGATTATCCGCGCGGTGAGAAAGCTGTCATTACCTACACTGGGGACGGACATCAGGAAGTCATCAAAGCAGGGGCAACAGACAACGCACTCCAGTACGAAGTAGAAGATATGGAAAAGGCAGTTGCCGGTGTCAGTGATGAGATGCATCTGGATTACACAAAAGATGTGATGGAAATGATGACCAAAATGAGACAGGAGTGGGGGATGAAATATCCGGAGGAAGAATAGAATTGACTCAAATCATGTCTTGACAACAAAACCTATTTGATGCATAATGAACATATGAACAAATGCTCATGTATTAAAATGTAAAATGACGGGAGGTAAGATATGGCAATCAATGATGTAGAACATTGTGATCAACATTGCAGGCACGAGGATCTGATTCAAATCGTGAATGCGCAGATGCCGGATGAAGATGAACTATATGATCTGGCGGAGCTTTTTAAGGTGTTCGGGGATTCGACGAGAATCAGAATCCTGTTTGTACTGTTTGAAGCGGAGGTGTGTGTATGTGATATTGCAGACACACTGAATATGACACAATCTGCGATTTCCCATCAGCTTAAGATTCTGAAGCAATCGAAACTGGTCAAGAGTCGTCGAGAAGGTAAATCGGTGTTCTATTCTCTTGCAGATGGACACGTAAGAACGATCATTGCTCAGGGTAGAGATCATATTGAAGAGTAAGATTACAACAAAGTGAAAATGAAAATCAAGATGCAGATAAGAAGGAAAGTGAGGATTATATGATGAAGAAAAAATTTAAATTACAGGACCTGGATTGTGCAAACTGTGCAGCAAAGATGGAAGAAGCAATTAAGAAGATTGATGGAGTGACAGATGCAAGTGTAAGCTTTATGACACAGAAGCTTGTATTAGAAGCAGAGGATGATAAGTTTGACGAGGTACTAAAAAAGGCCAAAGCTGCATGTGCGAAGGTTGAGCCTGATTGTACCATTCTGATGTAGTAAATGGAGAATCGAAAATGACAAAAAAACAGAAAAAAATTTTGACTAGAATTATTGTGACGTCGATTCTCTTTTTTGCGCTGTTGATTAGCGAAAAAAGCGGATTGCTAAAGAATCTGGAAGAGCCATGGTATATTTTGTTCCTGGTGTATCTGGTTCCCTATCTGATTATCGGATATGACGTCATTAAGAAGGCTGCAATTAATATTAGTCACGGACAGGTGTTTGATGAGAATTTTTTGATGATGATTGCAACGTTCGGTGCGTTCGGTGTCGGCGAATACTCAGAAGGTGTAGCCGTTATGTTATTCTACCAGGTCGGTGAGCTATTCCAGAGCTATGCAGTTGGAAAGTCGCGCCAGTCTATTTCTGATATGATGGACATTTGTCCGGAATATGCAAATATTGAGGTGGACGGAGAGCTGCGGGAAGTGGATCCGGATGAAGTGAAAGTCGGAAGTGTGATTGTCGTGAAACCGGGAGAGCGGATTCCGCTGGATGGTGTTGTGCTCGAAGGTGAATCGCTGATTGATACAGCAGCTTTGACAGGAGAGTCGGTGCCGAGAAGTGCAAAAGCGGGTGATGATATCATCAGTGGCTGTGTGAATGGAAGTGGAACATTAAAGGTTCGCACAACGAAAGAATTTGATGATTCTACGGTTGCGAAAATTCTGGAACTTGTGGAAAATGCAAGCAGCAAGAAAGCAAAAGTGGAAAACTTTATTACAAGATTTGCGAAATATTATACACCGGTCGTTACCATTGCTGCGGTATTACTTGCAATTGTTCCGCCAATTCTATTGGGCGGCGGATGGATGACATGGATTCAGAGAGCGTGCATCTTTCTTGTAATTTCCTGCCCATGTGCATTGGTGATTTCAGTTCCGCTCGGATTCTTTGGGGGAATCGGTGCGGCATCTAAGATTGGAGTTCTTGTAAAAGGGAGCAACTTTTTAGAGGCGGTGTCAGAGATGACAACGATTGTATTCGACAAAACGGGAACCTTAACCAAAGGAGAATTTAAAGTGGCCGGAATCTATCCGGTTACGATGACAGAAGAGGAACTTCTTGAAACCGCTGCCTATGGAGAGGGGTATTCGAACCACCCGATCGCTGGCTCAATCAAGGAGGCATATGCCAAATCGATTGATATGAACCGTGTGACAGAAGCTTCGGAAGTTGCCGGACATGGAATTCACGTAACGGTGGATGGGAAGGACCTTTTGCTTGGAAATGAAAAACTGATGAAGAGTCAGAACATTTCCTATGATGTATGTAATCAGATGGGAACCATCATCTATGTTGCAGCCGACGGGACGTTTGCAGGTGCAATTGCAATTTCCGATACGATCAAACAAGGTGCAAAGGAAGCAATTGCAGACATGAAGGTTTCCGGAGTGAAGAAATGCGTTATGCTGACTGGTGACCGGACAGAAGCTGCAAATGCGGTGGCAAAGGAGCTCGGAATTGATGAAGTGCATGCCGAGCTGCTTCCGGGAGATAAGGTTTCAGAGGTTGAAAAGATACTGGATGCGGAAGCTGTAAAAGAAAAGACGGCATTTGTGGGAGACGGTATTAATGATGCACCGGTTCTGACCAGAGCGGATATTGGTATTGCGATGGGGAGTATGGGATCGGATGCTGCGATTGAAGCGGCAGATGTGGTTTTGATGGATGATGATATCCGTAAGATCGCAGCAGTTGTACGTATTTCCAGAAAGACATTGAAGATTGTAAAACAGAACATCGTATTTGCGCTGGCAATAAAGGCGATCGTGCTGCTTATGGGTGCGGTTGGAATGGCAAATATGTGGGAAGCGGTGTTTGCGGATGTGGGTGTATCTGTGATTGCAATTCTGAATTCTATGCGCGCATTAAAGGCCAGGTAAAATGTAGTTGTAATGCACAAATATCAATACAAAACAGCCTTGAAACAAGGTGGATTGTTCTAAATTGAAAACATGATAAAAATTTCACATACTGCTCTTGTCAGTTGGTGAAAAACATGTTATTGTATGCATGGTGTTAGGGAGTTAGGAAACCCTAACAACATGCAATTTACTATACTATATTATTTAATTCGTATCTTTGAGATACAGAGAGAAAATAGGAGGATTTGAAGCATGACACAGTTTGAGCAGTGGCAAGGATTTGAAGGAAGACTCTGGCAGGAAGAAATTAACGTAAGAGATTTCGTACAGAAGAATTACACACCTTATGATGGGGACGAGTCATTCTTAGAGAAACCAACAGAAGCAACAGACAAGTTATGGGGTAAATTACAGGAACTTCAGAAAGAAGAAAGAGCAAAAGGCGGAGTTCTTGATATGGAGACAGAAGTCGTATCTGGTTTAACAGCATATGGCGCTGGATATATTGATGAGAGCATGAAAGATTTAGAGCAGATTGTTGGTATTCAGACAGACAAACCTTTAAAGAGAGCATTCATGCCTTATGGTGGAATTAAGATGGCTGAGCAGGCTTGTACAACATACGGTTATGAGCCAAGCCCTAAATTACACGACATTTTTACAAAATATCACAAAACACACAATCAGGCTGTATTTGATATCTACACAGATGAGATGAAGAAAGCTCGTCACAGCCATATTATTACAGGTCTTCCAGATACATACGGAAGAGGTCGTATCGTAGGTGACTACCGTCGTGTAGCTCTTTACGGAATTGATATGTTAATTGAATCTAAGAAGAAAGACAAAGAGATTTTCGAGCGTCATGGCATGAAAGGTACAGATTTCCGTCTTCGTGAAGAAGTTGCTGAGCAGATTCGTGCCCTTCAGGGAATGAAAGAGATGGCAGCAGCATACGGATTTGATATTTCAGAGCCTGCTAAGAATGCAAAAGAAGCAGCTCAGTGGTTATACTTCGGATATCTTGCAGCAATCAAGACTCAGAATGGTGCAGCTATGTCAGTTGGTCGTGTATCAACATTCCTTGATATCTATATTCAGAAAGATATCGCAGCAGGAACTCTGACAGAGGCTCAGGCACAGGAATTAATCGACCACATGGTAATGAAATTCCGTATGGTTAAATTTGCTCGTATTCCTTCATACAACCAGTTATTCTCAGGTGACCCAACATGGGCTACTCTTGAAGTAGGTGGACTTGGAATGGACGGACGTTCAATGGTTACTAAGACAGATTACCGTTTCTTACACACATTAGTAAACATGGGACCTTCACCAGAGCCAAACCTGACTGTATTATATTCACCTGCACTTCCAGAGAACTTCAAGAAGTTCGTAGCTGATATTTCAGTTAAGACAAGCTCTATTCAGTATGAAAATGATGATGTTATGCGTCCGGTATGGGGCGATGATTACTCAATCTGCTGTTGTGTATCTGCTACACAGACAGGTAAAGAGATTCAGTTCTTCGGCGCTCGTGCAAACCTTGCAAAATGTTTACTTTACGCAATCAACGGTGGTGTTGATGTGAAGAATAAAGAGCAGGTAGGACCGGCTTACAGACCAATTACTTCTGAATATTTGGATTATGATGAAGTTATGGAAAGCTTTGACCGCATGATGGAATGGCTGTCTAAGTTATATGTAGATACATTGAACATGATTCACTACATGCATGACAAATATTACTATGAATCTGCAGAGATGGCACTGATCGACACAGATGTAAGACGTACATTTGCTACTGGTATCGCAGGATTTTCTCATGTAGTAGATTCACTTGCAGCAATCAAGTATGCAAAAGTTAAAGTTATCCGTGACGAAGATGGTCTTGCAGTTGACTTTGAGACAGAGGGAGACTTCCCGAAATATGGTAACGATGATGACCGTGCAGATGAAATTGCTATCTGGTTACTTCGTGAGTTCATGCACAAATTAAGAAAATGCCATACATACCGTGACTCTGAGCCAACAACATCAATCCTTACAATTACATCAAATGTTGTATATGGTAAGTATACAGGCGCTCTTCCGGACGGACGTAAAGCAGGCGCTCCATTAGCACCGGGAGCTAACCCATCTTACGGAGCAGAGCAGAATGGTTTATTAGCATCACTTAACTCTGTTGCAAAACTTCCATATGAAGAAGCATTAGATGGTATTTCTAATACACAGACAATCAACCCAGACGCACTTGGACACAATGAAGAAGAACGTATTGGAAACCTTGTAAATGTATTAGATGGTTACTTTGGACAGGGACCACATCACTTAAACGTAAACGTATTCGGTAAAGAATTACTTGAGGATGCAATGGAACACCCAGAGAAACCAGAGTATGCAAACTTTACAATCCGTGTATCTGGATATGCTGTTAAATTTATTGACTTAACAAGAGAACAGCAGATGGACGTTATTTCAAGAACATTCCACGATCACATGTAATTATAAGTTATATTTATATCAAAGAAAACGCCTGCATTTTGCAGGCATTTTCTTTATCTGAAACGGTTATCATATAACATAGAAGGAGAATCATATGACGACAGGATATATTCATTCATTAGAAAGCTTTGGAGCTGCTGACGGACCGGGGGTGAGATATGTAATTTTTACAACCGGATGTCCTATGCGCTGCCAGTTCTGCCATAATCCGGACACGTGGAAGATGGATAAAGGAACACCTTATGAAGTAGATGAGCTTCTTAAAAAGGCATTGAAATATAAACCATACTGGGGAGCAGAGGGCGGTATTACGGTCAGCGGCGGAGAGCCTTTGATGCAGATTGATTTCGTGACAGAATTGTTCCAAAAGGCGAAAGCAAAAGGGGTTCACACAACACTTGATACGAGCGGCAATCTATTTACAAAAGAAGAGCCTTTCTTTTCAAAGTTCACTAAGCTGATGGAGTATACTGATCTTGTCATGCTGGATATCAAACAGATTGATGATGAGCAGCATAAGATTCTGACCGGATTTTCGAACAAGAATATTTTGGAGATGGCAACGTATCTTTCAGATACCGGAAAGGCAATGTGGATCCGTCATGTCTTAGTACCGGGCGGAAGTGATAATGATGCGTATTTGAAACGTCTTCGTGCATTTATCGATACGCTCAAGACGGTTACAAGAGTTGATGTTCTGCCATACCATACATTAGGGACATTCAAGTGGGAGGAATTAGGGCTTGAGTATCCGCTGAAAGGTGTCAACCCACCAACGAAAGAGCGGGTGGAGAATGCACTTGCGATATTGACGAAGTAAAATAGGAGAACTTTTGAGGAGTGAGTGTGAATCATTTCGGCAGTTCTTTTGGAAAAGCACCCACGGAGCAACGTCATGGATAAAGTGATGTTGCTTCGTGTTTTTTGTAAAAATATCCAAGAAATATTATTTTGGATTTCCTTAGAGAAAATCCGCATTATTTAGTCGGGATTTCATAGCTAGGAATCTGATTTTGGGTAAGAAAACAAAAACATCATATTTTTATCCATCATATTATGATTACGTCGGTAAGAATTTTGTATTCCTGAAAAACTTAGAGAAAATAATCTTTGACAATGTGCTGAATCTGTTTGGAATTAATTGGATGAGAATAAGTTTCATAAGTAGTGATTAAATTTATCGAAGGAATAATATCATGAGCAATATAGTTGTTCATTTTATTGAGAGCGGTGTTGCGGTAGGTGGTTTTATCAAGCATACCAAAATGTTCCCAGTAATATAGTTTTTCGGTTTGTGGATGTAGAATTGTAAAATCTGGATAGTAAGTTGCTTCATCGAGAGTGAGTGCGCATTCATAGCGATAAGGTATTTTGTTTGTAAAAAGAGTGTTTGCTATGATAACCTCTGACTTCGAACGAACTTTGTGACCTGAAAATGTTTGATGTAATAAGTATTCAGGATAGTTAGGATTGCTATTATATTGGGTATTAATCCACTCCGTGATTTTTTCGGAATGAGATTGTAGAAAAGGCATTAGAAGTTCTTTGTAGGGAGAATCATCTTCAAGTAAGTCGTCAGCATGATGTTTTCTATTTTTACATCTTTTCAGATAATGATCTAAATAATTATTTTTTTCGGATAGTTCTTCTAATTGTAATGTGTAATATTTCTTCAGAGCAAGAGCTTCAGCTATTTTTCGATCTTTCTTGGGAAGATAGATAGGGTGCGAGTGATTACTAATGTACCATTTGACATACTGACGGCATTTGGCACAAAGTAACTCGCCTTTTGGCAAGGAATCTATCTTCTTTTGTAGTGTCTGGATTTGATCAGACAGCTGACTTATTTCGTCTGATAATTGGTTATATAACGTGATAAAACACCTCCTATGATTTGTTTGCTTTCAATGGATTGTGGAAAGTAGTAATAACGAGAATAGTAAAGAAAAATTAGAATATAACAGAAGTTCAGAGGTTCACTATATACTAAAAATATCGTATATACAGAAGGATGTCAATATTAGTTTTATAGATTTTATCAAATTACAGTTCTTTGTTTTTTACCATAATGGATATATCCTTCGTACAATTTTTTGTGAAATTATATTGAAAAAATAATAAACTGGCATGACCAAACGGATTAAAACTGGCTATACAAGAATGACCACTTTGTGATATGATAAAAAATATTCTGATAGCAGTTAGTAACTTAATGGGCGAATCCCCCTATATAAAGACAGAAAAGGAAAGGACATATCTTATGTCATCACATAATCATCAAAAGAAAATTGCGCTCATCAATGATTTGTCGGGCTTTGGCAGATGCTCGCTGGTGGTTGCGCTTCCAATTATCTCAACAATGAAAGTGCAGTGCTGCCCGCTGCCAACTTCGATTTTTTCGAATCATACCGGATTTGCGAGCTATTATATGGAAGATTTTACGGATAAAATGGTTCCGTATATGGAAGAATGGAAAAAGCTGGATCTGCATTTTAATGGAATCTGTAGCGGGTTCTTAGGGTCGGCGCAGCAGATTCAGATTGTAAGTGATTTTATCCGGATGTTTAAACGGAAAGACACTATGGTTCTGATCGATCCGGTCATGGGAGATCATGGGAAGACCTATTCCACGTATACAGCGGAAATGTGTGCGAAAATGAAAGAACTGGTGCAGTATGCGGATATCCTGACACCAAATATCACAGAGGCATGCATACTGACGGACACCGAGTATAAGAAGAGCTGGCAGACGAAGGAAATTATCTGTATGGCAGAGAAGCTTGCGAACCAGGGACCGCAGAAGGTAGTCATTACCGGAATCCCACAGAAGAGCTTCATTGCGAACTTATGTTACGAACAGGGAAAGGAATCTTCCATTCAGAAAGTACAGCGGATAGGAAATGAACGCTCCGGAACAGGGGATATCTTCGCGTCTGTGCTGGCGGCAGATGCAGTAAACGGCGTTGCATTTGATGAATCTGTGCGAAAGGCATCGAACTTTATTAAGAAATGTATTGTGAGATCCAACGAACTGGATATCCCACTTACAGATGGTGTATGTTTCGAGGAAGTCCTGCACACATTATACCGAAGATAATTGAGACATGACAGATAGCAGAGAGGATGAAATGAGAAATGAAAAAAGCAGAGACAATTTTATATGAAGTACATGGTGGATTATATGTCAACTTAACGAATCGCTGTCCGTGTGCATGCACATTTTGCCTGAGGCAGACACGTGATCATATGGAAAATTCAGATCCATTATGGCTGGAACACGAACCTTCGTTTGAAGAAGTAAAGGAAGAATTAAAGAAGTTCGATATGACAAAATATACGGAGCTTGTTTTCTGTGGGTTCGGCGAGCCGACAGAGCGGATCGATTTACTTCTTGAAGTTGCCAAATATGTAAAAGATCAATATGATATCAAAACAAGAATTAATACAAATGGCTTAGGAAATCTGGTTAATGACAGGGACATCACTCCGTCCATGAAAGGATTGATTGATACCGTATCGATTAGTCTGAATACACCAAACAAAGAGAGATACCATGAACTTGTGCGAAGCAAGTTTGGAGACATTTCTTATGATGCCATGCTTTCTTTTGCAAAGGCGGCAGTCGAGTATGTGCCAAATGTCGTGATGACAACAGTTGAGACGACTTTGACGAAAGAAGAAGAAGAAACATGCCGCGAAATTTGTCAAAGTCTGGGTGTCATATATCGCATTCGCGAATGGGTAGATTGAATTTTTACTTGATTTCATTCTAAAACGTATTACAATAAGAGTATACAAATCAGACAGATACAGGTGAGGAGGAATGGATCATGAAGAAGATGATTTTGGGAATTATCGCAGTAGTCGCCATTGCAGGAATTGCAATCAGCTCATTCTGCTTGATAAAAGAAGATTAAGAAAAGCAGGCACTGGTATTTAAAGATCTAAAAAGCTGCATCTCCTATTCAGGAGTGCAGCTTTTGTCATGTGCGCCTGGCGGCGCACGTTTCTAACCGGTGCAAGTCCGGAATCCGCCCGGTAGTGGGAAGGATATAGCCGAAGGCAAGGGTGTCCATCGCGAGATGGAAACTGAAGGAAGCTGGATGCGAGGAACATACTAACTCGTGGGCAAATCTCTGGTCTGACGGACAGAAATCACATCAGGCTATGCATGAGGGTAAGACTGCATGCCAAGTTGAAGCCCAATAACTACACGGAATCATGTATGGTAAATGTGGCAGATAGATGGAGAGAAAGAAACGTGTGGTACCCGGGGAGGTCTGTATGGAACGCTCTGAAAGGGGCAACCACTGTCGCAAGGCAGTGCTGAACATGCAGAAGTCAGCAGAGGTCATAGTGTGCGACTTGAAAGTCGCTGTTTAAATTGTGATAGATTCACTACTACATCCGTTTGTAGTATTCCTACCGCATAATGCTGAGTAAGTAATGAAAGGTGTGGAGCAGCGGGACAAAGCGA
>JAQUVD010000057.1 GCA_028693555.1 Hespellia sp.
ATTTAGTTAATAAGAGACGTTCTTTTTTTGTCATCCCACCCCTGGTTCAGAGGGTTTTATTCCGTATCTCCATTTTTGTTAAAATAGTGCCTCGCAACCGCAAGTTATCTAAATGACATTGGTTCAGGTGTGGATGTGTGAACGTACTACTACTTCTTGAAAAGCACGAAATAATAGAGCGGGCAGCCCTATATGAATTAGAGCTGCCCGTTAGTTTTTTCAATTTTATATCCGTGTCCAATTACGGTTTTGATGTAGAGAGGATTTGCCGGATCTGGTTCCAGCTTTCATCGTAGCTGATAGATCATTGTTTCCACTGTGTGGTATCCGACATCAGCCGCTTCATGCCAAATTGCCTCGTAAATCTGCTTTTTGCTAAGAATGCATCCGGCGTGTCGAGCCAAGTAACAAAGGACATGGTACTCATAATAGGTCAGGGATACTTCCAACCCATTCTGTAAAAAAGCAATGGCGCTCGTAGATTTTTTCGGCCACCTCCCGGCCAACGTCGGTCAGATGGAGATAGCAGTCGCTATCCATTGCGAGAAATCCACTTTTTTCAAAACACCGACCGCATGGAAAACGCTGGGCTTTGATACATCTATGTGTCGAACTGACTAACTCATATCGAATTTAAGTGTAAAGCACTTGATTTAGCTTGCAATCCAGACCAGCAAAATAAACACTAATCTGATTGCCACCACACACCAAAGAAACGACACTGTTTCTTAATAGTTTACAACTTTTTGTTTTACAAATACTCTGCCTCTAATGAATATCATCTTCCTTGATGATATGCTTCATCTGGTAGACTTGACCGCCAACTTTAAGTCTTTTAGCAGATTATAGGAATGTTCAAACGCAATCAGAAGCGCCGACAGAGCAAGGCTCATCAGCATAAAAGCAACCAACTGATCGGGTGCAATCGTTCCGCCAAGAAACAGATAACTTCCCAGCAGAAGCACCAATGGAAGCAGAAAGTTTGCAACTACGGAATACATGCTGGTGGGTGCTGCCATTTTAACTTCAGCCTTTACATTGGTCTTTCTGATTTCGTCCAGAGTGTCAGTCATTCTGGAAAAATGAGAGCTTGTCATGTTATGTGATTTGAACACTTTCATGCCCTTTACATATTCAAGAACAATAGAAATCATTTTGGAGGTAAGTTTGCGTTTCTGCGCGCCGTACTTTTCTACCAGCCGATTGCCCCAGGCCAGGACAGGCAGTGCAACGATCAATACCACGCACTCGGCCAGTGCCAGTTTCCAGTTAATAAAGAATGTGCCAATCAAAATCAGTGCAGCCATGACCAGTGTTTTTATAATGGACGGTAGCGTATGCGTGATGACCAGTTCAAAATTACTCAAATCCTTTGTCAGCGTACCGAGCAGATAACCACTGCTGTTTTGATTGAAGTACCCAAGACTTAAGGAGCGGTAATGGTTCGCCAGATCAAGCCTCATTTCTCCGCACATTTCTGCACCTCTGGCAAAGCAGAGATAATAGGCATTGCGATAAATAACCAGTCGAAGTATCACGCTCACCAAGCAAATCAATGTATAAGTGATAATACGATTGGCTGTAAGAGTATCACTTAAAACATTGACTACAGCCAGATACAGGATGATATATAAAGCAATACCAAAGACGGCATCCAACGACATGAGGACAATGGGAATTGTCAGCTGTTTTCGCTTTTCTCCAAGCAGTTTTTGTAATGTGTGCAACATATCAGACCGCCTCCTTTCCTAATGTTGCTTTTGTATAGGTGTCCCACATTTCGGCATACATACCGCCTTTTTCTACCAGAGCTTTATGAGTTCCCTGTTCCGCCACTGTACCATTTACAAGCAGGGGGACGAGGGAAAGCGTATCGAACAATGCAGAAAATGGAATGAGAAGACGGAGTAATGGCTACATCTGTTGAGTACATAGAATTTGTTTGTGATCAAATTGCTGGAACTGGAGATATTCGATATAAGAAAATGTTTGGAGAATATATGGTTTATGTCAATGATAAACCAGTTCTTCTAGTGTGTGATAATACTGTATATGTAAAAAAACTAAGTGAACTACAGGACAAAATGCAGGATGTTGATGTTGGAATTCCTTATAACGGATCGAAGGAGTATTATATTCTTGATATTGAGAATTGCGAATTTGCAAAAGAAATCGTGTCCATATTGGAAGAAATCATACCAATGCCCAAATCAAGAAAAAAGAAAAGAGGTTAATCGTATGGCTTTTGATTTTAAGAAGGAATATAAAGAATTTTATCTGCCACCGAAGAAGCCAGGTATTGTAACTGTGCCTGCTATGAATTATATTGCAGTACGGGGAAAGGGGAATCCCAATGATGAAAATGGTGAATATAAGACCGGAATCGGACTGCTTTATGGGATTGCATTTACCATTAAGATGAGTTATAAGGGAAGTCATAAGATGGATGGATATTTTCAATATGTGGTGCCGCCATTAGAGGGATTCTGGTGGCAAGGCAGTATTGCAGAAATAGATTATACCCACAAAGAAGATTTTAACTTTATTTCCGTAATTCGACTTCCGCATTTTGTCACAAGAGAAGAATTTGACTGGGCAATGGCAGAAGCAACGAAAAAGAAAAAAACCGATTTTTCCAAGGTCGAATATTTTACTTATAATGAAGGAGAATGTGTACAGTGTATGCATATTGGCTCTTTTGATGAAGAACCCCAAACGATAGCTGCTATGCATGAGTATGCCCAGCAGCAGGGTTACGAACTTGATATTACAGATACCCGTTATCATCATGAGATATACTTATCTGACCCAAGAAAATGTGAAGTGAGTAAACTGAAAACTGTTGTGAGACATCCGATTAAGAAAATTATTTGATTCATAAAGGATGAAACTGCGACTTTTCAGCTATAATGTAGTGGATATGTTCCCTCGAAAAAAGGCTCGGTGGATATGTTCGGTCGGAAATAGTGGATATATTCCCACATACGGACGTTGGTCTAAGACGTACTTTCTGCCCTTTCGTGCCATGTCGAGACGGTATGTCAATTAGTTCTGAAAAATCCAGTTACACATATCAACATTAATGTGGATGTGGAGGAACTTGTGCAGGATAAGCGCGGGCAGGGGACCTATCCGCAGATCAGGGAGTCTGTGATGGAGCACTCCGGCTTAAGGGGAAGCAGCTTGTATATCGCCCAAGTAAAACAAGAGCATGGCATCATCGAGCGCGAGAACTACAACAAGCCCAAGAAATGCTGTCCGGCCGCAATGCTCGCCTGAAAAGGCAATTGTGGAAGCGTTGCGGCATTTTGGGATGCTGCTTGAACTTGTTCAAGAAGATAGTGCTTTAGATTATATATAAAAGTTACATCTACTTACCGTAGAGTTGGTAAACTCTACGTTTCGTATGTGTTTTTATTTGCATAAAATTGATAGGATTAATTTGCAGAGGAGGAGATGCTCAATGGATACAATAAAAATTGGCAGGTTTATCGCTGAGAGCAGAAAAGCACTTGGATTTACTCAAATTCAACTGGCAACTGAGCTTTCTATTAGCGATAAAACAGTTTCTAAGTGGGAATGCGGCAAAGGGCTTCCCGAAGTTTCGCTTATGCTTCCGTTATGTGAAAAACTAGAGGTCAGTGTCAATGATTTACTTTCAGGAGAGCGTGTAACTGTCTCTGATTATCAAAAGAAAGCAGAGGAAAACATGATGAACTTAATGAAAGAAAACGAAGAAAACAAGAAAATATTTTTGGTGTCTGTAATTTGCGGAGTGATTACGATTATTGCTGTATGTGCGTTGATACTATTAGCGTCCTATGTTGAAATGCCGGCTATTGCGAGAATTCTGATAATTGTATTTGCTATCGCAACGGCCGTTTTGGGTATTGGCGCAGCAATCATTCTCGATGTCAAAGCTGGATATTTTGAATGTCCGAATTGCAAAGAACTTTTCGTTCCCACAACGAGTGAGTATGTGAAGGGATACCACACTTTAACAAAGAGAAAACTAACTTGTCCAAAGTGCGGAAAATCTGGAATGTGTAAGAAACGAATTACAAAGTGAGTGAAGATTATGAGTATAATCTTTACCAAATAAGAATTTGATGAGGACTTCAGTATGAAAGATTGGTTTACAATAGAAGAAATTGATGATGACACATATGTAATTAGCGAATATCGCCATTGGGAGGAAACACATTGTTATCTTTTGAACGGTTCAGAGCGTAGTCTATTGATTGATACGGGGCTAGGCATTTGTAATATTTCTGAAATTATAAGGAAATTAACCAATATGCCCGTAACAGCTATTGCTACACATATTCATTGGGACCATATTGGCGGACATAAATATTACCCCGATTTTTATGCACACGAGGCAGAGCTTGAGTGGCTTTCTGGCGGTTTTCCGCAACCGTTAGAAATGATAAAGGAATATGTGGTTGACCGTTGTGATTTGCCAGACGGCTATGATGTAAATACTTATGACCTTTTTCAAGGAACACCTACTAAAATATTGTATGGTAATGAATGTATAGATATTGGCGGCAGGAGGATTGATGTATTGCACACGCCCGGACACGCACCAGGGCATATGTGCTTTTGGGAAAAAGAAAAGGGCTATCTCTATACGGGTGATTTGGTTTACAAAGACACACTAACAGCGTGGTTTCCGTCCACTGACCCCAATGCTTATTTGCAATCGCTTGAAAAGATTGCAAAATTACCTGCAAAGCGGATATTCCCAGCACATCATTCGCTTGCCATTCAACCGGAAATTGTAATTCGTATGCGAGACGCTTTTAGAAAGCTCAAGACAGGCGGACAACTTCATCATGGCAGCGGAACTTTCAACTATGGTGATTGGTCAATATGGCTGTAAGTCAAATCCTTGTATGTTGAGATGCTCTATTTGAATATTGGAAATGTCCAGGCAACAGCAATGATTACAACAGAAGGGTTTGTATTGGGTTATAGTGTCAGCGGTCCTGCAGCCTGGAAAGATAAGAGCGGTAGAACGTTAGAAGAAATTGAAGCAGAATGCTTCATTATAATAATGGTGAAGAGCGGTAATGAGGGCATGCGTTCTCGTGCCGCTCTTTCAAAATTCGAGATATAAATTCACAAAAAGAGAGTTTTTAGAAGCGGTTGCTGGATGGGAAGAAGGCATGGTATACTTAAAAAGAAGAAAATTGACGTTGACCAGGGAAAGGAATTTTGATATGGTGTTAATATTTTTTTGCAGGTTTTTAAGATGTGAGGTAAGAGATTGTTTGAAAGGTATTCAGGTAAATCATATTTGAGTTAAAAAATTTTTACATTAGGGAGGAATACCATATGAAACTGCAGTTACTAGGCCAGGCTGTATTACAAGGAGCTGGTTTATTTTATTCAACTATAAAGTATAAAAAGAAAGATATTGATAGTGTTGATAATTATACCCCGGAAGTTGATTACATACTGCCTTTTGATGGAGAGTGGTATACAGCGAATGGAGGTGTTACAAAAAATACATCCCACTCATGGGAGATTCTGCCCCAGCGTTTTGCTTATGATTTTATAATCGTAGATGAGGAAGGTAAGAGCTATAGTGGAGATAAAGAAGATTTGCGCAGTTACTACTGCTATGGAAAAGAAATCCTTGCTCCGGCAGATGGTACGGTTGTTTTAATCAAAAATCATTTTCCTGATTGCCGCATTATGAAAGATGGACAGCCTGACCCGGATACGCCTGATATTGGAGGGAACCGGATCATTATCAAACATTCTTCAAATGAATATAGTGCTGTTTGTCATCTTATGCCAGAGAGCGTTACCGTTCATAAAGGACAGACGGTAAAAAGAGGGGATGTGATTGCGAAGTGTGGCAACTCTGGTAATACAACGGAACCTCACGTTCATTTTCAGGTACAAAATACTGCCCATTTTTATTCTTGCCTTGGTGTACCCGCCCTTTTTTCAGGTATACAAAAAAAGTTGTATGCAAAATATTCCATAGTTGATACACGTCCGCTGCCAGAAAAAGAAGATATAAAAGGTGGTTATATCCATCGCGGGTTATTGGTGAGGAACATTGGGAATGAATAAGTATTTGTTTTACCAAATAATTTAAAGTTGATTGAAAGATATATTTTAATCTGCCAATTATCAACAGAATAGAATTATTTTAAGACACGATGGCTATAAACTAGTGATTAAAGATTCCATTGGTGATAAAGACTTTTATCATTATGTTTCACAGAGAACGGGAGTCCAAGGTGCTGTAAAAATATTATTTTTGCAGCGAAATATAAACCGGAAATTACATTTGATGATGCCCTGAATAATGATATTCGAATTACTAAGAATAGTGAGGAATGTTTAGTATACGATAAACAGATTCCACAGGAGGGACTTATGTGGAGCGATTTGGTTAAATGGTATGCTGAAAAATATAATATTGGTCAGAATCCAGAGAAAAATCTACTCAAAAGATTATGTAATTGTCTGGACGTCAGTTTTAAAGCGGATGGAGCAATTTCAGGGCCTAGAACATGGATGCTGCAGGCATACTATGAATTGATGAAAACTACAGAAAAGGATTTTCCGGTGCTGCTTCTTCAAGTGTACTTATACTATGCTCCACAAACACAAAAGGAACGAGGATATAAATTGTTCGAACATCAGAAGATGGACTTTCCATGATTTTTTCTCATCGCAATCGTGTTGTTATCGAAATCGATGGAAAGCAGCACTATTCAGACGGAGATAAATCGTCGCCCAAATTATATAGTAAAATGGTCAAGGCCCATCGAGAAATGAGTTTATATGGATATGTATGATTATTTTGTCAGGGCCTGTAAGGCAAATGAGATGCCGTGAAAAGAATTAGAACAGGAGGACGACAATATGGGTGAACAGGGAGAAGTAATTATTTATCAGACCGAAGACGGTTTGACAAAATAGATGCCACTATGCATGTCGAGTACGCAGTATTGATGACACGTCAGAAAGGTTGATTTTACTGGTGTTACGAGTGACAATAAAATTAACTACTCGACCCTAACGATAATTTTAGGTGTGCGAGAACATATCAAAGCAATATCTGTAAGATGAACAGTGAGTTGACAGGATGAATGAATGGATACAGGAGGAGACAATCCCATAAAGAATTCCGGCTTTAAAAAAGCCCGGATTCTATGGGATTGTCTCCTCACTGGCTGTCAGAGGTTAAAAATCGGTATTAACCGACAACTCCTTTCTTTTCGGATACTTTGTAAACTTTGTTCTGGGGAGATTGAAAAAATCTTGGGAGCGTGATACAATTAGTTATCCGATTTGTGAAAATAGTTAACTATTGTATTTTGAAGAGGTGGTACAGAATGATAAAGAACAATATTGAGTTGGATGTAAAAGTAAAATGTATAGAAAAGGGCACCACCCAAGCACAGATTGCCGAGGACATTCAGACAACGAAGTCCTATGTAAATCGCATTATAAAAAAGCGAGACGGTGTGGTAAATAAAACATTTGTGCAGATGCTGGAAGCACTGGGGTATGATATAGAACTGACCTATGTGAAGCGAGAAAAATAAAGGAGAATTCAAATGTTCTGGGATAATGTTGCAGGGGTTTATGATTTGTTCGTGAATATATACAATAAGAAAACACATAAAGAACTGCGTGAAAAAATAAATTCAATGATAAAAAACACGGATGAAATTCTTGAATGTGCCTGTGGTACCGGGATGTTGACCGTTGGAATGGCACAAAGGTGCAAACATATCATCGCAACAGATTTTTCGATGAAAATGTTAAAAATGGCAAAAAAGAAATGCGATAAATATAAAAATATAGAATTTGCCAATGCCAATATAATGCAACTTGACTGCGAAGCAGATCGTTTTGATAAAGTTGTAGCGGCAAATGTGATTCACCTATTGGATAATCCCAATGAAGCATTAAGACAGATGATGCGTGTATGCAAAACGAATGGTGAGATTATTATTCCTACATATATGAATAGAAAAGACAAAGGGAATAATAACAATTTTTCCAAGGCGGTCGGAAAAGCAGGGGCGGATTTTAAGCGGCAGTTTACCTTTGAAACATATAAGCAATTTTTTGAAGAAATGGATATTTCAGATGTAAAGTATACTTATATTGATGGAAGAGTGCCTTGTGCTGTTGCTGTTATAGTGAAGCATTGAAAATAACTGTTCCGCTGATTATTGGACGGACTGCGTTTTATCTGTGAAGCATATCACTTTGACGCAGAAAAAATCGGACAGCATTTTCTGAAGGAACTGCTAAGGATGTGTCCGAAGAAGGAATAGTAAAATTAGAATTGATGGAGAAAAAACATGCGGAACAAAGCATTCATCGTTATCGATATTCAAAACGACATTACAAAATGAAAACATATATGCGAAAACAAAAGGTAATGCGCTGACAAGTGATGATTTTGCTGCTTTCGTAAAAAAGAATGAAATTAATGAGTTCTACATTACTGGTGCAGATGCTGTCGCCTGCGTAAAATCCACTTGTTACAATATGACAATGGTCAGATTGTTTACAGCTATAAGCCGCTGCCGAATGCCGAACAGCAGATTTATGACAAAATCTCAGATATCAAGAGATATCTTGGAGGGCAGAAAGATTGACCTAACCTTTTATCCTGTGATTTACGGTGCAGATGAAGCAGATGATTGGACAGGCCCAAAGGTGTGGAAGAAAGCCAATCCGTCCCTCGGTATTACCGTGGGTATGGATAAGGTAAAAGCCGCCTATGAGTCAGCAAAGCAGAACCCCGGCGAAGATGATCTGGAAGGCCGTGTCTGCTACGGCGGTCTTGACCTTTCCTCCACTACGGATATTACAGCATTTGCACTGGTCTTTCCGCCATTGGACGAGGAAGATAAATTTACAATTCTTCCGTACTTTTGGGTGCCGGAGGAAACCCTCGACCTGTGTGTCCGCCGTGACCATGTTCCCTATGATGTGTGGGAACGGCAGGGATACTTGCAGACTACTGAGGGCAATGTGGTGCATTACGGCTACATTGAAAAGTTCATCGAAAAACTGGGTGAGCGGTTCAATATCCGTGAAATTGCCTTTGATCGATGGGGTGCTGTGCAGATGGTGCAGAACCTTGAGGGCATGGGATTTACGGTAGTTCCCTTCGGACAGGGATTTAAGGATATGTCCCCGCCGACCAAGGAACTCATGAAGCTGGTGCTGGAGCAGAAGATTGCCCACGGCGGGCATCCTGTCCTTCGATGGAATATGGATAATATCTTCATCCGAACCGACCCTGCCGGAAACATCAAGGCAGACAAAGAAAAGTCCACAGAGAAGATTGACGGTGCTATTGCATCAATTATGGCACTGGACAGAGCAATCCGCTGTGGGAATGATACCGGGGATTCCGTTTATAACCATCGCGGGATTCTCTTTATCTGATTTGTAAAAATTTTGTGAATGATTGCGAACAGCTTGCATATCGCAATCAAATTGTGCTATACTATCTATGAAAGGAAGTGATAGTATGGCAAGAACCGCAAATGTATTCACTCGTGTAGAACCGAGTATTAAGGAGCAGGCAGAAGAAGTTCTGGATCAGTTAGGTATACCAATGTCCAATGCAGTTGGAATGTTCTTAAGACAAGTAGTATTGCACCGAGGCATTCCATTTGAAATGAAATTGCCTGTCAATGCACCTACAGCTTTTGGCTCACTTACCAGAGAACAGTTTGATACTGAGATTAGTAAGGGAATATCGGATATAAAAGATGGCAGAGTATATTCCGTAGACAGCATTGAGGAAGAAATGAAAAGAGACTTCGGTGTATGAGTTGGAGGATTGTTTATTCATTACAGGCAAGACAGGACTTAAGAAGTATTTTTGAATATATTTTTAATGAGCTTTGCGCACCAGATACTGCTGCAAATCAATCAAGAAGAATTATGAAAAGTATTAGGGACTTGGAAGAGATGCCGCTGCGTTATCGCTTATATGAAGATGAGCCCTGGAACAGCATGGGACTTCGCTTCTTTCCTGTTGACAACTACTTGGTCTTTTATTTGCCAAATGAAACCAAGAATGCCGTGAATATTGTCCGAATTATGTATGGTGGACGAGATATTCGAAAGCAATTAAATGAAACAATTGAATTTTAAACTGGGAGAGCATCTATCAGCAATGGTAGGTGTTTTTCTTATGCCCATTTTGAAAGGAACGTGATCTTTATGGGAATATTCAGTGGACTTTTTAGGTCGAGAGATGCACCCAAGAACAGCACATCAGGCAGTGCCTACCGCTTCTTTCTTGGTGGAAGCACCTCCGGCAAGAATGTAAATGAGCGTTCTGCCATGCAGATGACGGCGTTTTACTCCTGTGTGAGAATTCTGTCAGAAGCTGTGGCAGGATTGCCCCTTCATCTTTACCGATACAGTGCAGACGACAGTAAGCTGGCAAAGAAGATGGGTTCGGAAACGGCATTCTCTGCAAGTGAGTGTGCCGAAGCACTGAACTACCTTGCTCTTGCCGGATATGACGGCTCAAAGGTCTGGCATTCCAATGACAAGTACCGTAGGGTGATTTATCGCTGCAACCATAAATTTGATGGGAACAGAAAATGTGAAACTTCCCATGTGACGGAGGAAGAAATCATCGCCGCTTTTATTAAGGCAATGAATACCCTCATTACCGAGCGTGATGAAATCATCGGAAACATTCAGCTGATACGGCAGACAGTATGCGGCACTGCCGACTTGGAAGAAGAACAGGACAAACTTCGCAGCGAGATGGAGATTGTTGTGGAAATGATCCAAAGCTGTGTGGCGGAGAATGCCCGAACCGCACAGAACCAAGAGGAATATCAGAAACGCTATGACGGCTTGGTGGAGCGATATGAAAAGGTCAAACCAAGGTACGATGCCATTGTGGAAGCCATCGAGGAAAAACAGGCTCATTATAAAAAGCTGGGAATCTTCATTGAAACCCTCGGGCAGCAGGTCGATCCTATCACGGAATTCGATGCCGGAATGTGGGGCAGTATGGTCGAATACATCACGGTGGATAAGGATAAAAACATGACCGTCACATTCAAAGACGGGGCGGAAGTACAGGCATAAAACGGAACACAGATACACACGGACACCTTGCAGAGATGCAGGGTGTTTTCTTTTCGGTTATTTTGTAAACATTGCTCTGGGGAGATTGTAAGACGGCAGGAAGTGTGATATAATAAATTATTTTATTTGTGAAAGATATTAACGCACTTCTGAGAGGCGGATGAGACTATGATAAAAAACAATATAGAATTAGATGTAAAGGTCAAATGCATAGAGAAAAGTATTACACAGGCACAGCTGGCAGAAGAAGTCGGAACTTCCAGTCCGTATGTAAATCGCATCATAAAAAAGCAGGATGGTGTGGTCAATAAAACATTTGTGCAGATGCTGGAAGCACTGGGATATGACATTGAACTGACCTATGTGAAAAGGCAGAGCGAAGGAGGAAATGCGGAATGAAACCATTAGGAATATTAGAAGAAATAAAAGACCTGCGTACCGTGTGGCCGCATGAAGCATTGGATTTCACTCCGTGGTTGGCAAAAAATATCGGTATTTTAAGTGACGCAGTTGGTATTGATATTTCCATAGAAGAAACGGAAAGTTCTGTAGGAAATTTCAATGTTGATATATTTGCTACAGATGCAGATACGGGCAAGCGTGTTATTATAGAAAATCAGTTAGAGGAAACAGACCATGACCATCTCGGTAAATTAATTACATACGCATCGGGCAAGGCTGCCGACCTTGTAATTTGGTTAGTCAGAAAGGCTCGTCCAGAGCATAGGGCTGCTATTGAGTGGCTTAATAATCACACGGATGAAGGCATCGGTTTTATTTTATGTGAGGTAAAACTGTATCGTATCGGTAATTCTGAACCTGCACCAAAGTTTGATATCATCGAACAGCCTAACAATTGGGTTAAAGAGATGAAGAAACCAGCAGGTTCGATTGAAAGAACGGTTCTTCCGAAGATTAAGGATATGCTTTCGTGGAGAGTGGTATCCGCTGGAGATATTCTTATTGCAAAGGGATATGATGAGGAAGCGGAATTGCTCGCCAATGGTCATGTTACCTACAATGAAGAAGAAATGTCCATGCAGGACTGGCTCAGAAGAATAACGGGATGGAAGTCTGTTGAAACATATAAATTTGCCGTCCATAAGAATACAGGAAAGAGCTTGTCTGAAATTCGTAAGGAGTACATGGATGAGAATGAAATGTAAGAGGTTTTGAATTTATGGAGGACAAAACTAATGATTATAAATTTTAATGAAATGCAAGAACATAAAATGCCGGGGATGAATCATGGAACAGGAGAGATGTCTGCCAAAATGTTTATGGATAAACAAGGCAAAATTATTCCATGCCGTATTCATAAAGGTGGTTCTATTGGAATGCATAAGCATGAAACAAGCGATGATATTAATTATGTAATTTCAGGAAAAGGTAAAGCGATTTGTGATGAACAAGAAGAAATTTTAGATGCAGGAGTTTGCCATGTCTGCAAAAAAGGACAGGCACACAGCATTATCAATACGGGAGAAGATGATCTTGTTATTATAACAGTTGTAGTAGAACGATAAATATTGAATATAACGAGGAAAAATACATGAAAAAGATATTGATTGTTCAAGGCGGCGGACGGGCGAATGGAAATACAGCACAGCTTGTGTCAGCTTTTGAAAAAGGTGCCAAAGAAGCTGGGCATAAAGTAGATGTGCTTTCATTACAGAAAAATATAGTCAACGGTTGTATTGGCTGCAATGCTTGTCGTTACGGAAAACCCTGTGTTCAGAAAGATAGCTTCAACGATATTGTACCAATGATTAAAAAAGCAGATTTGATTGTGTTTGCATCGCCTTTATTATTCTGGACTTTATCATCAAAGATAAAGGCTTTCATTGAAAGGTTTTACTGTATTGCAGAAGAAGATGAAAATCCACCGCTTGGAAGATACGAAAAATATCCCGTAAAAGATGCTGCCCTACTTATGACATCAGCGGATGATTTGTTTTGGACATATGAGCAGGCAGTGTCATATTACAAATTTGCCATCATCAATTATATTGGCTTTCATGACAAAGGAATGGTTTTGGCTGGTGGATGTGGCGATACAAACGGTAAACCACAGATAGATAAAACAACTCATTTGCAGGAAGCTTATGAGTTTGGAAAAAATGTATATATGGAATAATCAAAATTCCAGTTTAACTAAAGGAGGTCGTGTCCATGAGTGCAGCAGCAGCCTATGCACCCAATCGTTACAGCCGTGTGCAAATGAACACGGCATCGTTCACTGGCGTTGACGCGGTGCTCCTCAGATGCTCATGCAAGCATGGCATCTTCATCGCTACTCGCGCAAATTATGCACCCACTAAGGGGTGGGTGTGTTCATCGTTAAAAGGTGTACCGTTACATTGTATCATTTTTAGAACGGCAACAGACTCGGCTTGAAGTAGAGGCTATATCTTGATGGATATGTATGATTATTTTGTCAGGGCCTGTAAGGCAAATGAGATGCCGTGAAAAGAATTAGAACAGGAGGACGACAATATGGGTGAACAGGGAGAAATAATTATTTATCAGACCGAAGACGGTTTGACAAAATAGATGCCACTATGCAGGATGAAACAGTGTGGTTGAGTCAGGCTGAAATGTCAAAGCTTTTTCAAACGACTAAGCAAAATATTGTTACTATTCACAGCCAATTTATGTTTGACACATTTTATACGTTTCCATGGCTGTAAATAGTAGCATTCACAGGCTCATTCCGAAATTTGCTGTGCAAATTGGAGCCTGCTCACTCCTGCATCACTTCCTTACGACTCAAACAGCAGGTGTTTGAGTCTGCGGTGAACAGTAACAAAATATTAGTCTGCATATAAATAATATTTTTAAAAATGGAGAACTTGACAACTGGTGCTGATGGGAAAAACTATAAAACAAAATTTTACAATTTGGACGTTATCCTCTCCGTTGGCTGCCGGGTGAAATCTCAGCGTGGTGTGCAATTCCGTATATGGGCAACAAACATCTTATTGTAACACGAATATTAGAAGAAAGAAGACTGATAAAAAGTAAAGCGCCACAGCCATGGCATAAAGAACGAAAAGGGTAAAGGATAACAAAAAAGGCGAAAAGAGAACGAAAAAGCACAAAAGCAACATTTTACCGGAAAAATTACTGCAAACTGGACATGGGAATATTTTGACAATTAGAAAGATACGGAAGGAAACGGGGCAACGATGGATTTATTAGATGAAATAGAAAAACAATTAACGGAAATGTCGGAAGCGGAGAAGGACGCTTGGATTTTATCTCAGGCAAAGCTGCTTTCTGTAAGCGAACAGGAAGGAGTCTTGTTATCACTTTCCGGTGCAAAAAGAATCATTAATATGCCAACATATGATGAGATTGATAGATTTTGTGAAAAGGTTGAGAATGGCGAGATTTATTTTGAATATGAGACACATTATTATGAATTTGATGATAGCGGCAGATATACGGATGACTGGAAAGCCTGGCACAATGATGTGTTTGGGGTGATTCCGTTTCTGGACAGAGTTTTTTCCGGATGCCATGACTTGCTGCGTCTGGAGGAGTATGAGGATGTTGCGAGGATTTTGGGAAGAGTCTGTGAACTGAAATTTCCAGTTAAAACAGGTGAAGATTCTGAAGATGATTCAGAGAATGAGATTTTTTCACTGCCGGATGCGGATGAAGAGGGCATGTTTTCCGGAAAACTCAGCGATGTGGGCGAAGATTGGATTAGAGCGGCCGCAGAATTGTCAGACGGATATGATAATAGAAGCCGAATTCAAAAATTGCTTAAGATGTTTGACCATCCGGTATGCAAAAAGGTCAAACCCAGAATACTTTTGGAGGTGGGAATTTCGCAGGAAATGTTCCTTGATATGGTAGAGGTTCTGGAGGGAGAGATTGTTGAACTGGAAAAATTAGAGGAAGAATTGTCGCGAAAAGATACTTATTATCGTAAAAGACGTGGGGTTCAATCTCAGATAGACAGGAAGACAGAAATACTTCTGGATATTCGTGTGAAATGCCTGAAAGCAGAAATTGCTGACAGCGCGCTTGAAGAGCCAAGGCTGACTGCCTGTTGGAAACAGATTCAGGAAATGATTAAATGGTTAAGCTATGAGTATATTGACGACCAGCCGGAGATTGATGAAATCCAGAATATCTGCGAAGCGCTTGTCAGGAACGGACAGTTGGAACAAGAAGAATGGGGAGTAAGGAAGAAGATTCTGGAGGACATTATCCGAAATGAATATTATGATCATTATAGCTGCGGTGATGTGATGGGAGAACTGGCAGAAATGCTGTGTACCAATAAAGAGGAGTATCTGGCATGTGCGGATATCATGGATGCTTCTGGTATATACAGGGAGAAGGCGGCCTATTTGTATTACGAATATGGGAAAGATGACAAGTATATATCCTATTTGGAGGAACATCTGGAACGAAGGAGCAAAGACTATTCTGCATTAATCACATATTATCAGGAGCATGGCCGGCAGGAGGAGGCATGCCGGGTCGCAGAACTGGGATTACAACGATGCAAGGAAGATTTGACAGAATGTTTTATCTGCCTTCTGCTGAATGCACAAAAAAACAGTGACCAGAAACAGTTTCAGAAGATATATGCCAGCGCAAAACGGAGAAAACATACAGACATCGAAAAAATTAAAAAGGTATTGAAGGAATCGGATTAAGGAGTGAAATCGAATGCAGGTAAGCGCGGAAATGAGGGATCATATACTCTGATACAACAGGGGACAGCGTGTCTGTACAAGGTCAACTCTGTTCTGTGAACATTTTTTATCCACTCAAGATATGTGAAAGTGTGTTATTTGAAATTGTTATAAAGTGAAAGTTTGCAGGAGGCTGACCAGTATGAAAAATAAAGTTTTCAATACGTATGAAAATAGTGGAGTGGGCGGAGAAAACGCAAAGGAAGGATTTGTTAGATTATTGTTATGATTATTTGTATAGAAAAAGAAAGCCGCGGACTGTTTATGACGTATATCTGGACTGTTATAGTGAAGGTTACCCAATGTTTAATGCGGAGCTGTTAATGCGTTTTTTATATTCAGATGACCGCTTCACGTTGACGGGGGGTGAGGAACAAAGCTATGACTGCTTTATAGGGGTCAATAGGAAGAAATAAAAGGAAGGCATATGAGGAGTTAAGCAAGCAGCATCACTGTGAAAAATCGGAACAGGAGGACAGAACATGGCCAATAAGAAAAAAGATGAAATAACCATCCATAGCTCAGCAGCTGAATATTTGACCTATGTTGCAGCAGTCGGTGATAATGCTGACAGCATGGAAATGCGCTATGAAGATGAAAATATATGGCTGACGCAAAAGATGCTGGCACAGCTTTATGATGTGTCTTTGCCAACGATTAATGAGCACATTAAAAAAATATATGATGATGGGGAGCTTACTGAGGAGGCAACTATTCGGAAATTCCGAATAGTTCAAACTGAAGGCTCTCGACAGGTCAATCGTGAGGTCATCCACTATAATCTTCAAATGATTATTGCCGTTGGTTTTAAGGTGAACAATGACCGTGCTGTCCGTTTTCGCAAATGGTCTGGCCAGATTGTAAAGGACTATACCATTCAGGGCTGGACGATGGATAAGGAACGTTTGAAAAAAGGGCATATGTTTACAGACGAATATTTTGAGCGTCAGCTGCAAAACATCCGTGAAATCCGCCTTTCAGAGCGTAAGTTCTATCAGAAGATTACTGACCTTTATGCCACGGCCTTTGATTATGACAAAGATGTAAAAACCACCAGACAGTTCTTTCAGACAGTTCAAAATAAAATGCATTGGGCTGTACACAGACATACGGCAGCAGAGCTGATTGTGGAACGTGCAGAGGCTGATAAGGAGCATATGGGCTTAACTACGTGGGTTGCAGCACCGGATGGAAAAATCGTAAAAACTGATGTATTGATTGCAAAGAATTATTTGAATGATAAGGAAATGTCCTACATGGAACGAATCGTATCATTGTATCTTGATTATGCCGAACTGCAGGCAGAGCGCCAGATTCCCATGAGTATGGAGGATTGGGCCAAGCGTCTGGATGGATTCTTAGAGTTTAATGGAAATGAAATTCTCACGGATAAAGGGAAAATCAGTGCAGAGCAGGCAAAGCTCCATGCAGAAACCGAATTTGAGAAATATCGGATAGTGCAGGATAGAATGTTTATGTCAGACTACGATAAATTTCTACTTGAGTTGGAAGAACAATCCAGGGAGTGATTTTAAACCCATCGAATTCGATGGGTTTAGGATGCCCCGATGATGAAATCCAAGAGTTGAGGCAATGGCGGAAATGAGTTGCTTTTCTTAAAACTATTATATAGGTACGGAGTTGCCGGTGGATATGTTCTCACGAACAGAAAATCGCCTTGATATGTTCTCACGAACAGGCAGCGACTACCAGGATAACCTGACATCATAATGGAGTTGTGTTTTAACGAAACGTGGGATGGATAAGTTTCCCCGAAGCAAGGTGGGGTAAATATTTAGAGAGGGTTTTGCCATGTGGTTTTCGGAAAAATGATACCACGGGGCAAAACCCATACTTTTTGGCAAAAGTTATACGATTTGGCAAAACCTATACTCCGTGGCAAAAGTCTGCTATTATCTTATTTGAAACCGGGAAAGCTGACTGAAAAACAGGCTCTTGTTATGGACGCTTTGTCTAAAATATAGTAAACTGAAATTAGCCAAAAATTTGATTTTGGGGTGATGATAATATGTTATTTGAAACGGAGAGGTTGTATTTACGAGAGATGAATCGGTCTGATTTCAAATCTTTATGCAAGATATTACAGGATGAGGAAACTATGTACGCTTACGAAGGAGCGTTTAGTGATACTGAAGTGCAGGATTGGTTGGATAGACAAATTTTCCGCTATCAAAAATGGAACTTTGGTTTATGGGCAGTCATCCTTAAAGAAACGGGCGGAATGATTGGTCAATGCGGACTTACGATACAGCAGTGGAAAGATGAGGAAGTGCTTGAAATCGGTTATCTTTTTGAACGGCTATATTGGCATAAAGGGTATGCTACCGAAGCGGCAAAGGCCTGTAAAAAGTATGCGTTTGAAATATTAAAAGCGGATGAAGTCTGCTCTATTATTAGAGATACCAATGTTGCATCTCAAAATGTAGCCATAAGAAACGGTATGACAATGACGGACACTTGGACAAAACATTATAAAGGTGTCGATATGCCGCATTACCGCTATATCGTATATCGCTGACGAGTTCAGTCTTGAACTGTTAAAATAAACTTATTAATTTTTTATATGAAGCTATTTTTGTGCCGAAGGGTGTACCCGCTCCGCCGAGAACAATCATCGAACAGCCTGAGCTATGCCTTTTTCCAACGAGGAGTTAAGGAATATGAGAATGCCGGAAAAAATAAGGCCTGTCATGTTTGCACCATGTGCATTGCTTGCCGTAGTTATCCCGAATTCGGGATAATTTCTAAGGAAAGAACCGAAGGTGGGTTGAATAAGAGGGCAGCCCTTGTGCCCTCTTATTCAGCACACCTTTGGTTTTTCCGAATTGAACAAAGTCGCGTCTGGTA
>JAQUVD010000016.1 GCA_028693555.1 Hespellia sp.
TCTTCATTTGAAAGTTCGATTGCTGATGCTTTTTTCCCCATGATAATATCCTCCAAAAATAATGTTAAGGATATTATAACACACGCAAGAAATATAGTCGAGTTATTAAAAAGATGCTATACTAGTTGTTTCTGGCTATCCAAAAGAACCCCATCATCTCTCGCTGAAAGATATATTTCACAAATCCTCGATAATATTTCAGCCCTATATCCAATCAATTCTCTACCTTTACTAATGTATACTACTGAAAAATCATCATCAGCAAATTCCTTTTCAATATAAGGGGCTAAATTATTCGCGGTCAAAAACGCTGGTGCATTTTTTAACCTATATTCTTCAGATGGTCTACCCTTTCTCGGTCTATCAAATGCTGCAAATACAGCAGTGTTGGTTAATATACGAGTCCCATCATCAAGCACAGCACACGCAAGTTCTTTGTTTCCAATTACAATTTTTCCATCATAACTAACTTTATGCACAACTGGTTCCATAATACAACTACCTCCGACATAATTTTCTCTAATTATACCATTGTGTAGTATGTTTTACAAATACAATCAATTCACCATCTGATGATTTGTGCATTCTCGTGCATTCTTTTACTGAAAATATCATTGAAATATAGTAATCTTTCCATTTCGGTTCATCGTAGACCTTTTTCGTAGCTTTTAGCAATGCGTCCAAATCATTTTCCGCATATACTCCTATCCAATCCCAAAATCCATTCTTGTCATTGTCAACTTGTATCTGGTATTTATTCATAAAATTTTCCCTTCCTTACGTTCTACGATATACTTCTCCGTTCAAATGAACAAGGATAAATATCGGTGATAGGATGCATCTATTTCAAGAGAATATATATCGGTGTGTATACTATTTTGTTTCACATCACAATCCTTTTCAAATCGCACCGAACGGACAAAAAGAAATTTTCTAATCTCATACTAAACCCCATAATATCAATGCTTTATAGCGTGTTCAATCAAATTTATATAATTTTGTGAGAACCCACAAGATTAATAGGAAACTATTTTGTTTCTCCGTGTTTTTTACCGAACACACTACCGAACTACAGTAAAATTTTTATACTATTCCAATAAACCATTGATATACCGCACTCTGTAGCATATGTTACTTAATTCAAAAAAACAGTGAGAACTTTCCGTCTCTGCAAGAAACTATTTCGTTTCTCGCCGTTTCTTGCCGAACACTTATTGTTTTCTCATAAATATTAAGACTGTCCGCTAGATAAATTACTACGGAGGCTCTGCAAACGCCTTAAAATCAATGTTTCTTTATATCACCGTAATTTCTTATCGAACTCATATAAACGACAAATCTTTTACAGTGAAATTTTCTCCTATCAGTATCACTTTTATCCAACATATCCATAGAACGTGCTTATTTTCCCTCCTCTGCATATCTCCAACTTACAATGTCAACCCGACTCGGTTTCCCGAATGTCTCACAGTATTCATAATAACAACTTCCATTCCACCTATGATTATCCCATTCTTTACCAAAAACATCTTTTACGATAATATTTTCCCCTGTGATTGGAATACAATAGTAATCATGCCAAATATAATCAGTTTTTTGGTTTACATCAATGTTATTCAGCTTATCGCACTTTTTTAATGCTTCATCATAGGTTGAGAAAAGACGTTCCTCTTCAACATTTTTATTATCAAACTTATTTCCATCAATGCGGTATCTCAAAACTTGTCCTTGTCTTGAAACACTAAAACGGACGCTTGTAATTGTATGTGGGTTTTCATCAACAGAATATATCTTAATATCCTTTTTCTCTAATACGACACGACCTTTTCCGCAACATTTTGGACAGGGCATTGTATATCCTCTATATTTAATATTTCCTTCCCCCAAACATACATCACAAGTTTTTGTTGTATCTTTATGTACTTTTCTATGACTTATAACAAATACTTTTTGATCTACATCATATTTATTTTCCACACTAAGCATTTTATTTTTCCTCTACTTTCTTTTGGTTACTTCGTATAAACTGGCAGTTAGATAATTCGGTAATAGCATCACGGTTAATAGTTCTTCCATCATAAAAGATGCTGTGAATATCTGCTTGTGGGAATCGGAACTTTACCGATTTTATAAGGCGTTGAATCTTGCTGTTATATTTTTCTTGATAGAGATAATCTACTGTTTCCATCTTTCCATTCTTTCTTGTATAGGTAATTTTTCCTGTCTTCATCTTCTATCTCACTTTCACACTTTTACAAATTCATATCCAATTACTTTAATTGCTCTTGGTGTTTTTGGTTTCATTTTAATTTTTCCAAATGATTCAAGCTTCCATAAAACAGGGATAATCATTGAATCCGCTCTTCCAACTTTCAAAGCAATCTCTCTATAACTTGGTGGATAGCCATTTTCCGATATGTACGACACTATAAAATCATATACTCGAATATCCTCATAACTCAATTCCTTTTTCATATAATTTCACCTCATTAGTTTATTCTGATTTATCATTTTCTTCATTCTCAATGTCCTCAAATATATCTCTCAGATTCTGAATATCCGATTTTAAAAACCATGCTCTACCTTCTAACTCTATCGGCGTTCCGTTCTCCGCTGCTAAAATCAGTTTATCTTCCATATCTTTTTTGCCATCACTTTTCCCCAACTCGTATAATCTCTTCTCTTGATCTGTATTGAATGCCATGCTCATATTGTTTTTTCCTTTCTTGATGCGTTATTAATCTCAAACTTTGAACATATTCATCTTATATAAAGGTTTCCATATATTAGTTGTAAATGTTCAAACTTTTAGTTGCTCCGTCAATTCTGTTCAGCAATTTTCAAATATTTATATATGGATGTCCTGCTAAGTTTGGTCAACCTTGCAAATTCCGATAAATTAATATTCCCATTTGCAAACTGTGGATAATAGCGAAAGAACACTTGTGGTATATCATCTGTAGTTGTCTTTCTTCTTCCTGGCACATGTCCTTTAGCTTTAGCATTTGCCATACCGGATTTAATTCTCTCTATAGTTATCTCTCTTTCCATCTGCGCAAATACTGACATCATTCTAAGCATTCCAGATGTCATAGGTGAAACCGAATCACCGGTACAATCAACAACAAATCCTCCGACTATCAACTTCATATGATTGTCCTGCACGAATTCCAATATCTCACACAATTGTTTTGTTGACCTTGACAGTCTGCTTACTTCCGTACAAGCGATTGTATCCCCTTCTTTAACTGTTTCCAGTAACTGCTGCAACTTCTCTCTGTCTTCATGTGATCCCGATTCATATTCCCAGAAGATATTTTTTTCCTTGATTCCAATTGCAATCAGATCTCTTTTCTGCCGGTTGATGTCCTGACGTTCTTCATTCGTACTTGCTCTTGCATATCCGTACTCCAATCTTGATTCCTCCTTCCTTACTCTCTACTTTATAAATAATAAAAGATTTCTCGATTTTCCACGCTAAAACAAATTTGTTCACAAAAAGGTGTAAAATAATTCGTGAACAGAAACAGACCGATTTAATGTATAAAAAGGCAAATTTTCATTTGAGATTCAATGTACACGCTTTCAAGTGTTTTCTTGAACAACATATTCCGCAGTGATATTTCCACTTGTCCTTTTATGGTTCCGCATATATACTATCAGTGTAAAGGAGCGTGATATTATTAATATTGAAATAAAGCCTAGAAATAAGGCACGAGATTTTCTGCATAAGATTTATTCTAAGATTGAAGATTTAGCATTTTCTTTCCTTCTGAAACTTCCTGAGTCCATCATTCCAAATTTTCTCATGAATTGGCTTGAACATTATACCAATAAGAGAATCCAAGAATTAAAACAACATACCATCAAACAGAATTGGGATAAAACATATTTAGAAAGGGCTGTCAAGGAAATTTCCATCGGGCAGCAAGACAATAAAAGAGCACCAGACAAGGAATAATCTTTTCCCCCTACTGGTGCTACTCGTGTTTGTTATTGCTTATTTAATTCTAAATTCTTCCGATTCATCATTTGTGAGTGGTCTGCCGATTCTTTTAACTTTGTCAATCATTTTTCTCCACTCATATCTTTTTCCGTCAGATGGTTCTGTTAGTCTTCCGTCTTTTGCATAATAAGAAATATCATTATTGAAATCAATTCTCTTCTTTGCCATTGTCAACATACGCTCCACCTACTTTCTTAAATATTTATCTATTAGTATTTTCGCTGCCATGTCATCAATATACATCCTCTGTCCATCAATGACTTGTGCATTCAATGTTTTTTCGTAATAACTTATCAAATCGCTTTTTGCTGTAAAGGCAACAAATCCATCACAACCATTTTCCAAACTAACTTGACATGCAATCGCAAATAAATGACCACCAACACCTACATACATACCAGTGTGTCCATAATTATGCGGTGCAGTTTCCACAATATCTACATCTGCCACCCCACCGTCAATCCTAAATGAAATTCTACCTTGCACAATATTACTATCTTTCAGGAATACTTCATAAATAGTATAACCATCTTTTTCTGTTGTACTCCAATTAAATTTCCACCCCTTGTAATCCTTCGGCTTGATTGGCATTGTACGACATCTATATTCTGTATCTAAAATTATTCCTGTCTCACGTTCAACAAGACAATCCGTGAGTTTGTCTATGAGTATATCAACTTCCAAATTCATCCTTCTTTCTTGTTATATTATATCATATATAGCGCAAAACTTCCACTTTTCCTAACGAACATTTTGTAATGTTTGTGAAATCGTAAAACCAAGCATCTCGCATCTTTTCAAACTTCCATCGGTACTTTTGATGGTAATTCTTCTACTGTACATCCTAATATCTTGCATAATCTTTCAGAATTATCTATTGTATTGGGAATCACTTCCATAATATCGTTCGGCGTACATTCCAACCACGTACATAGTGATTCTATTGCTTTTGTGTCGATAGATGTTATTCTTCTCTTGAATACTGGATTATCCTTTGTTGAATTATTTGGATCTTTATATTCCTCAAAAATTCCTGTTCCAGTTTTAAGTTTTCGCAAAGTTTCTTGACCTATTATTTTTTCTTCTCGTATTCTTGAAGTGTTCTTACCTCGGATTTTCATTATATTAAAAAGTTTTTCGTAATATATCAACATAAAGTCCTCTCTTTCCTAATATACAATGGTAACACTACAGCACCACCATGCTACCATTATATATTAAAACCACCTTTTTTCCAACCACAAAGAGAAAACGATTCAGCATCTTATCAAGTGTCTTGCCAATTTCCACCTCAAGGAGTCTTCCCCAAGTCTTTTTCCAGTCTGATATAAATAAATGCAACCAATTCTTTCCATGAAATCTTGTGGTAAAATATTCATTTTTATACTATTGCACATCTGGCAACTGCATTGCAGATTTTCCATGGCATCAGCACCGTCCTTGTCTAAAGGAATAATATGATCCAGTGTCATTTCCGAAAAATCCAGTTTTCGACCACAAATATTGCACCGTCCGTTATATCTGTTGTATATCTCTATGCGCTCATTCCGTGAATATGTCTTTCTATTTCGTTTCCTCTTTGACACCTTATCTAAATTTCCATCTACCCCAACTTGATATACATGATAGTAAGATAATTTTCCTGGTACTCGCTTTCTTACTTCTCGCGCCTTTTGTGGTGTACTCCATGTATGTGCTTTTTCCAATTCAAAAACTTTGATTACTTTTCCAGAATCAGCAAACGCAGCGAACATCGTTCCATTATACAAAACATATCTTTCACTCATTTATGTATCGCTCCTTCCATCTCATTGCTCATGCTGTTCTTTTTCTTGATAAACTCATGATAGCTTCTCCAATTTTCGCAAGATGTTCATTGTATTTCCGTCTATCAATTCCAAATTTGCGTTTAATCTCCCTTTCCGAATATCCATCAAGAACAAGGCGCATTATTTCCGCTTGGTCTCTTGTTACTAATTTAGAGACAGCATCCAAAAACATCTCGTCATTTTCTGTAAACACAAGATTACGTTCTATATCACTTGTCAAATCAGGAATTATTTCATCAACCATTCCTACATCAGACTGATTTACACTTATCAGCGCATCCAAGCTAGTAATTCCTTGCACAGGGTTCCGTTTCATTGTTTTCATTTTTTTGAAATGATTTCCAATAGCTGAATTCATGTGTTGCCATGCTATTTTGTCAAATACATGTTCTTGCAAATCTTTTCTCACCATATACTGTTGACATGCGAGTAAATATCTTTCCAACACGACATCATAATATTCTTTAGGATCATAACCTTTCATTCCAAGAAACTTGTATATAATATCGTGATGTTGCTCTGCAAAAATCCTTTCCGTTTCACTTAATACTTCTAATTTTGTTCTTCTCATATTTCCATTTCTCCATCTAATATTTTTCCAAAATGCTTTCTAATCTGTTTCTTATCCGTCCAAGTTCCTTGTAATAAGTAGACGGTTTTATTTCCAATACCAAATAAACTTCTTTGTTCGAATATCCATACACTTTCAATTCCACAATCAACCTTTGTATGGCTGATAGGTCTTGCAACAAAATTTCCATTGTTATCTCATCCATTATATTGGATTCAACACTTTTTCCACCTACAGTATTATAAAAATTTTCCATATCAGCGCATTCAGTATCAAGACTAACAACTCCATTCTCTGTATATCTGCGCTTGCTTTTTTCCATCCTGAAAAAGTTTCCGATTTCAGACCGCATGTACATCCATGCTATAAATGTGAAATCATATTTCCGCTGCAAATCCGCTCTTTCATCATATATCTGAACTGCCTTTAAATACCCAAACACAAGTATGCTGTAATGTTCTTCCACTGAATAACCAAATCTATGAATGAATCCGTAAATCAAGTTATGATTTTTTTCCGCTGTCTGCTTTTGATACTCTGATAACGGATGTAGTTTATTTCTTTTCGCTTTCACCTGCTCACACTCCTTCTATCCCATCTCAATCTCAGTCTCTTCAACATCAAAAATTATTAGAAAGTTACACCGACTCTTTATAAAAGATATACTATATAGTAGTCAGTGTAACTTTTCCTCTGATATTTGTACTTAGAAGAACACATCAACTAATTTCTTAATAACTAACTTTTTCAAGTATGTTGAATCTTCTGCATTAATATCAATATCATAAAGGTCAAACGACTCTACAAAATTTTGTGTAGTTTCTTTTAACTCTTCAAGTCCAATTATTTCAGAGATCGCATATCTTACACTTTTTTCTACGCTGTTAATACGAGATTCACTATCTAAAAACATATGTAGCGCAATGTCACAATCCAGTTTTAAGCTGCTTGTATCAACGTTCGGATATCTTTCACTAAATTTCTCAAAATATATTTTTACAAATTCGTCATGATGTTGTTTGATTTCGTCTGACATCTCTGTAATCGGAATATATAAACCAATACTACTGCCACATAACTCTAATTCTTTCACTGCTACTGTTCCGACATTTACAATTGTTTTTGTTGTTTTCATAGGTTGTACCTACCTCTCGTGAATTTAATTTTTTCCATGGCACTATTGCCAAATGGCAAGTACGGGATTGAACCGCTGAAGTCAACTTATTGACCGCTTGCCAATTCCTATGTTTAGAAGCCTAAAAATGTTTCACCTAACTTATTCCAAATTATTTTCTTGATCATCTTTGTGTCGCTCTCACTTAATGAAATATTAAATCCATCAAATAATTCTGATGTGTCTTTATTCTTATTGTCTGATTTTTGACAGATATATATCTGGAATTCAAATTCAGGGTTTGCATATCCAAATGAAACTATTAACATAAAGTCAAAATATACGTCTTCCATAGTATCAATTGTTGGATAAATTTCTTTATAATGTTTCATGCATTCATCAATGAACAAATCTACTTTACTATTACGCTCAATCTCTACAGGGATGTGGACTTCTAACTGTCCATTTATCACTTCAATCCCTTCGAGTTCTACTTTCCCCATATTCGCAATTGACACTTTCTTCATTTTGATTACCTCATCTTTCTTTGATTATTGTCATGGCGTTATTGCCAAAAGACTATTGGTGGAATCGAACCACCAACAAGAACCGTTTAGCCTGATTATTTACAAGTAGATTTCAAAAGCTTGTTATCATCAAACCATTTAATGTGACCGCCTTTGAAATTTGTCCTTGGCTGTAATATCTCCGATTTACCTACTTCCTGAACTATTCCGTTTTTGACATTTACAGCAAATTCAACTGTCTGCTTTTTCATACTCTTACACCTCCTTTTCAAATTCAGTCTCTGTAATTGCAAAATGTTCTTTGTCAATCTCCATCAACAAACCACACTTCACAGCCTCTTCTAATGGAAATAAATAAGAATCCGCCTCGTATAAATTTTCATTGCTCCACTTTTTAGCCTCTTCAAGATTTAAAATTTTTAACATTGTGCTGCCTCCGTTCTTTTTTGCTACCATCACTATTTTCTGTGGCTAGTTTATAGCTTGGAGGGTTGCCCCTCCTTGCTGTTATTTAATTCTTAATACTGAATAAGTAGAAACTTTTTCGTATGGTTTCAAATCATCACCAAGAATCTCACCAAGTTTTTCTTTGTCAAGTGTGGTTCTGCTCTGTGGTTTATAGGTGATCTTTGCTGTAGAAGTAATTTCCGCGTCAATTTCCTTTTCTTTCATATAAGAAATGATTTCAACCTCTACTGCTTTAACTTCGTTCTCTAGTTCTTCTTTCATTGCTTTAAGTTCTCGGAGTTGATTAACTTGCATTTCTAATTCTGCTTTTGTCATACACATAATTTGTACCAACCTTTCTATATAAATATTTGATTGTTATAAGTAAAGGCTACGGCTGAATCATCTTCTAAACTATTGTTTCGCTTTGGGTAGCTAGTCCTCATTAGTATATGGTTTTCAGCTTCACAACTTTTCGGGTTGTTCGTTTTCGTTACCTTTATCTTGATTACATTTTAACACCAATATTAGTGCTTGTATATTGGCATTTGCACTAATATTAGAGTTTATATTACACTAATATTTGTGCGTTTTGTCTATTTTGTTTTCACTAGTATTGGTGTATAATCGTATTAATAAAAGAAATCAAAGGAGGGTTATAACATGACAAACTATTTTAATAACGTGGAAACATTAGAAGAATTAAGAAGTCAGTACAAGAAACTATTAAAGAAGTATCACCCAGATAATAAAGAAGGCTCGGAAGAAATAACAAAGAGAATCAACACAGAATACGAAAGTTTATTCAAAGTATTAAAGAACAGACATGACTCTAAACAAACAGAAAGAACAAGCAAGTCCGAATCAAATTACAATTCTAATATGTATGATTGGGAAAATGACAAAGCACTTCGCGAAGTGCTACAGAAAATTATCAACTTTGAAGGCATAGAAATTGAAATAGCCGGTCAGTGGATCTGGTGCTTTAACTCATACACCTATAGAAAAGAATTGAAAGAACTTGGTTTCAAGTTTGGGAACACAAAAAAAGCCTGGTATTTTCATACGGAAGCATTTAGGAAATCAAGCAAGAAGACATTATCAATGAATGAGATTCGCAACTACTACGGCAGTACAAAAATACAAGCTGCAGACAGCAAGAAACTATTAGAAGCATAGAGCAGATTAACAGGGGTGCAACAAGAGTTGCACCCTCTCACACAAAAGGAGATTGAAGAGATGAAAAGAAGAACAGTAAAAGTATTATTAGCAAGCGTAATCATGGTAACATTATTTGGTGGTTGTAAGATGAATAAAGTAGAACCTACAGAAATTAAGAAAACAGAAGTCAAGAACAGTAACACGGGAATGTATTACATAGAAGGAAAAGAAGATTTCGACAAGTTAACACAAATCTTAGAAAACCGGCAAGGTAAAATAATTATTGAAGTATCAAACGGAACTATGACAAGCGACAACGGAGATGGCGAGGACATAAGCGGATATTATAGAAAATATGATAACACAAGATTTTCAAAGGGAGACAAAATTCAATCAGTTTTTGTATACAATCCTGATAACAATTACATTGATGATATCCTATATAGAGTTGACACTCTCATAAAATGACATAAAAAAGCCTTTGCCAAGTTGATGGTTTAGGCTTTTCTTATTTGTATATAACAATGGACTTTCAGCACGTTTTAAGGGCTGTTTTACGCTTTAATTGTTGTAAAGCTAGAATTATAAGACTAATGCCAAATAAAGCTTAAAATCAGCGTATTCATGCTATCTAGTTCATTACTGTATGCAGATGCGTGTTGCAATGGGTGGGGGGTACTTTACATTCTGAAAAGTAATGCGCTATGCCAAAAAGCGTGCATGTGTTCTATCCATGCGTCCGTCCTCATTTTTGACCTCTCGAACTAATCCACAAAAATCACAGTAACATCAACGCCAATAGTATAGTACCGATTATCGTCAATATTGCCCACGCACTCATTATAAACTTAATTGTGTTGAGGCTTCGAACCATACTTACTAATATATTTAATTGTAATTCTTCATGCGAATACAAATAATATTTACCGCTACTTCTATCAATTATTCCGCATGCATTCTGCTCTGCCTCTTCTTTTGTACAAGGATACATATTTGTATGCACCCCCAACGAATTTATTATTCTCAATTCATTTATATCCTTCATATCTTAACTTCCTTTCCATTCTCATACATCAGCTCATTTTTAGTATCGCAAATATTGTATCAGTTTGTTATTGCGAACTCCTTTGCATTAAAAAGGCTTACCGACAAAGGGCAAATCCTTGTGTCATATTCATATTCTACTGTACAATTTCTATATCTATTAAGTTGTGATCGTAACTAGCCGAACTCAAAATTATTGATGTACAATCCCTATACACAAAAAATCTTGCAGCTTTTACTTTGATTTTTGTACCAATGTCAATCCTGTCCATTATATCAACATTTTCCCCTACTTCTACCACCCAATTATCTTCAAGCTGTACATCGTAATAATCAATGTACTCCCCTGATGTAGTATCGTATTCTATTTTCTTTTCGATATTTGTAACTTCTGATGTAACCGTTGCGGTAGCCATATCATATTCATCATCATACTTTTTTTCATTTGTATTGCACAAATCCATTAACTCTTGTGAAGTTATTTCAGATTTTGTTCCACTTGGTGACACTATCTCAGCTTTTATCCCACCACTACATGAACAAAGTAAAATTACACTTGTAATAATACAGATTATACTTGTTATTTTTTTCATTTCACATCTTTGACATCTAATTAAAGCCATCTCTCTTCTCCCCACTCTCATCATTTTTTATCTTACAATTTACTTAATCTCCTTACCACTTATCTTGCACATTTAGGATTCAAACACTCATATGTCTTTCCTAAACTGTTGCTAAGTATACAGATTGATATTCTGCATTTGACAATTTAACACACCACTTATCTACTGATTTTACTAATTATATCAATGTTATTATTTTGCTTCTATTGAAACCGCAGTGCCACTAACAAATATTGCCAAAGAATTATTTGAAAAAATTTCATAATCAAATGTAACTCCTATAATTGCATTAGCGCCTAATTGAATGGCAATACTATCCAGTTTGTTTAAAGCACTCCCACGTGCCAATGCGAATTTCGAATCAAAAGAAGTGTTAACTGTTCCTAATATGTCTGCAACGCCAGCACCAATTTCTGATAAAAACCCAGTACCAATAATAGTCTGTGTAGAAATCGTTTGTATGTATTTTCTTATCGTATATCCCTCGATATTATTACTTACGGTTGTAATGAGGTTTTTTTGAGCTTCAAGAAATTCTTCCGCTACTTTTGTTCTTTCTTGAAGCGAATATATTTTTAAATATATTTCAATTCCGCACTTCGCATTATCGGTTCCGTATGTCGAAACTAAACGTGAAAGTTCTTTTGATACACTCATATTCTTTTCAACATCATTCTTTTTATAATACTTCTCAACATCCAAAAGAAGTTTGGAACAGTTCATACATATTTTAATGTCTCCCGTTTTTAAATGTGCCGTTTCCAAGCCTAACACTCCTGCTTTTTGCCCGCAAATCTCACAATTTGCCATCTCTTTTTCCTCCCTCATATCTCTTGATTTTTCTGAGAATACCTCTAAAACTTTTATCTCTCAATAAATATATTCTATCACGACTTACAGGAAATTCCGACATGAAATCCGGATTATCTAAAAAAAATGTGTTCTGCTCTTCATCTGTCAGGTCAATTAGATGCTCTTCGTAAAAGTCCAAATCATCACCCATTATAAAATTCAAGAATCTTTTGCACTGTTCTGCTGTCATATCCATATATTTTTCAATTTTCCTTTATCGTTTCTCTATCTAGTATATTCGTTTTATCGAAGATATTCAAGTACTAGCATACACTTTATGCTAATCTAAAGGACGGTAAAAAACATGATTGATTATTCTCCATTTTGGAAAACTTTAGAAAACTCTGAGGAAAACTGGTACACACTCACAGCTAAACATCATTTGTCCCATAGCACACTACATCGGTTGAAACATGGACAAGATATCAGTATGAAGACAATTAATGATTTATGTCGAATACTAAATTGTGAGATTCAAGATATTGCTCAATATATCCCATCAAATGAGGATCAGCGGTTATAGGGGGGGTGTTTCCATTTCAAAAAAGCAAGTACCTACCATATCCATACTACACCTCAATATTTAAGCCAATCGGGCAGCAGTCAGAGAAAAAAATAGGCATACCAAGTATTTCTACTCGATATGCCTTATCTATTAATACGGTTCAACTTCATAATCAACCAGTGCATCATATATTTCTACTGGTAATTTATCAATATATTTATCTGTCATCATAACGATATACGCTTCTTTGTGTTTCTTATAATCTAAAAACGCCTCTTCTGGAGTATTCCTGTATCGTAGCTTTACCGTCTTACATTCTGTGTTCTCATCACGAAGAGCTTTATCCATTAAAATCTGAGCATAATATTTGTTTTTCGCTTCGTCAAATCTCACACCATAAGGCAATTCGCTTTTGAGGCGGTCGTATTTAGCATTATAATGTTTCTTGCTATTGGAAAGCATTGTGTTCAATGTCCACGGTAACCAGCAGATTTTACCAGGCGCATAATCTTTGTTACCTTTAACAAGTAAATCCTTATCAACTACCATCTGTTCTCCGTCACAATCATAATAAATTGATTCTAGATATTCAATACACAATTCCGGATCATCTTCCCACGGTTTATACATAGTCGCATCTGCATACTGTGGATACCATTTCTTTGTTTCAATATCATGTGTACGTTTGTAAATTAAATTGTACGATGATTTTGCCTTCTCATGTCCTTTGTATAGATAGTCAATATACTCCTGTCTGCTTGCATATTCATGTATGCCAGCCGCACCAGTTCTAACCGCATAAACTTCTGTTGAATCTATAAGAGCCAAATTTCTATAGTAATTGTTTGCTTTATTCCCATCAATATGCATAACTCTCCTTTTTCCCTTTATAGGAAATAAAAAGTGTTCTGCAACAAGATCTTTAATATATGTGTCTTTAGGAATTCTATCTTTTCCCACATAATAATTTGTCAATGTCAAATGAACATTTCCCGTCTTATACATATAAAAGTTATTTTTACCTTTAAGATTATTTACTACTCTTCCATAATTTGATACCCAATAGTTGAATGTGTTATTTATTTGTACAAATATTTCATCCTGTGCGATTGGTTCTATTTTTGCCTTGTTAAGATTTAATATTTCTTGATTGTTTTTCACTGAAATGGTTACTCCTTTATTTATATCTGCAGTAAAAGAGACGATGTACATTTTTGTATACCGCCACTTTATACTTGTTCATGTATTATTGAAGTTAATTGTGCGAACGCACTAGATTTATTTATTCATATCTTCAAAAATTTCTTCGACTGCAACAGCAATATGATTATTTACAATACGTTCCAATTCATCTGCTGTACACCGTCCATACAACTGCTCAATATTATTCACATTTTTTTCATTAATAACAACTGCTCTATCTGTCATATTCCTAATCTCCATTCCTATCCACGGAAAAATTGCGAAAGCGTTTCATTCACAATCCGTTCAATATCTTCTTTGCTCTGTTCCCAAAATCCACCACTGCCAACTAAAGCTCCATTATTCGCAGCATCTAAAACCGTCTTCATATCCCATGTGCCGGTCGAATATCTGTATGAATCATCCAAATATAATTCTAATTCCCATGTATTACCTGAACTTGTCACGCCTGAACTTCTAGGAGTATTTCCAAGTGCACCAGTTCTGATATATTTATCTGGTTGACTTGTATAATACGCCCAAGTGTTTTCATGCAATGCTGCTTCACCTTTTACATCTATCAAATTTACTGCTTTACTAATATCTCTTTTTACACTGGCAACAAGAGATGACATATTATTAAATGTACCGCCCACTTTCCCCCTCCCTTTTGCCCAGTTCTTTTTCTGTATACTTCTTACATGCTTCTTCCAATTTAATACCAGGACGAATTTTGACCTTGTATTGTTCTGGAATTGTTACCTCGGTATTATAATAAACACTTCTCGACTTTCTCTCAGCACGTAAAACTGGTTCGATAATCATATAGCGATTCAACTGAATTGTCTCACCAGCTTCAAGAGCATCAACAATTTCATCCATGAAAGCCATCAACACATTGTTTACAATTGGCTGAGAATATTTTAGATTGTATTTTCTTTTGTACAGCTCTTTGTTACCGCCAACCGTGATTTTTGTATCCTTTAATCTATTTGCAGTTCTTTTTACAATATCTGGCTTCAATACTTTTTTACTCATATGCATTCCTCATCTTTCTTTATCTATTTTTAGGCACTAAAATAAGCCCACACACTCACATTTCTATTAAGTGCATGGACTTATTCAGATGTCCAAATATTCAATTTTAAGTATATGGTATATAGGGCATTATTTTTTGTCTACTAAAGCACTACGCCACACAGGCGTCATTTGCGGACGCTACCGCAATGCACTTGATCATCGTATCTACGGTCTGTGTTTCTCCCACTTCAAGAAACACCTGCGAACCGCCCATCGATGCTGCGTATTCAGATGTCGTCACTTCGTCTTCCAAATGAATTTTGCCCGATTCTAAGGCATCGAAAATAAGAAGGAGTGTCATGACCTTTGTCACGCTTGCCGGTGGAAGCTTCTCATCCGCATTTTTTTCGTATACAACTTTTCCTGTAGATGCTTCCATAAGCAATGCTGACGGTGCACCGATGTCGATTTCACCCTCCTGCTCCGGCGATGTACTCTCTTCCTGTTCATTTTCCTGCTGCATCACCGTCTGTATTTCTGTCTGTGTATTTACATAAAGTGGGTTCAACGCAAGCATTGCACTCAGTAAAAAAGCCAGCCATATCTTCATAGATGCGTCCCTTCTTCCGGCACTTTTCTATTATCAAGATATGACTGGTTATTTTATTTCATACGTTTTTTGATACTATAGAAATTTCTTCTTCCTATTTCGGTTCATTTTATTCTTTCTGTTCTTTATTACAATAACCGCGATTGCAGAGGCCGCCATGAGTAATAGCACACCCCATATCATCAGATTTGTAGTATCACCTGTTTTTACCGATTTCTTCTGTTCTGTATCCTTTGATTGCTTCTGTGCCGGGACTGCCTGTGGCTTGCCCGGCTGATCTGTTGTCACCGTTGGGTTCTGAGGGGTTTGTGGTTTCTCCGGTGTTCCCGGATTTTCGGGTGTCTCCGGTGTTTCAGGCACTTCCTCTCTCGTAAATCCACTGTCCTGATATGGCAGATTGTACGTTTCCTGATTCTGCTTTTTCAACTCTGCGACACTCGGCATATGAATGCCGGTAATAACGGCTTTCTCCAACATTCCGTTGCTCGAATAAGTCCCGTCTGCTTTGGAATTTATTGTTTTTTCTTCATCAGTGAGCCCCGCATCTTTTGTTGTCACTTTGTAATCTTTGATATCTTGATTCTTAGAGGAAGTAAATTCCACCTGATATTCTCCCTCCGGAAGCTTATCAAATTTGTAATGTCCGTTTTCATCTGTGAGTATCGAATTTCCATATTTTTCATACTCTCCAGAGGCATTCTGCTTATACAATGTCACTGTTATGTTTTTCCATAAGTCTTCACCATCCTGACGCAGTCCGTCTTTGTTCTTATCAAACCACGCGGTTCCTTCCAGCGAACGACTATATACAACCGCTTTGTGTCGCTTTTCCAGCTTCTGCTGCGAATAGCTGTTATATAATATGTCTCCCTCTGCTGCATCGTCCAGACTATATGTGACATGAATGATAGTGGAAGTCATCTTTGGAAGTTCACCATCCACGTATGCCCATGCCGTCGGCCACGCACCAATCAAGCCTTCGCCCGTAATTTTCCCGGTCTCTGTATCTAACGATGCTTTTTGCCATGCTTTTACATCATCTATAGATATCTGCTCTGCTTTCTTGCCTATATACTTCTGATCTGCTGTATAGTAAATCGCAACATCTTTTCCTGCATTTTTATCAATACTCAGCAATGCATCCATATCCATAGACATCTCTACAATATGATATTTGCCTTTCATAATGGTGCCATCCACACCATCTGACGGCATCGTGTCTACTGCATATAGATTGGATTTTGCTACGTCACTGGAATTATTAACCACCAATTTATATTTCGCTTTTCCAAAACGTTCCAAATTCTGATCACCTGTTTTCGTGATATTAAAGGACGCGAGTTTTACAACCTGAATAGAAGCAGTTGCTTCGTTCCAATTTTCCGGCTTTGTAACACGTCTGTCCTGATCAGTCTGAGCCGTTACTATATTCTTCAATACCTCTGTATCTGATACATCGCTCGTCGGATGCGCCTCATCACCAATTTTGCAGCTATAATACAGGGATGGAAGCGTTCCGGTTTTGATTTCGACCTTCGGAATACTCCATTTCAATGTGGTAGTTCCATCTTCATTTTTCGTAATCTCAGGTTCAGTCGGTAACCCTTTTTCTACCGTCCCCGCCTGCGGAAGCTGTGAGGTATACACTCCGCCCCAATTTGCACTATTCTTTACATATGTGAGTTTTTCCGGAAGTGTGTCAGTCAGATAAACAGTTGTCGTATTATCTGCTGGAACATCAACCCCCTGTTGGAACTGAATTGCAGTTGCCAGTTCATAATCCACATATCGTTCACCGTTTCCAATGTCAAAGCTGGACTTACTATCTGTCATTCCACCGTTTGTCACCTTCTGTGCCACAGATTTAGAAATATGTATTACATATGGTACAACATAAAGGCTGTCACCATGTGAAACATCCGTTGTTTCACCACCCCGATATCCCGTTTCGTCATATGTTGCTTTCTTGTAATCCTTTCCTTTGATAATTATAATATTTGGCTCTGTTGAAAAACCGCCTGCTTCTGTTCTGCTCTGGAAATTCCCCGCTTTAGCATAATCCCTAAAATCGGCTGCTGTCAGCTCGTCTACTGGTTTTCCCATTACTGCCGCAGCTTTATCTTTTACCCGCTCTGCCGTCCATGCATTTGTATCTTCGCAAATCATGAATACCTCGCCTGCATTTTTATAGTCGTTTTTCACCTTAATTCCGGTCTGTTCAAGTAAACCGATATTGTTTTGTCCCGTATTACATCCACGCCATTCATAAAGCGCACCCACACAGATTTTTAGATCAGATTTAAGTGCCTCCAGAGAATCATAAAACAGCAGTGTTCCATCATCCTCTTTCGCAGCCTGCATCTCAGCATCATCTATCCAGCCTGTTCCATCGGCCTTCGCCACATAGCGCAGAGTACACGTCCAGTCGTCTCCTGCTCCCGTATGATAGATCTCACCATTTGCATCCGACAATTCAATTGCCGTATCATCGAATTTCACCAGCTGATCTGCCGCTATCGTATGATTATCTATATCAGATTCATCGACATCCGATTCGCTGTAAACAGTTGTATAGGCAAGAACTCCTCCTGCAGCAGCAGAGTCAGTTCCATTCCATTTTGCAGCATCCGTTCCATCACTTCCTGCTGTCCAGTTCTTCCAGCTGCTATAGAATATTTCCTGATCGTGATTTCCTCCGCCACTTTTCATATAACGGTTTAACACGCCTTGATCGTCATTCAAGACCGTCTGGTTTTCTGCTGCTACATCAGTTTGGCTGACTGCGTGCATATTGCAATCTTCCGCCTTGATTTCTATACTCCCCTCATCAAATCCACAAAATTCCTGCAATGTTCCTTCTGTCTCATTCTCCCATGGCTGAATAACCGTAAAATTCTGTACTGCAAATACACCAATTCCTACTTTATTGTCATTCAGAGAATAAATGCTGTTCCCATTAATACTGTGTTGTGGAAAAGCGTTCATATCAATCTCATAGCCACTGACTGTAAACGAAAGCTTCCTGCCACTCTGGGTAGCTGTCCATGTTCCACTTTCTTTACACTGATTCGTCTTATCCCCGTCATTTGCACTGCTATATGGGAACTCCAGATTTAGATTGCCGTCAGCTGTACCGTTTGTTGTAATTGAATACAAAAGCGGCGTATATTTATCTGTCACATCTATTTGCTTTTCCTCACCGCCAGTCTGTTTTACCGTGCTTGTAAGATTTACATCAAAGGCAAAATCCCCCTTTGGCAGCTCGATGCCTTTAATCCCTTTATCATAATTTCCATTTCTAAGCTGGAGGCCAACGGTATAGGTTGCTGCCCATCCGGTTACGCTTTGCTGATTTCCAGCATCGGTTGGGACTTGATAATTGTTCTTAGCACTAATCTTGTTTGCCTTTAACTGGATATTGTAATTTGGTGCAGATGTAACAATTACCTTTTCAGGTGTCAGCGTCTTAGCGACCTTATCTGTACATCCCTCAGCCCATGCTTCAATTATTGGCTGAATCTCATACCCTTCTGCTTTTCCGCCTACCTGTAAAACAATTTCAACCGTAGCTCCGCCCGGAATCACTACACCCGTTCCTTGTGAATCCGGCAGTGTCCTGAAAAATGTATACTGCTTCTTACCATCATCTGTTTTGGATTCCGTCCAATCCTCTGCCCAGCTCATTGCACTTTGATCCAAAGTCAGCTCGTTGTCATCCGGTATTGTTACCTTGTATCCGACACGTCCGCTGGCGTAGCTCATATGAGGATCGTGTGACTGAACATTCGTCTCTATACTGTATTTAACTGAATCGTAAGAACGCACCCTGTTATTTGCATTGGTGCTGTCGTTACCTCTTATATCATCCTTATCAAATGGTCCGACACCCGTTGATATGCCGGTTCCCCAAGCATTGCCTGTAAGCTTCAGTTCACTGACATATGCTTTATCTACAGGTGGAGCCTGATCACCATTTTCCTCATTCTGAGCATCCAGCATTTCCGGTTCATCTATTATTTCCAGTTCATCTGTCGCATTCGGCTCGTCCGTCACCTCTGGTTCACTGACCAGCGCTGTTTCATCCGGCACTTCCGGCTTATCCACGGTCTCTTCTTTTATATCTGCCGTACTTTCCATCTTCATATCTTCGTCTACTGTCGGGAATCCTTCCGCTAAAGCAGTCATTCCCTGCTGCGAACAAACTGCTGCAATAATTAATAAAACAGAAAGAATACCCCTCATTCTTTTTCGCATTTTCAATCTCCTTTTCTGACATACTAAATGACACGAATTATGATAATTCGCTGCTATTTCTTAAAGTTACATAATATCGACAGTATTTTATCACTATCTGTCTTTTATTTTGGTGTCATTTTTATATTTTAGTATCATTTTTTTATGTTTAAGGTTGTTAAGCACATTTGATTGATCTCTACAAAAGAAATCAGACCCCTCGCACAAATATACTTGCACGAAAGGTCTGATATACATCATATCTAGCCTTGCATTTTATTTTGATCTCCCACTCGCTTTGCATCAATTTCTTTCTTGATTTTTGCATAATTCTTATCCAGATCATATGGAATCATTAGGAATATACTAATCAGACAAGTTACAATCGAAATACCGGCAAAACCAATCCTAATTGCAGTCACCGCACTGGATGCCTGTACTGCTGCATTGGCATCATATGCACCCTGTACCAGCAAGAACGAAATGGCAGCAGATGCAATTGCCGAGGATATCTTGCCCGCGAAACCAAGCACAGCACCCTGCGTCCCCGCAAGACTCTTTCCAAATTTCCATTCGCCATAATCTACACAGTCTGCCAGCATGGAGAAGTACATAACCTGACGCAGTCCAAACCCAAGTCCGACAAACGCAACTGCGATATAAACAATCGTTGTATTTGTGCTGAAAAATAGTACAATATATGCCACCAGATCAACTACCGCACCAATCTGCATGATGTTACGTTTGCTGATTTTTGCATTTAACAGCGTGGACAGAAGTTGTGTCACAATCGGTGTAATCGTCAGGAGCGAAACCGCAAGACTCATTTTACTTACATCTCCCAGAACGTATGTAAAGTAATATTGTATTGCATTGTACATTGCGTAATATCCGATAAACAGAACGAACGCAACACCGAGCATCAGCATAAAAGGTTTGGTTCGAAATACATAACCAAGATCTTTTAAAATACCTTCCCCTTTTACTTTCTTTACAATCATCGGTGGATTGACTTCTTCAATACTCATGACGCAGATCCACATAATCACAATTACAATAATTCCCAGAATAATGTTTGTGTTTCGGTAACCCACTGCAAGTGCCGCATTGCCTGCGTCCTGCCCGCCTGCAAAGAAATACACCATCGGAATCACCATGGCAGCAGATGTCAGAGATCCCAGATTAGAGAATATTGTTCTTGAAGTTACAATCTTCGTACGCTCCACGGAATCTGCACTTAATGACGGTAAGATCGAACCCATCGGAATATTTACCAGTGTATAGCCAAAAGAAAATACCATATATGTCAGGTACGCCCATACTAGTTTCGGACCTGCCGCCCAGCCGACTGGGACACAGAACAATAGCACCATTCCAACTGCCAGCACAGGAGCGCCCCAGAACATCCACGGTCTGTTTCTACCCATTTTCGTATTGGTACGGTCAATCATGATTCCGACCAGATAATCTGTCACTCCATCAAAAATCTTTGTTATCACAAACATAAAGCCAACTGCTCCCGCACCTAATCCCGCACAGTTCGTATAGTAAAACAGCAGATAAGTATTTACCAGCAGATATGCAAGATTACACGCATAGTCCGAAATACCAAATCCAATCCTCTGACGCCACTTGAAAAATGTGGTCTGATAATATGCAGGTTCATGTTTCAACTTACACTTGTTCTCTACATGTTCATTCATATTTTACCCTCTTTTCTCTTCATACCTTTTTCTTTTCTTGAAGTTGGTATAAGAATATCGTAATCTGACATAAAATAATATTAATTTCTATTGAATTTTCTCACTTTCTATCGTCCTAAATTTATAGGTATTCACGGAAGCTCCCGGTACTGTGATTGACCAGATTTTATATGCTGCTTCAGACAAACATTCCGGAGTTTTTCCCTTCCTCGGCTGAATTTTTTGTGGCTCTTCAACTGAGTTGAAGTCCATAGGTGACTCACTGCAGAGCGTGTCTGCTTCCCAAAAATCATACTCGTTTTCTAATTCAAGCTGTATGGTCTGTTCCTTTTGATAGTCGGTATTTACGATATTGATACTGATGATATCGTCCTTCTCTGATGCAAATGTATAGACGGTTTCCTTTTCCGACTCCGTTTGGATACCAAGAACGGTTCCTCCTCTATGTACCTTATACATTTCAAATACATAATAATTCGGTGTCAGAATCATATGTTCACCCTCGGTCAAAATCAGCGAGTTCAATACGTTCACAGTCTGTGCCACACACGCCATAGTTACTTTGTCACAATTTCGGTGGAAAATATCCAATGTCAGTGCGGTCGTAACTGCATCACGCATCGTGCATTGCTGATATAAGGCCGGTCGGTTTAAAAACGCACGGCCGTGCCAATTGCCCCATTCTCCGATAATCAGATCACAATGTGTCTCATTCCCGGGAAAATCTCCCTCTGCTTCCGGAAGTCTCTCAACACCTTCCCGAATCAGTTCTGACTGCTCCAGAATAATATCTTCCAGTTCCATACAGCCTTCTACGACCTGATACCATTCCTCTTCTGTAAATACAGTCTCCGAAGCTTCCAGATCTTTGATATTCCAATTATAAAAATGCATGTCGAACGCATGGATCTTCGGTGTCCGGAATTCTCCGAGCGCCCGAAAGAATTCTCTGGTCCAGCGTACCCTCTCCTTTGGTTTATTTCCATCCGGTCCACATGCAATCAGCTTCATATCAATTCCATCTACGGGATGAAAAAAATCAACCGGTTTGAAATTCGGCATGGAGGAAGCATATTTGCGGTACTCTGTGGCATAGCTCTGTGCCGTATAATTTCCGCCACCTGCCCAGCATTCATTTCCGATTCCCCAAAACTCGACCTGAAACGGTTCTTCACTTCCATTGCTTTTTCGTTCCTGAGAAAGTGTGGTTGCTTCCTTCCGGTTACAATATTCTGCCCACTCTACCATTTCTTCTACACTGCCTTTGAGCATATTGATATTGAGCCACGGCTTTGCTCCGATCAGCTCACAGAATTTCATGAATTCATGCGTTCCAAACTCATTCTTTTCTTCTTCATATGTTCCAAAATTTTCATTCCATGTTGTTTTTCTATCTGCTCCAACACCATCTCTCCAATGATACATATCCGCATAGCAGCCCCCCGGCCATCTTACAACCGGCGGCGCAATCTCCTTTAATGCGTCCACAACATCTTTTCGCATCCCATCATAATTCGGAATCGGCGAATCCTCTCCGACCCAGATACCATCTGAAATGCAGTTCCCCAAAAATTCAATGAACTGGCTGTGCAGCTCCGGATGAATATATTTTTCCTTTATTTTCTGACCTATTTTCATCTTCATATTATTTTTCCTCACGCAATGATGTTCCATTTGTTTCAATCACTTTTTGATACCAGTAAAAGCTTTTCTTTTTATATCGCTCCAATGTTCCTGTCCCGTCATCATTTCTGTCAACATAAATAAACCCATATCTCTTTTTTAATTCCGCTGTTGATGCACTGACTAGATCGATGCAGCCCCATGTTGTATATCCCATGACCTCTACGCCATCTTCTATAGCCTCTTCTAATTGCAATAAATGATTCCGCAAATATTCAATCCGGTAATCATCCTCTACCGTTTTTTCTTCCGATTCATTTTCTACAAGTCTGTCCACTGCTCCCAGACCATTTTCTACAATAAATAACGGTTTCTGATACTTGTCCCAAAGCTGGTTTAATACATTGCGAAGCCCCTGTGGATCAATCTGCCATCCCCATTCACTTGCCTCTAAGGTTGGATTTGGCACTCCGCCAAGAAGGTTTCCTTCTCCCCGTTTATTTTTTTCTGGATCTGCGGTTGCACAAACGCTCATATAGTAACTAAACGAAATGAAATCCACTGTATGTTTTAGAATTTCGATCTCCTCTTCGGTTACGTTTATCTGGATTTTATGTTCTCTAAAATATCGCTTCATATAGCCCGGATATGTTCCTCTCACATGAACATCTGTAAAAAAACTGTTCTTATGATCTGCCTGCATTGCTGCTATCACATCATCTGGATTCGGTGTCAGAGGGTAAACCGGCATACTTAAAACCATGCAGCCGATTTGAAACTGCGGATTGATTTCATGTCCGATTTTTACAGCCCACGCACTTGCTACCAATTCATGATGGATTGCCTGATAGAGCTGTGATTCTGACAGTTCACTCTTCGGTGTATTGATTCCGCCACTCATAAAAGGCTCATGTAAAATCGAATTGATTTCATTAAAAGTCAGCCAGTATTTCACCTGATCCTTATATCGTTCAAACACGGTTCTCACATAACGTTTATAGAACTCTATCAGTTTCGGATTGATCCAGCCGTCATATTTCTCTGCCAGATACAGAGGCGTTTCATAATGTGATAAAGTAACCAGCGGTTCGATTCCATATTTCTTACATTCTGCAAACAGATCCTCGTAAAACTGAAGTCCGGCTTCATTCGGCTCCGTTTCATCCCCCTTCGGAAATATTCTGCTCCATGCAATTGATGTCCGAAACACTTTAAATCCCATCTCGGCAAAAAGCTTAACATCTTCTTTATATCGATGATAGAAATCAATTCCCTCTAGTTTCATATTGTTTTCTGTCGGCATTTTGGTTCTCGGTGTTTTTATCCCATGCGGCGTCACATCCTGAATGGAAAGACCTTTCCCATCCTCCTGATACGCACCCTCACATTGATTGGCAGCCACGGCACCACCCCATAAAAATTTTTCTGGAAACATCAATCTTTCTCCTTCTCTAATTTGATAAAAGCTCCGATAAGTATCTTCCTTCCCTACGATTCTTGATCAGATTCAGGAACTCCTTCATCTGTTCCTCATCCAATTGCACCTCTTTTGCACACAGATGTACGTATAACGCTCCAATCAAATTAGAATCATTAAAAAACTCACAGGTTACAACTTCAGGAATCGGAATACTCCACGCCTCATAAATACGATTAATTTTTTTCAATTCTTCTTTTATCATCTGTAAAAATAATGGTTGAACACTGATTCCCCCACCAATTGCAATCCTCTCTGGATCCAGAATAAACTGATAATTGCTAATTTGCAGTGCAATTCCTCTGGCAAATTCACGTATTGCCTCCATCGCTTTTTCATCGCCGCAGTTCGCCATACTAAAGACACGTTCCCCACTTAGTTCTTCCTCTGCAATGCCCAGCTTTTCAGACGCAAGCTTCATAAGCCCGCCAACTCCACTGGTGAAACCAAATGCATTTTCCATGCTGCATGGGCTTCTTGACTCTGTCATATAATAACTGAATTCTCCTGCCATAAAATGCTTTCCATACAAGATTTTCCGATTTTGGATCACCGCGCCACCGACTCCGGTTCCAATTACCATTACGACTGCATTTTTACATTCTTTCAAAGCGCCTCGCCACACTTCCGCCATTCCGGCACACTTTGCATCATTTTCTACTGTCACAGGAACATGACAACGCTTTGTGAGTAATTCTACAATGTTAATATTTGAAATGCATTCTATCATTCCGCCTGTATACATGAATCCATTTTTCCCATCAATAATTCCGGGCATACTCAGTGCAATTCCTTCTGCCTGTTCCCTATACATTTCAAATATGTCGACAATGCTTTCAATAAATGCTTCTAACGGTGCTCTCACAGATGGTATTTTTCCTTTTTCTAGGAATTCACATTCTTTTGTCATAACAGCATATTTTGTATATGTGCCACCAACGTCAATCACTAAATAACTCATAGATTCTCCTTTACAAATTCTTTGGTCTGATTTTTACTGCGGTATTGCTGAGGAGTCATTCCCACCCTCTTTTTAAATATCCTACCAAAATAACGCTGTGAACTAAACCCTACATAATCACTGACTTCTACCAGTGAGCTATTTGAATATTTCAGTAGATTCTGTGCTCGTTCAACACGTACCTGATTCAGATATTCCCTGATTGTCATTCCTTCTTTTTCTGAAAAAAGATGGGACAGATAGGCTTCATTCACACCTATATACTCTGCCATGTCCTCCAGTGTTATCTTGGTCTGGTACTTTTCGTTCATATACCATTTACACTGTTCCACATAAGTGGAATAGACCTTCTTTGATTTTTCCTTCGCAACCATCTGCGCATATCTGACCGAGCAGTTCTTCATTAAGCTGTATAAAGCCTCTTCTGATGTACACTGATCCACTTTATTGATATATGCATCACTTACCGCATATGCCTCTGTTGGTGATATCCCGCTTTCAATTGCTGTGCGGCATCCTAATGTCACCCCGCATACTACAAGATAGCGTGTATGGTTTAAGATCTTGCTTGATAAAGTCCCAGCGGAAATCGTAAGCTGTGATATCATCGATGCTGCATCTTCTTCATTGCCTTCCCGGATCGCCTCCTGCCATTTTCGTTCCGTCTGATACGTGTGATGTGTTTTTTCCTCCTCATATGCCTCTTTCTGCTGTACCACCATATCTTTTTCAATCATTTCAGACTCTACTAAGTCCAGTTGGTTATTCTTTAATATATCTTGAACCAATATTTTTTTTCCGCTCACAAGGTGGTAAATCAGGACCAACAGCATGAGGAATCTACTGCACCGCATATGGCTGATCTGTATTTCCTGTTCTGATGACAACTGATGGTTTTGATAAAATTCTTTTTTCAAAACATAACGAAACTCATCTGCACATGTCGGTCCAATAAACAAATAGCCTATATTGTCCAAACGTACAGCACTAAAGAATATATACTCCTGTTCACAATAGATAGCCGGACCTTCCACTTCGTCCGCACATTTCTTTAACCTTGCTATAAACGCTTCATCCTCATACAACTCCAGATTCTGATTATTTCCATAAAAACATTTCTGCTTTGCATCTCCGTTCAGAATTTTACTGTTCACTGGATAAAAAAGAATGGAAAGCGTCTCAATCTCACTGATTCTCTCTAAATCAAATGCAATATCATCCCACATAAATCCACCTGCTTTCTTTCATTCGATATCCAAATCCACCTTGCTACTTCTTTTCAGCCTCTTTTGTAAAGTCGTATTCCCGGAACAGATATGACGGTGTACAACTCCATGCATGACAGTGGCTGTTTATGATTTTTCCACCATACGGTGACTCATCCGGATTCTTCGGATTGTACATTTCCCAAAAGGTATCTGCACCTTCCAAAATCATGCCGCCCCAGTAGTTTTTTATCAGTGCGGTTGCCTCCGCAGTCTCACCACACACAATCAACGCTTCACAATAATTATGCATCGCATACGGAGAAAGCATCTCATACGGGAGCCCCATCTCTTTGATCTTTTTTAATATTTTCCGATTCATTTCTATGTCAAATACACCGGCTAAGATCATCCACGCCTGACTCATCGTAGAAATCTGTTTCTCTGCTCCACTGACGAACACCCCCTGCTTCTCATCAAAAAGCCGTTTCTTTGATGCGTCAGTCAAACGTTCTAATTCTTGCGTATAATATGCGGCTCCCGTCTGATCCTTCTTGGCTTCTGCCAGCTCTATCATACGCTTCAGGCAGAAAATAAGAACGCCCTGTGCCCCTGTCTGCTTATTCAAATCCATATTCCAATCCAGAAAGCACCAATACGCATTTTCATCTTCTCTGGTATCTCTCACAATTCCATTCTGATCTACGCGTTCCATACCGAACCGGATCTGCTCCTTTGCGGTGTCATATAAGTCCTGCAGCACTTTCTGATCCTTTGTCTCTCTATAATAATCTGCCAGAATCGGGACAAAAAACAGCGCATAATCATAAAAATACGTGTCATCGGCTTCAACGCTTCCGTCAGTAAATATATTTGCACTGACCCGTCCATCTGGAAACGTAGAGCCTGCAAACAGATAGAGACACCGCTTCACAAGCTGATAGTTCTTGAATGTCTTATAATTCGTCAGTGCCTGAAGCCGCAGATCCCCGATCCAGAGCCTTCGGTCACGTTTCGGTCCGTCCTCAAATACATCCTGCATACAGTTTTGGAGTGTTCGGATGCTGACCTTATCAATTTTACAGAGGAGCTCATCTTCCTGCTGTACCGGCTCTATCTTTTGATCGCCGACTGCATTTACATATTCACATTCGATTTTATCAAACACAACTTTGTATTTTTGCGATGTATCCAGCACCTCAATCTGCATATACCGGAATGCATACCGTCTCGGCAGCTTTACAACAGCAGGAAATGTATCGATATGTATCCACTCCTCCTGAATCCAGCCTTTGCTGATCCAGCCTCTGTAATCCGCAGAATTTTCTTTCAGCTCCTGCTCATGTTCCGCAAAACAAAGCTTTAAAAATGCAGGTGCATCCGGATGACTTCCCTTCGTTGAAATATGCATTGTCACATAGCCTACAAAATGATTTCCAAAATCATAACAGAGAACATCATCTTTTCCATAAGACTCCTTCTCGGAAATAATTTTCTTTGGGATGACCATTGTTGATTTTAAAACAGGCTTCTCCCGCTCTGCCTTGGATAATAAATAGGAATTATTTCTCGGTTGAAAATCTTCTATCACACTTGCGAATGCCATAATGAATGTCCCCTTTCTTTTTTTACATCATAGCTTATTGCATCTTGGATTCCTATCACTTTTTTTAGCATTTTAGTACTTTTTATAGATTCTTCTGAATGCAGACAGAAAAATAAACTTGAAATCACAATCTGTAATTTCAAGTTTACTATTTTACGAATAATTAGATAGAATCCGCAGGGAACACAATCTCCTGCTGCTTTCTCACTTCGTCCATCAGTTCTATCTCCAGCAGAGAATTTTTCAGATAAGCATGATCGAATTCTTTTTCTTTGATCAGCCTGATCAAGGCTTCCGTTTCATAAAACATATTGTTATCAACCTTGGGAATATCAAGTTTCTCTATTTCTCCGTTTTTATAATAAATCGTCACAATCTCCGGGTTTTGAATCTCCTGAATCACCATACTTCCATTCTCACCCTGAATCTGGCTTGGTACGTTCGAATTGGTGATTTTGGAATACAGCAGTTCCCCCTGCATTCCCTCATATTCCAATAAGATAGTTCCGGCTCCGTCAACACCGTTTGACAACTTCAGACTGCTGCTAATAACCGTGTCTGGCTTTCCAAACAACGCCACCATGGGATGAATGCAGTACACTCCGATATCCATCAATGCACCATTCGAAAATTCCGGATTGAATGCATTTTCAATAATTCCCTGTTTAAATTTGTCATATCTGCTAGAATACTGGCAGTATTGAAACGATGCTCTTCTGACCGTTCCCAGCTTGTACAGATTTTCTTTGATTGCCGCAAATCCCGGTGAAAACTCACTTCGTAGCGCTTCCAATAAAACCACATTGTTTTCCAACGCTGTTTCCTTCATTTTCGTTAACTCTTTACTATTCGATGCGATCGGTTTTTCGCACAATACATGTTTTTTTGCCTTTAGCATCTGAATACTCTGTGGAGCGTGGAAACTGTTCGGGCTCGCTATGTATACCGCATCGATTTCATCACAACCTGCCAGTTCATCCAGGTTATCAAAAATCAGCTCTGCGCCATGCTTTTGTGCGTACGCAAGCGCCTTCTCTTTGGAGCGCGAATATACACCCTTCAAGTGAAAATCGTTCACCGTCTTCGCTGCCTCGAGGAACTTATCTGTAATTACATTGGTTCCGATTACTGCAAATTCAATTTTCATTTCAATGTTCTCCTCTGCCATGCATTTGTTCCTTTTATTATAAGTATCGCAGCACTTCTTTGCAACCCGTTTTAGCACTCAAATCGTTCGTTCATACAAAATTGTTTCTTTTGTAATCTCCCCTTCCATTTGCTCCATAGCCACTGGGTTCCCTTTGTTCGTAATATAGATAATGGAATCCAGCCGATACCCTGCTTCTATAATTTTTTCCATTTCAAACGTTAATATTTTCTGCCCCTGCTTAATTCGATCCATGCTTTGGACGAATGGATGAAAAAATTTTCCTTCCAATTCTACTGTATTTCTTCCAACGTGGATAAACACTTCGTTTTCCCATTCATCTTTGACAACAATTGCATGTTTTGAAGGCGTGATTACTGACACCTCTCCATCAAATGGCGCATAGATTTTTCCTTCGGTCGGTATAATCTTTATCACATGATGATTCGTTTGTTCAAAAATGTCTTTTTCAACCTTTTCCAGTTCTGCCATACGTCCAACCAAAGGGGCATATATCATTTCGATCTTCTTTTTCTTTTGTTCCGTCTCCATCACTTTCTGAATCATCTCTTCTAGCATCTCACATACACCGCCTTTCTTTATTCGTGATCACTGTACCATCGAATGGATGGCAAATCATTATTTACACCTTTTGTCATTAGTATCTGATGAATATCAATAATTCCATTGTGAAAAGTTGCTGCACAGGCGCTCAGATATAATCTCCACATACGAATAAATGTTTCATCAAACATTTTGCGTATTTCTCCCAGATTCTCCTCAAAATTCTCCAGCCATTTTAAGAGTGTCCGGTTATAATGAAGACGCAGATTTTCAATATCCAGCGTATGAAAATTGTAATCCCCCATATCAGATATTATTTCTCTTAGGCTTGGAACCACCCCGCCCGGAAATATATACTTCTTTATCCATGGATCACCGGGATGTTCCTGAAGTGAACTGATAAAATGCAGCAGGAATATTCCACCCGGTTTTAAAACTTTATTTGCACATTCCACATAAAGCTTGTAATTATAACGTCCGACATGCTCTAACATTCCAATGCTCACAATGCGGTCAAACCGCTTACCATACTTCGGTAAATCCCGGTAGTCCATCAATTCAACAGTCAGATACTCCTGCAGATTTTCTTCCTCAATCCGTTTTTGAAATTCTCTATACTGTTCCCCACTAAGGGTAATTCCAGTTCCGTGTATTTTATATTTTTTTGCAGCTTCAATCAGAAGATATCCCCAGCCACAACCTATATCAAGCAACGTCATTCCCTCTTTTAAATATAGCTTTTTCAAGGTATATTCAATTTTATTTAACTGGGCCTGATAGAGGGAATCGTCTTCATGTAAAAAATATCCACATGAATAACTCATCGTTTTGTCCAGCCACAGCTTGTAAAAATCATTTCCAATATCATAGTGGCTAGTTACCTCCTGCTTTTGATTACTCTTAGCAGTGGAAGGAAACATAAGCTTTTTTAATGCGTTTTGATCTGTCGAAAATTTTCCCATTTGTCCCAGGAAATGATCCAGCGCCTCATAAAGATTGCCTTCAATTTCAAGGTCACCCCGCATATAAGCTTCCCCAAGTGCCAATGATGTGCTCTTTAGGAGCTCTGCCATCGGAATTGCTTTGTTGAATTGAACCGCAAATGTCGGCTCCCCTGTTCCAACTAAATATCTGCGTTCCTTAAACTTAACGACAAATGGATCATCGCTGAACCGCTCAAGGAATTTCACCATCGCCTTTTCTCCGGCTGTTTCTTCTACTTTTAACATGATGTCCTCCATTTATTTGGCTGAATTCATTGAAATATTTACATATTCCATTATTAACTGAATTGCTCCATCTATACCCGTTTTACTTGTATCAAAGGACAAATCATAATATTTGGCTTCTCCCCACTTTTGATTTGTGTAATAATTGTAATAACTGGCTCTTGTTTTATCCTGCTTCTCTATCATCTCTTCTGCCTTATTTTCAGTTACATCATATCTCTGACAGATTCTTTTCATACGTGCGTCCATTGGTGCATGTGCGAAAACATTGATCGTATCATCTCTTTCCCGAAGAACATAGTCCGAACAGCGACCTACCATTACACAGGATTCCTTATCTGCAATTTCTTTGATTGTATGAAACTGATCTAGAAATAACTGAACCGATAATGGCTGTGAATTTGTATAATTACTGATTCCCGTCACGATGGAGTAAATAAGACTATTCTTTGTCTTTTCATCATTTTCTTCAAAAACCTGTTCCCTAAACCCACTCTTCTTTGCTGATTCTGCAAGAATTTCCTTGTCATAACACTTTATATTCAATTTTTCTGCCAGTTTTTCCGCAATTTCATGACCTCCGCTTCCAAATTCTCTTCCTATCGTAATAACAAAATGTTTGTCCATTTATATTTCCTCCATCTAATTTACTTTTACCTGTTTCTGTTTTATGTCTCTGTTTAATTTTTTCATTTCCACAATAATAAAGATGACTGATACGATAAACGACAATCCGTCACCCACCGGTGCCGCCCATAGAATTCCCTCTACGCCCATAAAACGTGGGAGAATAAGAACTGCCGGTATAAAGAAAATAATCTGTCTCGACAATGATACGATTGCCGCTTTTACCGGTTGTCCAATGGCCTGCAGGAATATTCCCGAAACAATCTGGAAACTCGTCAAAATACAGAAGCACAGGAAAATTCGGAAACTCTTCACGCAGAATTCCATATAAAGCGCCCCATCCGAGCCAAAAATATTTACCATAACCTGTGGGCAGAATTCGAACAGGATGAAACCGATTGCACCTACAACTGCCGCTATAAGAACAGATAGTGTAAATGTTTTCTTTACCCGGTCAAATTTCCCGGCTCCGTAGTTATAACCGACAATCGGCTGTGCTCCTGCTGCAATACCTACTAGCAGTGCGATGAGAATCTGGTTGATTTTCATGACAATACCAATTGCCGTCAAGGGAATTTCCGCACCGTACTTTGAGGATGCACCATACTTCGTCAGAAGATTGTTAGAAAGGATTACAACAATCACAATGGATATCTGTGTAATAAAGCTTGAAACACCCAGTTTCAATACACTGGTTACAGTATTCGCTTTTAGTACAAATCCACGTTTCTCTAATTTAATATTGTGACAGTGAAATAGATATGCAATTGATATGATAAATGAAATCACCTGTCCTGCTGCAGTCGCAACGCCGGCTCCCCAGACGCCCCATTTAAATACAAAGATAAAAAGTGGATCTAAAATACAGTTAATTACCGCTCCGGTAAGCATGGTCAGCATTGCAAATTTCGGACTTCCATCTGCACGGATAATGGAGTTAAGTCCTGTAAGTATCACTAAAAATGGCAGACCGATGATAATTGGATAACCATAATCAAGAACATAAGGCATCAAAGTGTCTGTAGCTCCAAATAATCTTGAAAGCGGGCGAAGTGCTGCCAGGCCGACAACTAACAGTAAAACACCAAGTATGACGAGCACTGCAATTGCATTTCCCACACCTTTTGCAGCTCCCTTTTTGTCATTTTCTCCCAGTTTCAGGCTCAGAAAAGATGCTGCGCCATCTCCCACCAGTAATGCCAGTGCGGAAGCTGCACAGGTGAATGGGAAAATAACGCTTGTTGCACCATTTCCCAGATAACCAACACCCTGTCCGATAAAAATCTGATCCACGATGTTGTAAAGCGCTACAACAATCAATGATAAACAGGTTGGTATTGCGAATTTAGCAATCAACCCACCGATTGGTGCTGTAGCAAAGTACGAATTGTCTTTTGTTTGTTCCATAGTTTTATATTTCCTCCTTTTGTTGGTAAGCCAACTTTATAATTAAATTTTTACACCCTCGCAAGGGTGCTTTTTTGTTGGTGTGCCAATTAGTATAATATTCTCTTTTTCAATTGTCAAGCCCTATTTTTATTAAATATTGATTGACATATGGCGTTGAATTCGCTACAATATTTGTTGTCAAGCCAACGTTAGTAAATAGCTTCATCACAACAGATAGGAGAATGTACAAATGGATTTACCAAAAGGAATTTCGACTTTATTCAGAAAAATGCAGATGAATTTGAATACGCGATTAAAAGAGCTCTCTCTTACAAGTACCAAAGCAATGTTCCTCTTCTGTCTGTCTGAATATGAACATTTATCACAAATTGAAATGTGTAGAAAATTAGATATGGATAAAAGTACCGTAGCCAAAATGCTGGTGCGCCTTGAAAATGATGGACTCATTACAAAATCGACCGACCCGAACGATGTACGCTCCTATATCGTCAGCTTAACCGATAAAGCCTTGCAGATTGTACCACAGGCAAAGAAAATCCAAATGGACTGGGTTGACGAAGTAACCGCAAACCTGTCCGATTTGGAAAAGCATAATTTTTGTGAACTGATAGAAACAGTCGCTGAAAAAGCAAATGAACTTTGTATTTAACCTTGTTTGATTAAGACGGATTACGAGAGAATTTTTGACTCTTCCATCAAAGATTCTCTCGTAAGTGCTCTCGGATCAGTTGCAAAAAAAGTTCCATGGCAGGGGTTGTCCAGCGGTTTTTATGCTTGATACATAAAACCGGATTTCTAATTCCGGAGACAGGCGCAGAAAGCTCTACCAGTCTGCCATCGGCAAGTTCTTCCTCTACCGCAAATCTTGGCAGAAACGTGATTCCCAGATTACTCATCACACAACGTTTAATTGCCTCCGTACTCCACAGTTCAATTGTCTCTTCCAACTGAATATCCTGTTCTTGTAGATAGGATTCAAATTGTCTTCGAAAGAGGCTGTCCGGTTCGTCACTGATCAGCGGAATTGATTTGATCTGATGCGGTGTCACAAAATCCGTGTCTGTCAGCTCACTGGATGCCAGAAGAATACATTCCGTCTGCTGTTTCAGATATTCCGTCTGAAGTACATCCCGATTCCAATCCATACGATAAGAGATTCCCAAATCACAACTTCCTTCTTTCAGATTTTCTGAGATTTTCAGGCAGTTACGATTCCGCAGTATAAGCTTTACAAGTGGCGCTCTGGCGCGAAACTCCCGAATAACCTCCTGCATCTGAAAACACAGCAGCGTCTCTACAATATCCACCCGCAGTGTTCCTGTAAGCGGCTGTGATGTATCTGCGATACCCCCGATCTGATCTGCGATATCTACTAAGTCCCTGGCTTGTTCAACCACCCTTTCACCGGCCTGACTCAGAGACATCCTTCGTCCAATCCGCTGAAATAAGGGTATCCGAAGTTCTGCTTCCAATTGCTGCATTTGAATTGTAATCGTAGACTGGGTATATCCAAGTGCTTCTGCCGCTTTCTGATAACTGCCATAATCAACGATTGCAATCAGTGTTCTAAGGTGTTTGATTTCCATGCTGTACCTCCCGTTTCTAATTCATTCGTTTTATAAATATTATATCTAAAAAGCTTTCATTATTCAAATGTTTTTATTTCTGATACACTATAGATATCAAAACAAAAGGGAGAGATTTATTATGCCACTTACCATCGTTCCATCCTTTCTACTGTATTGCTATATTACTGGTGTTACGCCCGGACCTGCCAATCTGTGTTCGCTGTCCACTGCTCTGCGCTACGGGAAAAAGACTGCACTGCGCCAATGGCGCGGACTCTTCTTTGGATATTTCATCATTTCCATGGGCTCGGTCCTGATTACGCACCTGATTGGGACCGTCTTAAACCAGTATGTAAAATACCTTTCATGGGTCGGAGCTGTTTACATACTCTGGCTTGCATGGCACACCTTTCATTCATCGGCATATGAAGAAAAAGAAGACATCCACGCACCGAATTTTTTCACAGGAATGTTCCTGCAGTTTACAAATGTCAAAATCATGGTATCCTGCACGACAGCACTCTCCTGCTATGTGCTTCCTTACACGGATTCTTTCTGGATATTATTGGGCGTCGGGCTGTTCCTTCCACTTACAGGTCCAATTGCAAACCTTCTCTGGGTATATGCAGGGGTATCGCTTCAGAAGCTGTTTCAGAATTATAGGAAACAGGTCGATGTGGTCATGGCGATATCGCTTGTGTTATGTGCTGTTACATTAGTGGTAGGGCATTGATACTGAATGAAGGAAATAAATAAGCGGCAGAGCTTTTACACTCTGCCGCTTATTTGTTTCTTTATTCACAATCACTTTTTCTGCTGAATATCAGATTATTTCTCCTCTGATGCTAAAACATATTTATGTACAAGTGCTGCAATTCCTGCTCCAACAAGTGGTGCAAGGATAAATACCCATACCTGAGAAAGTGCTGTTCCACCTGCTAAAAGAGCTGGTCCAATACTTCTTGCAGGGTTTACAGATGTTCCTGTAAAAGGAATACCTAAAATATGAATCAATGTAAGCGTAAGACCAATGATAAGACCTGCAACATTTGCGTTTTCAACTTTCGATGTAACACCAAGAATCAGTAAAACAAATACAAATGTAAGAACAACTTCTACTAAAAATGCAACGCCGCAAGATGTTCCGAGTGCGCTTGCCTCTCCGTATCCATTCGCTCCAAGTGATGCATTGCTTCCGAAAAATACAACTAAAAGTCCGGCTCCTGCGATACCTCCGATTACCTGTGCTACTACATAACCGATGAACTCTTTAACTGTCATCTTACCTGCAACAAGCATACCAAATGATACAGCTGGATTGATGTGGCATCCTGAGACATTTCCGATAGAATATGCCATAGCTACGATTGATAAACCGAATGCAAATGCAATCAATAATGTTGAAAGTGCCAAAGGTACCTCTGCCCCATTGTTGGCTACCAGTGTATTAGCTGCAACCGCACTACCACAACCAAAGATAACCAATACTGCTGTTCCGATAAATTCTGCAATGTACTTCTTCATTACTCATTTCCTCCTAATGTTTTATTTTTGTCATACACTCTTAAAAAAGTGTTCACTCAATTATATCACATTCAAGCCTTAAGTCAAAGATTTTACACAAATTTATCCTGCGGATTGTACACTAAAAGATACAATCTTTTGTAATAGAATACATAGACAAAAAGATAGCACTCACGTTACAATAGAATACGTGAAATTGACTTTTCATAGAATAGTCAATTCATACACAAGAGAAAAGCTTTAGGGGGAAACATGGAAAGTATTAAACCAAAATTATTTGCTGTTTTAAAAGATTATTCGAAGGAACAATTTATCAAAGATGTCATTGCAGGTATTATCGTTGCAATCATCGCACTGCCTCTGTCAATTGCACTTGCGATTGCATCAGGCGTCAATCCGGAGCGTGGACTTTATACCGCTATTATCGCCGGATTCTTTATTTCTTTTTTAGGCGGAAGCCGTGTCCAGATTGGCGGACCTACCGCCGCATTTGTTGTCATCATTTACGGAATTATCCAATCCTATGGCATGGATGGACTGATTGTCGCAACAATCATGGCCGGAATCATTCTGATCATCATGGGAATCGCACATTTTGGAAGCCTGATCAAATTTATCCCTTACACAATTACAACCGGATTCACCGCCGGAATCGCAATCACGCTTCTGGTCGGACAGTTAAAAGATTTCTTCGGGTTAGACATGGGTGCTGTTCCATCCGAGTTTTTAGAGAAGATTGCCGCTTATTCTAAATATTTCCACACTTTGAATTTACACGCATTGTTCATCGGTGTCATTGCTCTTGCTATCCTGATTCTTTGGCCTTATGTAACTGATAAAATTCCCGGTTCGCTCATTGCGATTATTGTAACAACAGTGATGGTGAAATTTTTGCCTCTCAATGTAAATACCATTGGAAGCGTTTACGGAGAACTCTCTTCTTCCCTTCCAAAGTTCAGCCTTCCACAGACAAATATGAGTATGATTATACAACTCGCCAGTCCTGCCTTTACAATCGCCATTTTGGCAGCAATTGAATCCTTGCTCTCCTGTGTGGTATCCGACGGTATGATTGGAAGTAAACACCGTTCTAACGCAGAACTGGTTGGACAGGGTGTTGGAAATATTGCTTCTGCTCTCTTCGGTGGTCTTCCGGCAACCGGTGCGATTGCCCGTACTGCCGCAAATGCAAAAAATGGTGGACGCACACCCATCGCCGGAATCGTCCATTCACTCACACTGTTAATCATCCTTGTTGTTCTGATGCCGACAGCAGCGCTTATTCCAATGCCTGCACTCGCTGCCGTACTGATCATGGTTGCATATAATATGAGCGGATGGCGTGAATGTATCACACTTGCAAAGAATGCGCCCAAAAGTGATATTATCGTATTTGCACTCACCTTATTCCTTACTGTCGTATTTGATCTTGTCGTAGCAATTGAAGTCGGCATGGTGGTTGCCGCCGTCCTCTTCATGAAGCGCATGGCAGACACGACAGAGCTTCGCGGTTGGAAATACATGGACGAAGTCGAGAATCGCAATGATCCAGATAACATCAAACTCCGGGCAGTTCCAAAAGGAACTATGGTCTACGAAATTGAAGGACCAATGTTCTTTGGTGCAGCAGACAAATTCCTAGATATCGCAACAGCCAGTACACACACGACAAAGGTGATCATCCTCCGTATGCGTGGCGTCCCTGCTATGGATGCAACTGCACTCCATACACTGCGCAGCGTATATGCAACATGCAAGAAGAAAAACATTACACTCATCTTCTCGCACACGCAGGACCAGCCACTCTCCATGATGCAGAAAGCAAAATTCTACGACGAAGTCGGACCCGAAAACTTCCGCGAAAATATCGATGCCGCGTTAGTTTATGCAGGGGAAGTTTGTGCAAGGTAGCTTGTGATTTAAGTAAGTAGAAGACATCCGATGAGAGCCTGCGCATTGCCCTCACGAACTGTAAGCAATATGTAAGAGCTAAGTCAAAAATAATCTGTGGAATTTATGGACATCGTGCCCATTCGAGTTGTTTTCTGATGAAAACGACTCTCAAGAGCACTTGCGCGTTGCTTTGAAAGCAACTCACAGCCCAGAAATTCCGCAGCTTCTTTTTGCTTATCTCTAACACACTGCTTCATGTCCGTGATGACAATACGCAGGCTCTCATCTAATTTCTTCTACTAACTTAAATGCACCTAGCTGTCCATGACACCAGCAGTGTGCTGGAAACCCAGAAGCTTTCTTGGCTCCTCACGTCCCGTCTAGTGTGACGTGGAGGGTGGCGCAAGTTGGAGTGAGTGAATTTTGGGTGTGTGTTGTGGATAAGGGCATTCATTGAAGCTTTAGAGTTGTTTGAAAAATAAGAAACGATAGGTTGAGGGGACTCATGTATTTCAAATACATGAGTTCAGTGATGCATAGAGTAAGAATCATCAGATTCTTGCTCGTATCATCACGGTACTCAACCTATCGTCTCTTATTTTTCTAGCAACTCTTAGCGCCCAATTACAGACCGCAAACGCAACACACAACCAAAATTCACGGACTACAACTCTACACTAACCCACAACCTCACTCGGCTGCCGCCGCCAACGCCGTATCCAGATCTTCCAGTATATCATCAATATTCTCAAGTCCCACTGAAAATCTCACCATTGCGGCATTGATTCCGGCAGCAACTAACTGCTCGTCTGTCAATTGTCTGTGTGTTTCGCTTGCCGGATGCAGGACACAGGTTCTAATATCTGCAACATGAACTTCATTAGAAGCAAGTTTTAACGAATCCATGAATTTTGCAGCCGCTGCTCTTCCGCCTTTGATGACGAACGAAATGACTCCGCTGCAGCCTTTCAGATATTTCTGTGAGAGCGCATAGTCCGGGCTGGATGGCAGTCCCGGATAAAGAACACTTTCTACCATTGGAGATTCTTCCAGGTATTTTGCCACTGTCATTGCATTTTCACAATACTGTTTCATACGAACCGGAAGTGTCTCAAGTCCAAGATTTAACAGAAATGCGGAATGCGCTGCAGGATAGACTCCAAAATCTCTCATGAGCTGCATTCTGGCTTTGATGATGTATGCCATATTCCCATAGCTTTCTGTATAAGAAATTCCGTGATATGATTCATCAGGCTCTGTCAGTTCCGGGAACTTGCCTTTTGTCCAGTCAAATTTCCCGCTGTCAACGATGACGCCGCCGATCTGTACCGCATGCCCATCCATGTATTTGCTTGTAGAATGAATAACGATATCTGCACCAAACTCGAAAGGTTTGCAGAGAATTGGTGTTGCAAATGTATTATCCACGATAAGAGGTACATTCATCTCGTGTGCGATTGTTGCAAATTTTTCGATGTCAAACACTTTTAGTGCAGGATTCGCAATGGTTTCACCAAAGACAAGTTTCGTGTTCGGTTTGAATGCTGCTTTAATCTCTTCCGGATCTGCATCATTTTCGACATAGATACATTCAATTCCCAGCTTCTTCAACGTAAAAGAAAACAGGTTGATCGTCCCACCATAAATTGTAGGTGAGCTGATAATGCTGTCACCGACAGAACAGATATTTAAAATAGATAACAGAGTTGCTGCCTGTCCGGATGTCGTACACATTGCGCCTACGCCGCCCTCTAAGGCAGCAATCTTCTCTTCCACTGCCATAACCGTCGGGTTCCCGAATCTCGAATAGCAAAGTCCTTTGGTCGGATCATCAAAAATTGCTGCGACCTCAGCTGCTGAATCATATACATATGTAGTGCTCTGTACAATTGGTAATACTCTTGGTTCTCCATTTCCCGGTGTATATCCGGCGTGTAGACATTTTGTTTCGTCTCTCATTTTCATTTCCTCCTGAAATTTATTCTTCTAGTCGTATGGTTCTAACATTAATACCGTTGACTTCTATATGATCATCCACAGCAATGACAAGACATTGTCTTCCGTCAATCATCTTCGTCTCAACCAGATCTGCGCGATCCGGATTGACCTTAATCACAATATCCGGTGTCTCAACTGTAAATTTCTTTGCATCTACAATATTACTTGCAAGCAGGGATGCATTCTCTCCTGCGGCTGCTTCATACTGCTTTTCAAATAATTCCATATTTTCATTGGAAACACCGCTCTTTTCAAATACCTTCTTTACATCAATTTTTGATAATTCTAAAGGCTCTGGTTCTTCTTTATGTTCCTCAATCATCTCGTGAAGTGTATCGTGAATGTTGCGAACAACCTTATATTCACAATCCTCGCCCAATGTATCTTCTATGATAGTCTGGAATGTCGTCTTTTGATCCCCGGCCGTCATTGGAAGTTCACTGCCTAACACCTCGTCAATCAATGCCGGCTGAATATCCTCCGGCTTACTCGTATAATACAGTACACCATGGATATCAGATGCACGATCATTAAACAGCGGAAATAAAAAGCCCTTCGTTGGCATATCAACGACCCAGTCTCTCATGCGTTCTTCAATGCTGTTGTGTTCACTGTTATAGCTCAGTCCCGCCTTCGTCAGATTCACAGGGCAGATGCTGCACATCAGATATTCATAGACGCTGTCAGATGCATCAAACATCTCCAGTCCGTCTGCAGATCTTCCCGGCACATCATACATTGCATGAATCAATACGATATAATAGTTCTCCGCATAATCATAGCTTCCGATCACTTTATCATAAAATTCCTCTAAAAGCATATCGTCCTTCAACTTGCTGGCGCGTAAATCCATCAGGAATTTCTGTTTTCCATCCGTCTCTTCCTCTTTGAGCGGAAATTCCATATTCAGCAGATTCTTACCGAGTGTTCCGGATAATGTTTTCTTTAATATATCAAAATATTTATGTTCCTCTTCTTCCGGAAGTGAAAGAAAGGCATCCTTCATTTCAAATACTTTATTCTTCTCGTGATCCACATAGCAACCGCAGATTCTTGTAATCGCACAGTTTGCGGGTGTGAATTGTTTTCTGATTTCCAGTGTTTCTTTTTTGTTCATCTTGCGTACCTTCTGTTTTTATTTTCTTCTGATTTTTCACTTAGTTAGTATATCATTTTTCTAAGGATTCCACCACTTATTTTAAAAATCCAGTCATAGATTTTAGATATTACCTGTTATTGATTTCATCTATCATCTGATACAATTTGTGCAGTGCCTGACTCATGCCGCCCACTTCGTCAATCAAGCCTTCTTTTACTGCCTCAGGTCCTTCCAGGCAGGTTCCGACATCTTTCACAAGCTGCTTTGAATCCAGCATCAGTTCTTCGAGCCTTTTCTGTGTGATTTTAGAATGTGAGGAAATAAATCCTGTAATCCGATCCTGTGTCCGTTCCATATTGCGGTACGTTTGAATAATCCCAATAAACATGCCATTCGAACGGACCGGATGCACCACCATCGTTCCCGTTGGAACAATAAATGAATAATCCGCCGCTACAGCTAACGGTCCGCCGATGGAATGACTTCCACCGAGCACAAGTGATACCGTCGGCTTACTTAAGGATGCAATCATCTCTGCCATTGCTAACCCCGCTTCCACATCTCCTCCAAGCGTATTAAGCAAAACGAGCAGACCCTCCACAGACTCATCATCTTCCACTTGTGCGAGTTTGGGTAAGATATGCTCATACTTTGTTGTTTTCGAATTGCCGGATGCCGCTTCATGACCTTCAATCTCTCCGATAATTGTAAGCAGTTGAATCTTATGCTTTTTTGCATTGTTCTGAAGTTCTAATGTACCGGTATCCTTAATTTCATTTCTGTCTTCTTCTTTCATGTTCGCATTCACACCTCGTCTTCACAATTTTATATAGTATCATTCCATTGCTCTCTAGTGTGTGCAAAACAAAACGTATTATTCTTTCACCGTAACATCTGCAAATGTCGCCTTTGCCGCTTTTGCCAAATCTTCCGGTTTTAACTCAATCTGTGAGCCACGTCTTCCACCACTCACAATCATAATGTCCAAACTTTTGGCACTCGTATCAATCACGACTGGAAAATCCTTTTTCATCCCGATTGCAGTACAGCCGCCGCGCACATATCCCGTTACATTCGTCAAATCTTTAAGCGGCAGCATCTCAATTGATTTCTCCCCCACAGCTCTTGCTGCTGCTTTTAAATCCAGTTCATTCTCAATTGGAATCACAAACACATAATGCTCTTTACTTTTCCCTACTGCCACCAGCGACTTATACACCAGCTCATGTGGCTGTCCGAGTTCATCAGCGATGCTGACTCCGTCAATAAATTCATCACATGTATACGTGTGTACAATATAGGAAATCTTATGTTTTTCTAAAATGCGCATGGCATTTGTTTTGATTTCTTTTTCTTTCTTCTTACTCATATCTTCCTCGTAATAATGTAATCTCTTCTTTATATCCCGGCAGTTCATTTGGTGTCTCCAAAAAGAATGGCAGATGTTTTAATTTCGGATGATTGATAATTCTCACCATCGCTTCCAGCCCGATACTGCCTTCACCGATTTTTTCGTGGCGATCCTTATGACTCTCAAATGGATTTTTACTGTCATTTAGATGAATTGCCTTTAATCTGTCAAGGCCAACGATTTGGTCAAACTCCTCCAGCACCTCATCCAAATGATGCACGATATCATATCCGGCATCATAGACATGGCAGGTATCCAGACAAACTCCCATCTTCTCGTGGAGATCGACCCCATCAATAATTCTTCTGAGTTCTTCAAAATTTCTGCCAATCTCTGTTCCCTTTCCAGACATTGTTTCCAATAAAACAGTGGTCGTAAGCTCCTCGCTCAGGATGGCATTTAACAATGTCACAATCTGCCCTATCCCTGCTTCACTTCCCTGTCCCACATGACTTCCCGGATGGAAATTATAAAGATTCCCCGGCAGATATTCCATGCGTTTTAAATCATCCTCCATCGTCAGATGTGCAAATTCCCGCGTCTCCGGCTTTGCCGAGCATGGATTCAGGGTGTACGGTGCATGTGCCAGAACCTTTGCGAACTGTTTTTTCTCCATAAAATCAATCAGTGCTTTTGCATCTTCCGGATCAATCGCCTTTGCTTTACTGCCTCGCGGATTCCGTGTGAAAAACTGAAACGTATTTGCTCCGATCGATTCTGCCATCTCCCCCATTGCCAAAAAGCCTTTGGAAGATGACAAATGTGCTCCTATCTTTAACATAACAACTCCTTTATTCTGCCTTTTTGATTGCCCATCGCATCTTTGTCGATTTTGCGCGGCTATTGTATTGACATTCTTCCTTCGACGGACGGATTACATCCTTTGCAATATCACTGTAAATTCCTGCTTTTTGCAGCTCTTTGAAGGATTTCTTTACCAGACGGTCCTCACCCGAATGAAATGTCAGAATTGCAACTCTCCCACCTGGTGCAAGTGCATTCGGAAGTTTTTCCAGAAAACGTTCCAGCACTTCAAACTCACTGTTCACATCAATCCGCAGTGCCTGAAACGTTCTTGCACATGCTTTCTTCACCTGTTCCTCTCGCTCCGCTTTTGGTAAATAAACCAGTGCTTTTTCCACTACATCCCGCAGCTGGGTTGTTGTTTCAATCACATTTCCTCTTCGAAATTCATTCATCACAGCTTTCGCAATCTCCACTGCATAAGGCTCATCTGAATTTTCAACCAGCATACCTTCCAACTCATCCAGCGTCATACCCTTCAGCCGTTCAGCCGCGGAGATGCCCTTCTGTGGATTCAGGCGAAGATCCAGCGGACCTTCATGCTTATAAGAAAATCCCCTCTCCGGGTTATCAATCTGCATAGACGACACACCAAGATCTGCCAGTACGAACTCAAACGGACCAACCTCTTTTGCTACTTGATCTATATTTGCAAAATTTGTCAATTTCACAGTAAGGATCTCTTCTCCAAATCCTTGTTCCTTCAAACGCTGCTTCGTTTTCTCAGATTCAATCGGGTCAACATCCAGACCATAGATATGGCCTTCCCCCTTCAGGCATTCCAGCATTGCCTTGGTATGCCCGCCATATCCAAGTGTCGCATCCAGACCCTTTTGTCCCGGCTGAATCTGAAGGAAGTCAATAATTTCTTTCACACAGATGGAAATGTGCATTCCTGCCGGCGTACTTCCTTTTTTAATGACATGATCAATGGTATCTGCATATTTCTCCGGATTTAATTCTTTATATTTTTCGTTGTATTTTTTTGGATGTGTTCCTTTATAGCGCACACGACGCTTATGAGGTTTTTCCTGCTGATTCTGCTCTTCCATCTCTTATACTTTCTCTTTTCTATCTATTTTTTTACTTCTGAATCTTACCGATTCTGCCATATCATGAAACCTGCAACGATCTGAAGAAGGAAAATAATTGGCACTCCGATTGTAAATTTCTTATGTCTCGTTTTGTGATGAAAGAAATGAATCCCAAGATATGCCCCAATACTCCCACCAATGAGCGCAAGAAAGAGCAGCGTTGCTTCCGAAATGCGATATGCGCCGCGCCTTGCACGCGCCTTATCGTCACCATATACAAAGAACGTAACCACATTTATAATCAGTAAATAAATAAGCACATGCTCCACCATTTTCTCTTCCTCCTACATTTTGCTTCTGACTCTATAAAATCTCTTTCAAATCAACCAGATGATCCACAACATAATCCGCTTCGATATCCGTCTTATGCTCTTCCTTATTATGATTGTACCAGCAGGTCCGAATCCCGAACTCCACACCGCCCTTAATATCTGCGGTAAGCGAATCCCCGACCATCAGAATCTCTTCTTTCGAGATGTCGGACATCTGTTTTTGCAGTTCTTCCAAACATACTGCAAAATATTCCTTCGTCGGCTTTGGATATCCTATATCCTCCGAAATGAAATTCCCACTCATATACTTGCTCATGCCTGCAATCTCAAGTCTGTGCAGTTGTTGTAAATATGGCCCGTTCGTTGCAGAATAAAGCTGGTACTTCGGATACAGATACTCCAGCACCTCATATGCTCCCTCCACCGGCTGACTTGCTTCCTTGAGATAGCTCCGAAACAATGTCTCGAATTCCACTCCATCCGCATCCACTCCGAGTGCCTCAAACACCTTGACCCACCGAATTCTCTTCAGATCCTCCAGTGTAATAATTCCATCCTCAATCTGGCGCCAAAGCGGATTATTAATCGTCTGATACACAGGATACGTCTCATCCGTAAAAGGAATTCCCCAGTCCGCAAACCCACGTTTCATCGACTCCTGCGCACACTTATGAAAATCCAGCAACGTATTATCAACATCTAACAAAACAGCCCGAATCATAACGCCTCCCATATTTCTTTACTTTTTCACATGAATAGATTATATCATGGATGCAATTTTCAGTAAAGCGGACTGTAATTGTTCGCAAACACAACACACTGCCGATGACCTACGTAGTCCTGTGCCTTTGAGTTTAGTCGAAGAAATTAGATGAGAGCCTGCGTATTGTCATCGCGGACATGAAGCAGTATGTTAGAGATAAGCAACAAGAAGCTGTTGGATTTTTGGACTGAAATTTACTTTCAAAGTAAATTTCAAGTGCTCTTGAGAGTCGTTTTCATCAGAAAACAACTCGAATGGGCACGATGTCCATAAATCCTACAGCTTCTTGTTGACTTAGCTCTTACATACCGCTTACAGTCCGCGAGGGCAATACGCAGGCTCCCATCGCATGTCTTCCACTAACTCAAGATCAGGAATACAAATACCTCTTCTCCAATTCATAAACCATCTTGGAGTAAGTCTCCCTGCAGTCCTCCAGCTCATCCTTCTCAATCATGTTCACACATGGCTGCAGATAAGTTGTCCAGATTCCCTCATATACCTCACCGGCTTTTTCTTCTCTTCCGATACGGTTTACAATCGTAGGTGCGATATTATAATACTCTTTTACAACTTCTTTGCCTTCTTCTGTGTTCATCAGATACTGATCTCGGTATTCGCGCAAAAGCGTAAGTTCATAACAATCGTCAGATTTTCCGAGGCTTTCACAGACCGCTGTCGTGATATAACATAAGCCTTTCTTAAAACCGCCTTCAATCTGATCAACGCTCGACTTGCCAATCTTCGCATCCGGAAACATCTCGTTCCAGGTCTGTACCAGCTGATCTGTGAAATGTTCTGCCTTATCACTGCGCACTTTCCCCATCAAAGGGACAAAGAACGAGACCATTGCCATGTTATTATCAATCTTCTGAAGCTGCTGTTTTCGCTTTGGCAGATCCTTCAGCGACTCGGCCGCATATTCCGGGATGTAGGAAGATACTTCCTCGATTGCTTCATCCGAACTTTCTATCTTTTCCTGCAGCATCTGGAACATATCCTGATATTCATCATAGGCTGCCTGAATCTGATTCTGATATGTCTTTTTTTGAAAGCTTTTAGACATATCCAGCGAGTTGCGAAAGAACTCAATCATCTTCTCTTTTAATGTACTATTTTCCATCGTATCACCCTACTCGCTCCAATTATGGAAATAATCCTGAACATCATCATCTTCGTCTAAGAGATCAAATGTCTTCTGGATATTTGCAATATCTTTTTCATCTGTCAATTCAACCCATGTCTGTGGCAGTCTGGTAACCTCAGCACTCACCATAGGAATTCCTGCTTCTTCGAGTTTCAGACGAACGTCACTGAAATCCTCCGGTGTTGTCAGAATCTCAAAACTATCTTCCTCTTCGTTAAAATCCTCCGCACCCGAATCAAGAGCAAGCATCATCAGCTCATCTGCATCCATTTCGAAATCTTCTTTTGCTACAAGAATCTGTCCTTTCTCATCGAACATGAAAGATACACATCCAGGTGTTCCAACATTTCCGGCACCTTTTGTAAATGCATTCTTTACATTCGATGCAGTTCTATTCTTGTTATCTGTTAATGTTGTCACAATGATCGCTGTTCCGCTTGGTCCATATCCCTCATATGTAATATGCTCGTAATTATCTCCACTGCCTTCTCCCGCAGCTTTCTTAATATTACGGTCAATGGTATCATTCGGCATGTTGTTGGATTTTGCCTTTGCAATTACATCTCGCAGACGACTGTTATTGGCCGGATCCGGTCCGCCACCCTCTTTAACTGCTACAGCAAGCTCTCTACCAATCTTTGTAAAGATTTTACCCTTCGCTGCATCATTTTTCTCTTTTTTGTGCTTAATGTTTGCAAATTTTGAATGTCCTGACATACTTTTATCCTCTACTTTCTTCCTAAATCACTTTCCCATTCTAACACTCTTCGTTCGTTTTTTCAATCTTTACTGTTTGAATAATGTTATCGTTCACTTCTACCACATAAAACCGATATCCGCCATAGTCAACATGACAGACTTCCGTCTCTGCAGGAATATGATCTAATTCATCCACCAAAAATCCATTGAGCGTATCAAAATCCTCTTCCTCAAATTCAATATGAAGCAGGTCTTCTAAGTCTTTTAATTCGGTGAGACCCGGTACGATATATGTACCATCCGGTTGAAGGGTAATCTTCTCTTCTTCCTCATCATATTCATCCATAATATTACCGACAATTTCTTCGATGATATCCTCCATCGCGACAAGCCCGGATGTCATGCCATATTCATCCAGAACAATGACCATATGATTCTTATTGTGCTGCATCTCCTTGAAAAGTGCATCGATATCCTTTGTCTCCGGTACAACACTGACCGGACGAATCAGGTTGTCAATCTCTTTGATTGGTTTATGACGCATAGCTTCATCCAGATAACATTTCATCATATCCTTTACATGGACAGTGCCGATAATATTATCAATATCTTCCTCGTAAATCGGGAATCTGGAATTGCTCTCTTCGACAACAAAGCGAATGGCATCTTCCAATGTTTCGTTTGCTTCAATTGCAATGATATTCTTGCGATGTGTCATAATATCCTTCGCATCTTTATCCGCATATTCAAAAATATTGCGAATCATTTCCTGCTCACTCGTGGGTAAATGGTTTTCGGCTAAGATATGCCGCATTTTATCCAACAGCTTTTCATCTTCCATTGTAGTGTTTGCTCTCCTTTTTATGTATGAAACTCTAAACTGATTTTCAAAGCTTCATCAACTTTCATCATTAGATTGTTATCTGCATGGCAGACAAATTCCTTTAATCGCTTCTTGTCTATTGTGCGAATCTGTTCTAACAGTATAACAGAATTTTTGACAATCTGATACTGTCTCGCACTAATTTCTATATGTGTAGGTAATTTTGCCTTATTCATCTTCGATGTAATTGCAGCACAGATCACGGTCGGGCTATGCCTGTTGCCAACATCATTCTGAATAATCAGTACGGGTCTTACCCCGCCCTGCTCCGAACCAATGACCGGACTTAAATCCGCATAATAGATATCTCCACGTCTTACCATCAATCTTCTCACACTCCGATTTTGATACTCAAAGTATTTCCATCTTTCTCATGTGTATACGAAAAAATTCAAATTGTGTCTTCTATCTATTTTATGCTGCCGGTGCTGTATAATTGAAAATCTCTTCGATTCTCAATCATTCCACAGGATTGATTACTTCTACTATCTTACCATCTTTTCGGTAAACTCTCGGAACTCTTTTGTTGATATCACATGCGAGTTCATAATTGAATCTGCCCGAGAGATTTCCGAGCTGTTCCATCGTTATGCACGCACTTCCATCCGTTCCAAGCAGTGTGACTTTCGTTCCAAATTCCGCAGACGGAATTTCTGATACATTCACCATGAGCTGATCCATACAGATGCGTCCCAGTATTTCCGCTTTCCTGCCGTCAATCAGTACATATCCCTTATTCGAAAGTGATCTTGGATATCCGTCACCATAGCCAACTGGAATCGTTGCGACACGCATCGGCTCCTTGGAAATGAACGTTCCGCCATAACTGATCGATGTGCCCGCCTCAATCTCTTTTACATGCGTAATATGACTGATCAGACTCATCACAGGCTTAAAAGCTATGACCTCCCTGCTCACTTCATCCGATGGGTATAACCCATAAGTCGTGATTCCGGATCTCACAATATCATGGCACATCTCCGGAAACTCAATAATTCCCGCGCTATTTGCACAATGATAGTTCTCAATGAGCACCCGCCTCGTTTCCATTTCCTGTTTCATCCATAGGAACTTTGCGTACTGTTCATACGTATAACTGTGATCACTCATGTCTGCCTTTGCAAAATGAGTGAACATCCCTTCCACAACAATATGCGGCAGCTTTGAAATCTTCTCTATGATTTCTGCGCTTTCCTCATTCACTGCAAAGCCGATTCTTCCCATTCCGCTATCCAGTTTGATGTGGAAATATGCTGTCTGGTTCAGCTGCTTCGCTGTCTCTGACATCCGTCTTGCCATCTCCCATGTATAGACCGTTGCCCGTATTTCATTTTGAATCATGTCCTCATACTGTTCCGGGAAAATACATCCCAGAACGAGAAGAGGCTTTTTTATTCCTTCTTTTCTCAGATTCATTGCTTCATCCAGTGTTGCCACTGCAAATCCCCAAATATAATCCTTGGGCTCCAGCATTCTTGCAATCGGTGCTGCTCCATGTCCATAGCCATCTGTTTTGATGACTGCCATCATCTTTGTCTCTTGATCAATAATTGCTTTTTCCTGTTCTATGTTAAACTCTACTGCATCCAGATCAATGTATGCACAGATTCTGCTATGCTTCTTCATGGTTATCTATCTCCTCTTGTTCCTCTTTCAGCTCATGTATGCCGCTAATCAGATCTCTTGCCAAAACGCCATAACTTCCTCTGTTGCTTTTTGCAATATCTCCGGCAAGACCGTGCAGATAAACCGCAATGGAAGCCCCTTCGTGTACCTGCTTTCCCTGTGCCAGCATCCCTGCCACCACCCCGGTCAGAACATCTCCTGAACCGGCTTTTGCCATCGCCGAATTGCCGGACGTATTCAGATATGGCGATTCTTCTGCAGTCATAACAACCGTTCTTGCATCCTTGAGCGCACATGTAACCGGATATTTTTTCACAAATGCCTGAAGCTTTCCAAAGCGATCCTCCTGAAGTTCTTTCACAGAACAATTTAACAGTCGTGACATTTCCTTCATGTGTGGTGTTAAGACCACATCACATTTCACATCCTTTAAAAGTGCTATATGCTGCGCAAGAATATTCAATCCGTCCGCGTCAATTACGAGTGGAACTTCGCAGTACTTCACAGTTTCTATCAAAATATCCTCTGATAACTCACTCATTCCAAGGCCGGAACCAATTGCGACCACATCCGCCCATTTCATCAGCTCCGATACTTTCTGTGTGTCAAAGGATGTGTATGTCGATATAATCGCCTCTGGAAGCATCTGCTGCAAAATTGCGCGGTTGTCTTCCGTTGTATAAATCTGAACCAGACCGCTTCCTGTCGCATAGGCGGCTTTCGCACTTAAGTAAGCAGCCCCTGACATTCCTTTACTGCCTGTAATCATCAGTACTTTTCCATAACTGCCTTTGTGTGAATCTGCCTTCCGCTGTGGCAGAATTACATCTAGATCATCCTTGGTGTACGTGTATACAATTTTGCTTTGGTACTGCGTCAGTGCTTTTTCTGGAATTCCAATTCGAACCGGAATGACTTTCCCCGCATAGGCAGCTCCCGGAAACAGAACCGTTCCAACCTTCTCAAATGCATAAGAGACTGTGATATCCGCCCAAAATGAGATTCCAAGAATCTTTCCTGTTGTGGCATCAATTCCGGATGGAATATCTACTGCCACCTTGCTGGCACTCATCGAATTCAGTTCTTGAATCACATCATGGTAATGTCCTTCGATCTCTCTGCTGAGACCAACCCCAAATAGTGCGTCTAGAATCACGGTATATTTCTTTTTCGGAATGCTGGTATAGATCGGGATATCAAGCTGGTTCAATATTTCTTTCTGTTCTCTTGCCTGCTCACTAAGTGAGCCCTCTGATCCGACAAATGCAACTGTGACCTTCCACCCACGTTCATCCAGAAGTCTGGCAATCGCAAATCCATCGCCGCCGTTATTTCCGGAGCCACAGGCAATCAGAACATTTGATAGATCAATTTTTTCTTCCTCCATAACACGAACAGTCTCCAGTGCTGCTCTCTCCATCAAAACCATCGACGGAATGCTAATATGTTCAATTGTATACAAGTCACCTTCTCGCATCTGCGATCCATTTGGAAGATACCTCATCTCATATAACCCCCTGCTCTAAATAGAAATATGACGTGTAAAAGAGCATCTGCCATCACTCTTCCTACACGTCATTGTTCATCGACCTATTTTACATGCTCATCACGATAGCGTGAGACATTATAAGATAATTTCATTAAGCTTTCTGACAAATGTACATTCTCAACAATGACATCTTCTGGCAAATTCAAATCTGTATGTGCGAAATTCCAGATTGCCTTCACACCATTCGCTACTAGCATATCCGCAACTTTGATTGCCTCTGATTTTGGAATCGTAAGTGCCGCAATCTCTATATCATGTGTCTGCACATATTCTTTTAATTCGTCCATCATGCGTACTTCCACACCGCGCACCAGCTTTCCGCTTAACTCCGGCTTGATATCAAATAAACCTTTCAGAATAAATCCTCTGTTCTCGAAGGCCGCATAATTGGCAAGTGCCTGCCCCAGATTACCACATCCGATGATAATCATATTGTGTGCAATATCTAATCCAAGTATTTTACCAATCTCAGCGTACAAATATTTCACATTATATCCATATCCCTGTTGACCGAACCCACCAAAATTATTCAGATCCTGTCTAATCTGGGAAGCAGTTACTTTCATCTTCTTGCTCAGATCATTTGACGAAATTCTCTCAACTCCGCTTTCCATCAATTCACCAAGATATCTATAATATCTGGGGAGTCTTCCTATAACCGCTTGCGATATTTCTCTCTGTTCCACTGTCTTTCCCTCCAACTACGTACTATTAGCTATTATATAGAACCAATCATATAAAGTCAAATTTTTCCTTGTATTTTCTTACAACCAATCCCAAACTTGTTGTTGTATTTTATCGCATTTCCGATATAATAGAAGAAGTTGCAGCAAAATATATTCATCGGAGGACATCATGATTTTAGCATGTCATAATTTAAATAAAGCATTTGGGGACCAGATCATTGTAAAGAATGGTTCCTTTCATATAGAAGACCGTGAAAAAGCAGCTCTCGTAGGTGTAAACGGTGCCGGTAAATCTACCATCTTAAAAATGATCGTCGGCGAAATGCCGCTGGATAGCGGCGATGTCATCTTGACCAGAGATAAGAGTTTAGGCTATCTCGCCCAGACGCAGGCTCTGCAGAGCGGTAATACCATTATTGAGGAGGTTCGAACCGCTAAGGCAGACATCATCGAACTTGAAAAGCAGATTCGTACCATCGAGCTGGAGTTAAAGCACCTTGCCAGTGAAGAATTAGAGAGCCGTCTTGAGACTTATAACCGTCTGACGGCTTCATTTGAGCACCAGAACGGATATGCTTATCAAAGCGAATTAGTTGGTGTACTAAAAGGACTGGGCTTCGAAGAATCTGATTTCCACAAACCAGTAGACACATTATCCGGCGGTCAAAAAACCCGCGTATCACTTGGCAAGCTTCTGCTTACCCAGCCTGACATTCTTCTTTTGGACGAGCCGACCAATCATTTAGATCTCAATTCCATTTCCTGGTTAGAGACCTATCTGCTTAATTATTCAGGTGCCGTGCTGATTGTATCCCATGACCGCTACTTTCTGAATCGAGTTGTCTCAAAGGTGATTGATGTCGATCACGGTGAAATCATGATGTATTCCGGCAATTACCGGGATTTTTCTATGAAGAAACAGCAGCTTCGCGATGCCCGTATGAAGGAATATCTAAATCAACAGCGTGAAATCAAACACCAGGAAGCTGTCATTGAAAAATTAAAATCTTTCAACCGCGAGAAATCAATTAAACGCGCCGAAAGTCGCGAAAAGATGCTTGATAAGATTACACCGTTAGAAAAACCGGTCAATCATGATCTCGAATTACATTTTTCACTCGAACCATCCAGTATCAGTGGAAATGATGTTCTGTCTGTAGAACATCTGTCAAAGGGGTTTGACAACACTCCACTCTTTTCCGATATCAGTTTTGAGATACAGCGCGGTGAACATGTTGCAGTCATCGGCGACAACGGAACCGGTAAAACGACCCTTCTCAAGATTTTAAATCAGGTCATTTCCGCGGATGAGGGTCTTTTTAAGCTTGGCTCCAACGTACATATCGGCTACTATGATCAGGAACACCATGTGCTCCACTCTGATAAAAGTATCTTCGATGAGATTTCCGATGACTATCCAAATCTCACAAATACTCAGATTCGCAATACGCTCGCTGCCTTCCAGTTTGCAGGTGAGGATGTCTATAAGATGATACGCGATTTGAGCGGTGGCGAACGTGGCCGTGTTTCCCTCGCTAAACTCATGCTGTCAGAAGCGAACTTTCTGATCCTCGATGAGCCAACCAATCATTTGGACATCACCTCCAAAGAGATCTTAGAGCAGGCACTAAACGACTACACTGGAACCATCCTCTATGTCTCACATGACCGTTACTTCATCAATCAGACCGCCACTCGCATTTTAGAATTGGTAAATCAGAAATTTGTGAATTATATTGGAAATTATGATTACTATCTGGAGAAAAAAGACATCCTGACTGCAGCCTACACGAATTCTGCCAATGCACAGATGATCCCGGGCACTGCATCTGCTTCTCCAGCCTCGGTGTTATCAGCATCTTCAGAATCTGACACCAAGCTTGATTGGCAGGCGCAAAAAGAAGCACAAGCCAATCTTCGTAAGCAGCAAAACGAATTCAAAAAAGTCGAAGAACGCATCGCCGAACTGGAGACCCGCAACACACAGATCGACCAGGACATGATGTTGGAAGAAGTCTACACCAATTCCGTCAAATGCCAGGAACTCGCCGATGAAAAACACACAAACGAGCAGGAGTTAGAAACGCTGTATGAACAGTGGGAGGAATTAGCGGAGGTTGTAAATTGAGGTTGTGGAAGACTTCCGATCGGAGTCTGCGAAGTGCCCTCACGAACTATATTCAGCATGTAAGAGCTAAGTCAAAAGGAAGGTACGAAATCTAAGGACATCGCGTTGATTCAAGCAGTTTTCTGATGAAAACTACTTTCAACAACACTTGAAATTTACTTGGAAAGTAAATTTCAGTCCATAAATTTCATATCTTCCTTTTGCTTATCTCTAACATACTGCCTAATGTCCGCGCTGACACTTCGCAGGCTCCCATCTAATTTCTTCCACAAACTCAACTTTCCCGACTGCTCATAAGTCCAGCAAGGCACTGGGAATACAAAGAAGCTCCTCGCCCCGCCAACACCCTTCCGGTATGATAGGTCTGTTTGGTGCAAGTTGGAGTGAGTGAATTTCGGGTGTGGATTGTAGATGAGGGCATTTATTGGAGCTTTAGAGTTGCTTGAAAAATAAGAGGCAATATAATTGAGGGGACTCATGTATTTCAAATACATGAGTTCAGTGATGCATAGAGTAAGAATCATCAGATTCTTGCTCGTATCATCACGGTACTCAATTATATTGCCTCTTATTTTTTTTAGCAACTCTTAGCGCTCAATTACAGCCCTCAGATACAATCCACACCCGAAATTCACGGACTACAACTCTCCCCCAAAGCCCAATCAATACAACTTCGCACTAATCTGCTTCGGTCTAAACCCTTGTTCTTCCAGTGCCTGCAGGATCTCATGCTTATGGTCTGTTCCGAATGCCTCCATTGTGATACGAAGTTCTACCGAAGCTGCACGGTTCGTGCTTACGAACTGGTTGTGTTCCAGCTTAATTACATTTCCTTTGTTCTCTGCGATTGTCTGCGCAACACGCACTAACTCACCCGGCTTGTCCGGAAGGAGCACTGATACAGAGAAGATACGATCTCGCTGAATCAGACCATGCTGTACAACAGATGACATTGTAATCACATCCATATTGCCGCCACTTAAGATACAGACAGCTTTCTTTCCTCGAAGATCCATCTGGCGAAGTGCTGCCACTGACAGAAGTCCTGAATTTTCAACAATCATTTTATGGTTCTCGACAAGATCAAGAAATGCTCCGATTAATTCTTCATCTTCCACCAATAAAATTTCATCTACATTTTCCTGGACATATGGCAGGTTCTGCTTACCGACTGCTTTCACTGCTGTACCATCAGCAATGGTATTCGCGCTGTCCAATGTCACAACCTTACCTGCCTTCAATGCAGCTGTCATGCTTGCTGCATTTGCAGGTTCTACACCGATCACTTTGATTTTCGGGTTCAGCATTTTCGCAAGTGTTGCAACACCTGTGATTAAACCGCCACCACCGATAGGTGCTAAGATATAATCTACAGTTGGAAGTTCCTGTACAATTTCCATCGCAATGGTTCCCTGTCCGGTTGCCACATCAAGATCATCAAACGGATGAACAAATGTATAGCCGTGCTCCTGTGCCAATTCCAATGCTTTTGTACATGCATCATCATACACGTCTCCGTGCAGTACAACCTCTGCGCCATACCCCTTCGTGCGGTTGACTTTGATCAGAGGTGTCACTGTTGGCATAACAATGGTTGCCTTGCAGCCAAATGCTCTTGCTGCGTATGCAACTCCCTGCGCATGATTTCCGGCAGATGCTGTAATCAGACCGCGCTCTCTCTCCTCTTGTGTCATCGTGCTGATTTTGTAATAAGCACCACGAATCTTATATGCACCTGTATGCTGCATGTTTTCTGGTTTCAGATAAATCTTGCCCCCTGTCTGATCACTCAGATATTCACTCTGGATTAACTTCGTTGGATTCGTAACTTTTTTTACAATTTCACTTGCTTCTTCAAATTTTTTTAATGTTAACATACGCTTTCCCTTTCCTGTGGCTCATTGCCATCATTGCTGTAAAATAATGCATCCACAAATTCATCTGCATCAAATTTCTGTAAATCATCCATGGATTCTCCCACTCCGATATATTTTACCGGAATGCCAAGCTCAGCCTGTACTGCCACTGCAATGCCACCCTTGGCTGTGCCATCCATCTTTGTAAGAATGACGCCCGTAATGTCAGCAACCTCATTGAATTGCTTCGCCTGTGCCAATGCATTCTGCCCTGTCGTTCCATCCAGCACAACCAGCGTCTCTCGAAATGCTTCAGGATATTCACGGTCAATCACACGATGAATCTTTTTTAGTTCTTCCATCAGGTTCTTCTTATTATGAAGTCTTCCTGCTGTATCGCATAAAAGAACATCTGCTTTTCTTGCTTTTGCCGCCGCAACCGCATCGTAAATGACTGCAGCCGCATCGGATCCTTCCTGACCGCCAATCATATCCACCTGAGCACGGTTTGCCCATTCTTTTAACTGTTCTCCGGCTGCCGCGCGGAAGGTGTCCGCTGCAGCAAGAATGACTTTCTTATTCTGAGCAGTCAGTTTTCCCGCAAGTTTTCCGATTGTAGTTGTCTTTCCAACACCATTGACACCAATCACAAACACCACAGAAGTCTTATTTTCAAATTCATATGCTGTATCGCCTACATTCATCTGTTCTTTGATACTGTCGATCAGAAGCTGCTTGCAATCCATGGGATCTTTGATATGCTGCTCCTTCACCTTATCTCTAAGATCATCCAGAATGTTCATGGTCGCATGAACACCGATGTCACCCATAATCAAAGTCTCTTCCAGTTCCTCATAAAAATCCTCATCAATCTTCGAGAATCCACTGAAAATACTATCCATACCCGACACAATATTATCACGTGTCTTTGTCAGACCTGAAACAAGCCGCTTAAAAAATCCTTCTTTTACTTCTTCCATACTATTTTCTCCTCTCGCTTAAGCCTGTTTTGCAGGCTTGTCCATCTCTTCGAGTTCATCCTGCAGAAGATCCACAGATACCAGCGTGGAAATGCCTTTCTCCTGCATGGTAATGCCGTACAGACGATCAGCCGCAGTCATCGTTCCGCGCCGATGCGTGATTACGATAAACTGTGTATTCTTCGTAAGCTTATGTAAATACTGTGCAAATCGGTCTACATTGCTGTCATCCAAAGCAGCCTCAATCTCATCAAGGAGGCAGAATGGGGATGGTTTTAAGTTCTGAATCGCAAATAGCAGCGAAATCGCAGTTAATGCTTTTTCTCCACCGGAAAGCTGCATCATATTCTGAAGTTTCTTTCCTGGTGGCTGCGCAATAATCTTAATTCCCGCCTCCAGAATATCTTCGTCTTCCATCAGCTCCAGTGTTCCTTTTCCACCGCCGAACAGCTCTTTAAATACGGTATTAAACTCTCTTGCAATCTCTTCAAAGCTTGCCGCGAACTGCTTTCTCATTGCAGCATCCAGTTCTTCAATAATCTGGACCAGTGTTTTTTCTGCTTCTACAAGATCATCATGCTGATTCTTCAGAAATTCATAACGTTCCGACAGATTCTTGAAATCCTCGATTGCGTTCACATTGACATCGCCAAGCTTTTTGATATCACTCTTCAATTCCTGAATCTGACGCTTCATCATACTCAGATCTGTCAGATTCACATCTCTAAGCTCTAGTGCACGGCTATACGTGAGTTCATATTCTTCCCACATGTAGTTGATCTGTTTCTCAGCTGCTTCTTCGTATCCCTCTTGACGACTCGTCAGACGGAAGCATTCCTTGTCCAGCTCTGCCATACGTTTCGATAATTCCTCTCTGTTTGACAGGAATTTCTTATGTCGTTTGGTAAGCTCCTCTTTCTTTGCTGTCTGATCTTCTATTTCTTTCTGAATCTCCGCAAATACTTCCTTTGAATTCTCGATTGTCACCTGAATTTCTTGAATTTGTTTTTCTTTTTCCAGAATTTCTTCTGAAACATTTCCTTTATCTACATCCAAAGCTGCAAGTTCTTCATGGAATCTTGCCATCTCGTCATTAATACGGCTCATGTTCTCTTCAATGAACAGATCCTGCTGCTCCATGCTTGCATATGCCAGATGCACTTCTTCCGAATGTTTCATATGGACAGATTCTTCTGTCCTGTTCTTTTCCAGCTCTGCCTGCCATGCCTCAACCTGCGTCGAAAGCTGAGATTCTAGTCCTTCCGAAGTCTCCAGTTCCATTTGAATGGACTCTTCATTGTCCTTGATTTCCTCCAGACGCTCATCAAGCTGTTCGTACTCCAGCTTCATCTGATCATGACGCTTCTGCTGCTCTAAAAGTTCACGCTGGGACTGCTGTACATTCATCTTAGCCGTATTCTGAACAACATAAGATTTCTGGAGATTCTGCTGAATCTTATCAATTTCACTGTAGCAGACCGCTCGTTTATCTTTTGTCTCATCTACCTTCTTTTCCAATACATTCAGCTCTGTCTTTAGTTTTTCAACCGTCTTTTCAAAATCTTCGATTTCGCGGCGGCGGCTGAGCAGATTGCTTGAATTCTTGAAAGCTCCACCCGTCATGGAGCCACCCGGATTAATCAATTCTCCGTCAAGTGTTACGATTCGAAGTGACTGTCTGTACTTTCTTGAAAGGCGAATTCCATGGTCAATATTCTGCACCACCAGTGTCCGTCCTAAGAGCTGATTTGCGAGATCTTTATATTTCGCATCCACCTGAACTAGCCTGTCGGCAACATCGACCACGCCCTCTTCGCGAAGTGCTTCCTGATGGCTGATTGTATTGTTCCCACGCAGGGATGTCAGCGGTAAGAAGGTTGCCCGTCCGAATTTATTCTGTTTCAGATATTGAATCATCTTTTTCGCAGTCTCTTCGTTATCTGTTACAATATTCTGTATACTTCCGCCAAGTGCCGTTTCCACTGCAATTTCATATTCTTTCTCAACCTTAATGATGTCGGCAACCACTCCGAGAAGTCCCTTCTCATGTTCCTTATTGGACATGACCCGGCGTATACTATTGCCATACCCGTCGTAACGCTCTGTGATGTTTTTCAAAGCTTCCAGGCGGGAATTTTCTCTATGATATGCACTCTGACCAATACGGAGCTGTTCCTGCTGCTTATTTAACTCGCTCTGCATCGCCTGGATACTCTGCTCATTCATCTCAACCAAATCTGTATAACCTTCAATCTCCTTCGTCACAGCAGCCAGTTCTTCTTCATGTTCTGCCAGAAGTCTGGTCTGTTCTTCTGAATCATGTTTTAACTGAACAAGACTCGCCGTGATCTCTGCCCGATGAATTTTAATCTGTTCCAGTGTTGTATCAAAATGCTGGATTTTCGCTTTGGTAGAAGCACGATTATTTAAAAGATCTATAATATCATTTTTATTTTTCTCAATGGATTCTGACAGCTCTGCAATCTGTGTCTGAATTGCAACGAGCTCTTCATTCGCAGCTAGATCCTTCTTCCGCATCTCACCTAATTTTTCTTTGATGGATGCCTGTTCTGTTTCAAAAGAATGCTTCTTTTCTTCTCGTTCACTGATTTCCTGTTTGATTGTGTTGGCACGCTTATCATAATGTTCATCATTCATACGAACCGTATGAATCTGTTCATTTAACAGTGCTATCTGACTTTCCAGCTGCTGTTTCAGGAGCGTGCTCTCATTGAGCTGACGCTTTGCGCGTTCCACCGAAGAATCAATCTCATCCATCTCATCTTCCACAGTCTCATACTCCGTCTTGCTGTCTTCATACTGCTGATTCGTGGTCTGCAATTCATCATTCGCGATTTGAAGCTTCTCCTCCAGCTCTGCCTGCTGGTCTTTGATGCGTGCAGTTTCAAGCAGGAACATATTAATGTCAAAGGTCTTTAGTTCTTCCTTTTTCTTGAGGAATTCTCTGGCTACTGTAGACTGCTTCTCCAATGGACCAAGCTGTTTTTCCAGTTCTGTCAGGATATCATTCACACGCAGCAGATTCTGTCGTTCATCTTCCAATTTCTTCACAGACATATTCTTACGACGCTTAAACTTCACAATTCCCGCCGCCTCATCAAACAACTCCCGCCGCTCTTCCGGTTTACCGCTTAAGATTTTGTCAATCTGTCCCTGTCCGATAATCGAGTAACCCTCTTTTCCGATTCCCGTATCATAAAACAGTTCATTAATATCCTTCAAACGGCACGCCGCACCATTGATCAAATATTCACTTTCACCGGAACGATATAATTTTCGGGTGACCGTTACCTCTTCATATTCCAATGCAAGCTGATGGTCTGAATTATCTAAAGTAATCGCAACAGATGCATAGCTGAGCGGTTTGCGGTTCTCTGTCCCGGAGAAAATAACATCCTGCATAGAACCTCCACGAAGCTGCTTGACGCGTTGTTCTCCAAGAACCCAGCGCACGGCATCGCCGACATTACTTTTACCACTTCCATTCGGCCCTACAATTCCAGTGATACCATTATGAAACTCAAGTTTAATCTTATGAGCAAAGGATTTGAATCCCTGCACCTCAATGCTCTTTAAATACATGAAACACCCCGTTCTCGTAGTTTCAGGATTGCCTGATAAGCTGCATCCTGCTCGGCTGCTTTCTTTGTCTTTCCCTTTCCGTTTCCATAACATGCTTCTTTCACATATACATCAATATAAAATGCTTTGTTATGATCCGGTCCCTCTTCTTTCACCAGCCTGTAGCTTACAGCTCCCATATCATTTGCCTGTATAATTTCCTGTAAGATGGTCTTGCTATCATAAAAGAGTCGCTTATTTTCCTGATCCTTCATAATATACTCTTCAATAAACTCTTTTGCATTAGTAAAACCATCTGCCTTTGTCTTTCCATCGAGATAAATCGCACCGATCAGTGCTTCCATTGCATCCGATGTAACAGAATCACGCTCTCGTCCGCCGGTTGCATTCTCACCTTTTCCAAGCAGCAGGTATTTGCCGAGTTCTATCTCTCTTGCACAATACGCCAGTGCCGGTTCACACACCATACTCGCACGCTTTCTCGTCAGCTTGCCTTCCGAAACCTTTGGATGCTCCCTGAACAGATAGTCGCTTGAGACAAGCTCCAACACCGCATCGCCTAAAAACTCCAGCCGCTCATTGCACTGATATTTTTGCAAATGTCTTTCATTTGTAAAGGAGCTGTGCATCATTGCGTTCATCAGCAGATTCTCATCCTGAAATTCATATCCAATTTTCTTCTGTAGTTCTTGTAATTTCTGATTCATAAATACTTCCTCATTATAAAGAAAAAGCCCGCCTTGTGGTGGAGGACTTTTTCTCATCTTTCAATTAAGCAGTTGCTTCTTTAATCTGATCTACCGCATCCTGTACACACGAAATCTTCTTGATATCTTCATCCTCAATCTTAATGTCGAATTCTTCTTCAATTCCCATTACGATCTGAATGATATCCAGTGAATCCGCCCCCAGATCTCCGACAAATGTTGTCTCCTGTGTAATATCACTGCTCGGCACATTCAGTACACTTGTAATAATTTCCTGCATTTTTTCAAATTCCATTTTCGTTCTCCTCCGCATCTTACTTTTCTTATAATATGATATTATGCTTCACTCACTGATTCTTTCTCAGCAATTTGAATTTGTTCTTTGATCTTGCCATTGATATCCTGACGCTTGAACATCTCGCACTGGATAATGGAATTGCAGACTTCTTTTGCCTTTGCACTTCCATGCGTCTTGACAACCAGACCATTCAATCCAAGAAGTGGCGCGCCGCCATACTCAGACGCATCAAAACTCTTCATCGTTGCCTTCAATGCCGGCTTAATCAAAAGTGCCCCAATCTTACTGCGAAGAGAAGTCATAAGGCCCTCTTTGATCTTGCTGATAAGAACCGCACCCACACCTTCATACGTCTTTAAAATCGCGTTTCCGGTAAATGCTTCACATACCGCAACATCAACTGCACCCATCGGAATATCTCTGGATTCAACACTTCCGACAAAATTAATATCCCTGCATTCTTTCAGAAGTGGAAATGTCTCTTTTACCAATGCATTTCCCTTCTCTTCTTCTGCTCCAAGATTGACGATTCCAACCTTCGGGTTTTTAATTCCAAGCACGTGTTCCATATAGATAGAGCCCATCTTCGCAAATTGTACCAGATGTGCACTGCGGGCATCTACATTCGCACCACAGTCGATGAGCAGTGTCACGCCATTTGCCGTTGGAATCAGTGGTGCCAGCGGTGGTCTCTCCACGCCTTTGATTCTTCCGACCAGCAGTTGCCCGCCTACAAGAATTGCTCCGGAGCTTCCTGCAGAAACAAAAGCATCCGCTGCTCCGGTCTTCACTAGCTTCATTCCGACAACGATAGAAGAATCCTTCTTCCCACGAATCGCCTGTACCGGGGACTCGGCTGTATCAATCTTCTCTGTCGCATTCACAATCTCAATCTGTGCCTTTGAATATTCTTTTCCTTCTAAATGTTTCTGAATAACGTCTTCTTTTCCAACGAGAAGCACCTTTACATTCTTATTCTTATTCACGGCATCCATTCCACCCTGGATAATCTCCGCAGGTGCATGATCCCCGCCCATTGCATCAAGTGCAACGACTGTAATCTCTGACATATCATTTCCTCCTCAGTGCAACACAATTCAATATAAAGATTATATATTCATGTTTGCGCTGTACACCTAATTTTACTAAACATCACAGCAAAATGCAATAAAAAAAGGCGCAAAACCAAAAGTTTCACGCCTTAGCTTTTTTATTGATTCTGTTGTAAATCACATTTGCGATACAAACTGCCATGATGCCACCGGAAAGCTTCGATATAATCATCGGCATAATCATATGCGGCGCCATGGACGACACGAATCCAAGATGATCACCAAGCGTAAATGCCGCACAGCATGCAAATGCAAAATTAAGAGTTTTACCTCTGTCATCCATCTGTTTTATCATCATAAGCATCGGCACACTGTTCGCCAGCGTCGCGAGCATTCCTCCGGCTGCCGTTTCATTGATTTTCAGAACAGCGCCCATCTTCCTAAGTGGTTTTGCCAGTACCTTAGTAATGACAAACACAAACGGATACGCACCTGCCAGCATAACTGCAATGGAACCGAGAATCGCAAATGATTCCGATAATGGTGTCATATCCTCCACCAGTGTAATCTCTGTCAATTCCTGAAAGATTGCAAGCATAAGTCCCAGCGTGATAATCGCAACCACGATTTTAGCAAATACTGCAAATCCTTTAATTGTCGCTTCCGGTAGAAAAAGAAGCAATACTGTCAGAATCAGAGAAAACAAAATAATCGGTATCAGATTGATCAAAACGGTACCCAGCGGAATTTCCATGACACATCCGCCAATCAGACTTGCCGGTGGAATTGCTATCAGACCAGACAGTGTACCGATTGCCAAGAATTTTGTATCCTCTTTTTTAATGATGCCCAGGCTGACCGGAATTGAAAATACAATCGTACAGCCAAGCATCGATGCTACTATTATGGAAGAAAAATCTGCCATGATACTATTCTGTGTCATGGAATGAGCAAGCGGATAGCAGCCCGTGTCAATCGGGAGAAGTATGGACGCTGACATAGATACATCAGCGCCAAATAATTCGAATATTGGACCAACCGCTGTGGCTAATACTTTTCCCAGAATCGGTGCAAGACTTGTAATTCCGACCATTCCAAGGGCAAGTGGTCCCAATGCATGAAATCCTTCTTCGAATTCTTTCCCCAATCCGAGCTTATTGCCAAAGATTCGATCTATTCCCCCAAGAAGCATAAAGCCTACCATAATATAGATCACTATGTTTGAAAAGCTCATAATTTCTTATGTAAATCTCCTCTCAATCAGACTCCAACACTGACAGACTCTGGTAATGTGGAACCACCATCAATTACATTCTGTGTTCCTGTAAGATAGCTTGACTCGTCAGAACCAAGGAACGCTGCAAGCTCACCAACCTCGGAAGGATCAGCTAAGCGGCGCATCGGGATTGCTGTTGCCATCTCTGTTAATACGCTCTCCGGATCTTCCGGATTTGACTGTTTTGCAATACTCAGTGCCATAGGTGTTCTAACATATCCCGGACAGATTGCATTGACACGGATATTATTCTCTGCCATCTCAACAGCCAGCGATTTTGTAAATCCGACAAGTGCCGCTTTACTTAATGCATATGCTGTCTCTCCCGGATCTGCAACCATATCTCCTGTTACGGAAGACATAATGACGATATTACCATACTTTTTCTCAATCATGTATGGGAGAACTGCTTTTGTTGTATTCCAGACTCCCTTAATGTTAACGTCGATATGGAAATCTCTGTCTTTGTCAGACATCTCAAGAAAATTGCCCAGACGGCATACACCAGCATTGTTCACCAGAACATCGATTGTTCCGAACTGATCGACACCTGCCTGTGCTGCCCGTTTCATGTCTTCCGGATTGGTAACATCAGCTTTCACTGCAAATACATCATACCCTTCACTCTGAAGCTCTCTCGCCAAAACGTCCATGTCAGGCGATACATCTGCCAAAATCAGCTTTGCGCCGTGTTTCGCATATGCTCTTGTGATTCCTGCTCCAATTCCTCTTGATGCGCCGGTAATAAACGCAACTTTTCCTGTTAATTTTCCCATGTGAATCTCCTCTTTTCTTCTAAAGTTTTATTTGTTAATATAATATCATTTTTCTTTTCATATGTCACTATTTTTTCTCATTTATTTTCGTTTTGTTTTTTATTTCTTTTCGTTTCATCTGTCCTATGGATAAAAAAAGGCGTAGAGCACTCTACTCTACGCTTTTTCATCCAATCATCAGATATTCTGTTTTACACTCTATTTCAAAGTCAAAATCAGCTTTGGAAATTTTTAAACACATCCAATGCCGCCGCCATTCTCGGGTCGAGAGCATCATCCTTCTCGTAGACGATTCCCTCACAATCCTCACTGCAGAGCACCTTCATCGGCCATGCAACAAGAATTTCGTTACAGATTAGCTGATCCACATTCAGATGGTGTCCCTCAATAAAATTCTTCTCATCCAATTCTTCGTCTGCCTCTGTCACCTCATCACTCAAATCCACTTCCTTCGTGAACTTTAAATCAAATGGTGTATTGACATCTTCCAAACATCTGTCACATGGAATTTTAATCATCAGGCTTGTATCCCCTGTAATCATAATCTTTGCATCCTGCACATACTCAACCACAATATGAACCTGCTGCTTCTCTGCAATCGGAAATGTTTCTTTTTCTCTGCGATATTCCTTCATCTCTAAGTTAGTGTCCGTCTCTATTGTTTTATGTTGCTCCGACAGAACATCCGTTAAATCCACCAGCATAGCAAACTCCTCTCTTTATGATATGTTATTTACTGAATTTCAGTTAACAAGATAAAAGCCCACTGGACCTTTACTTGTATGCTTGGTAAAAAAAAGACTCTCACAATGATGTGAAAGCCTTGATTTTACTTCATTCGTTAAGATTAGTCAACTGAAATGATCTCTTTTTTGTTGTAAGATCCACATGCCTTACATACTCTATGAGGCATCATAAGTTCTCCACATTTGCTGCATTTCACAAGGTTTGGAGCGCTCATTTTCCAGTTAGCTCTTCTTTTATCTCTTCTACCTTTAGAAGATTTATTCTTTGGACAGATTGACATCGGTTACACCTCCTTAAAATTCTTCCGTATATCTTAACAACTGACATAATCGTGTCAAGACTGTAATTCTTATTCATACCTTGACTATTATACCATGCAATTCGCATTTGTCAACTAAATATATGAAAATATTTCGTCGATTCCACTGATTTTACACGCTGAAAGACTATTTTACGAGAGCTTCTGTCTCTCTGGCAATTGCAAGCTCCTCATTCGTAGGAATAACAAGAACCGTAATCTTAGAATCCGGTGTAGAGATTACAACCTCTTCTCCGCGTTTGCTGTTCTTTTCTTCATCAATCTCAATTCCCATAAATGTTAAATATTCACAAACCGCAGACCGAACGAATCCACTGTTCTCACCGATACCTGCAGTAAAGACAATGTTATCAACACCATTCATAGCAACCATGTAGCTTCCAATATATTTCGCAACTTTATATGCAAATACATCGAGTGCAAGCTGTGCTTTATCATTTCCTTTTTCAGCCGCAGCAGCGAGATCTCTAAAATCGCTTGAAACTTCACCGGATAATCCAAAGACACCCGACTTCTTGTTCAATACGTTCATAACTCCATCAATATCAAGATTCTCTTTCTTTGAGATATATTCCATAATCGCAGGATCAATATCTCCTGAACGAGTTCCCATCACAAGACCTTCCAGCGGTGTAAGCCCCATAGAGGTATCAACAGATTCACCGTTAAGTACCGCACTGATACTTGCCCCGTTACCGAGGTGGCATACGATTGTCTTTGTATTTTTTACATCTTTGCCTAGGAACTCTGCCGCTCTTTTTGATACAAAGCTGTGGCTTGTTCCGTGGAATCCGTATCTTCTTACGCCATATTTCTCATAGTAGTCATATGGAAGTCCATACATAAAAGCTTTCTTAGGCATTGTCTGATGGAATGCTGTATCAAATACACCGACCATTGGTGTTCCAGGCATTAATTTCTGACATGCTGCAATTCCGATTAAGTTTGCAGGATTGTGAAGTGGTGCAAGATCATTACACTCCTCTACTGCTTTTAACATCTCGTCTGTAATTACTGCAGAAGAAGCAAATTTCTCTCCACCATGTACAACACGATGTCCTACAGCATCAATCTCGTCCAGACTCTTCACAACGCCTGTCTTCTCATTTGTCAACGCATCAATCACATACTGGATTGCTTCTGTATGAGTTGGCATCGCCTTAGGTCCTTTTTCTTTTTCTCCGCCTTCCGGCTGATATGTAAATTCTCCGTCGATTCCGATTCTCTCACATAATCCCTTTGCAAGAACGGCTTCTGTGTCCGAATTGATTAACTGGAATTTTAATGATGAACTTCCGCAATTGATTACTAAAATATTCATAATATAAGCACCTCTCCTATTTGATAATTAGTTAGCCTGAGCCTGTACAACTGTAATAGCTACAACACCTGCAATATCTTCTGCCGAACATCCGCGAGACAAGTCATTGACCGGTTTGGCAATACCCTGAGTGATTGGTCCATAAGCTTCTGCCTTCGCTAGTCTCTGAACTAATTTATATCCGCTGTTTCCTGCATCTAAATCTGGGAAACATAATACATTTGCATATCCTGCTACTTTACTTCCCGGAGCCTTAGACTCACCGATTTCTGGAACGATTGCTGCATCGACCTGCAGTTCACCATCCAACAACAGGTCTGGATTCGCTTCTTTTGCAAGACGGGTTGCCTCAACAACCTTATCAACATCAGCGTGTTTTGCACTTCCCTTTGTAGAATGAGAAATCATAGCTACCTTAGGCTGTGCCTGTACTAACAATTCAAAGGATTCTGCAGATGAAGCTGCGATTGCTGCTAATTTCTCCGGATCTGGATTCTGCTCTAATCCCGCATCTGAAAAAATGAATGTTCCTTTCTCACCAAGCTCACAGTCAGGAACTACTACTACGAAGAATGCAGAAACTAATTTTGTACCTGGTTTTGTTTTCAGAATCTGAAGACATGGACGAAGTGTGTCGGCTGTTGAGTGACATGCACCGGATACCATACCATCTGCATCGCCCATCTTAACCATCATAACACCATAATACAAGAAGTTCGACATCAGAATCTCTGTAGCCTGTTCTTTTGTCATCCCCTTCTTCTGACGAAGTTCCACTAACTTCTCAATGTAAGCCTCTGTCTTGTTGCACGTAGCTGGATCAACAATCTTCGCTCCTGTAAGGTCATGACCTGCGCTCATCTCATTAATCTGATCCGTGTTACCCACCAGAATAATATCAGCAGTGCCTTCTTTTAACACCTGCTCTGCTGCATTGTAAGTTCTCTCATCTTCAGTCTCCGGAAGGACAATTACCTTCTTGCTTTCTTTTGCTCTCGCTTTGATTTCATCAATAAATCCCATATCCTTAGGACTCCTTTCAAATTTTTCTCACATGTATATATTATACTCCTATTGTAAATTGTATACAAGGGGCTTTCATGTGCATTTTTAAGAACAATTTGGGGATTAGCGGTAGTTGAAGACGTTCGATAAGAGCCTGCGAAGTGTCCTCGCGAACGATGGGCGACATGTAAGAGCTAAGACAACAAGATGGTGTGGGATTTATGGACATCGTGCCCATTCGAGTAGTTTTCTGATGAAAACTGCTCTCAGGTGCACTTGGGATTTGCTTTGAAAGCAAATCCCAGTCCGGAAATTCCGCACCATCTTGTTGCTTATCTCTAACACGCTGCCCAATGCCCGTGATGCCACTTTGCAGGCGCTCATCTAGATTCCTCAACTAACTCAAATGCATCCCCCGCGCCTATCTGCTTCCGGCAGGATACGTCCTAAGCCCGCTTGGTGCAAGTTGGAGTGAGTGAATTTCGGAGTGTGTGAGTTGTGGCTGAGGGCATTCATTGAAGTTTTAGAAAGACTTAACAGATAAGAGCGATTATGTGTGGGGACAACATGAATTTCAAATTCATGTTGTCAGTGATGCTTAGAGTAAGAATCATCAGATTCTTACTCGGTTCATCACGGTACCGCGCATAATCACTCTTATCTGTTTTAGTCTTTCTTAACGACAAATGTAGCTCTCAGCTACAACTTACACACACCCGAAATCACGTACCCCAACTTAATACACCTTAATATCAAACGACTGGTGAATCATATCTCTGGCTTCTTCTTTACTTGCGAATTCACCATTGTGAATCATCTGACACGCAATATTACCAATTGCTGTACCTTCTGTTGGTCCAACATGAAGCTCTTTGCCGGTTGCTTTTGCTGTTAATTCATTGAGATATCCGGCATTTCCACCACCGCCCACAATGTGGAGTCTGGTGTAAGTTCTTCCTGTTGATTTCTCAATTCCTTTGATTGTCCGATCGTAGCATTCTGCTAAGCTCGCATATACCACCGTTGCAATCTCTCCGAGTGTTTCCGGAACCTGCTGGTTCGTACGGCGGCAATAGTCTTTTACTGCATCGATCATATTGTCAGGAGCCATAAAACAGCTGTCTGTCACTTCTACTCTGGAAGGGAAGTCTTTCGCTTTCTCAGCTTCTGCGCAAATTTCCGCAAAGCTGTATTTGTCATCCAAATTATGACGAACAGACTGAATCATCCACAATCCCATAATATTTCTCAAATAGCAGATCTGATCATCATATCCGCCTTCATTCGAGAACGAATTGACACGGCTGATTTCAGATGTATCCGGTTCAGTTCTCTCAACACCGAGCAATGACCATGTTCCGGAACTAATAAATAAGTAATCGTCATCATTTGCAGGAACTGCAAGAATTGCAGATTCCGTATCATGAGTACACGGGAGAACAACATTCATATCGAATCCGAACTCTTCCACTAATTCTGGTCTTAATGAACCGAGATTTGTGCCTGGTTTTGCAATCTTTTGGAAGATTTCTTTGTTGTAACCCAATTTTTCAATCAGCTCCATATCCCAATCACCGGAAGCTGCATTCACCAGTTGTGATGTGGTAGCTTCAGAATACTCATTTGCTTTCTGTCCAGTCAGCAGGAAATGAAAGAAATCCGGTACAAACAACATTGTCTTCGCTTTTTGCATATATTCAGGCTGCGTTTGTTTCACTGCCATCAACTGAAAAACCGTGTTAAACATCTGTTTTTCAATACCAGTTCTTGCATAAAGTTCTGTTTCCGGAACAATCTTATACACTTCTTCATCCATATGATCCGTGCGATTATCGCGATATCCATACATTTCTCCAAGGACTTCGTCTTTTTCATCTAAAAGAACATAATCAACACCCCAGGTATCAATTCCCATCGACGTTGGAATCTTACCAAGTTCTTTACATTTTTTAATACCATCTTTGATATTGCCAAATAATTTCTCATAGTCCCAGCAGAGATGTCCGTCTTTTTTGATCATTCCGTTCTCAAAACGATGAATCTCTTCTAAAACAATTTTTCCATCTTGTACACTTCCCAGAATATGTCTTCCACTGGAAGCGCCGATATCAACTGCTAAATAATATGTCTGCATTGTTTGCAACCTCCTAATATCAGATTAAAAGATACCTAATATTTTTTCATTAAATGTATTGTAAATTGAACCATAATCTGTATAACTGATTTTGCTGTCTTTAAACCTTCTTGCCCATTCATCGCAAATGCTCTTGTCAATCAAATCTGCATTTTCATTCTCCGTCAGCAAAATAGCCGGAAATGTATAATAGATCATAAAAAAATTTAAATCAGCCTGTTGGCGTGGTTTGATTTTTCCATTGCTTCCTGCAAAGCGTTTCTCTGCTGCATCTGCAAGAAATCCGGCCACCGTCGCTGAAGCCTTTTCTTTATTCTCCTGCGTTTCAACGTATTGAATGATTTCATCAAAATATGACGCATTCCTTTTGCGAAACAGTTCCATATTACTCTCATACGAACGTTTTTTTAATTTTTTCAGCATGTCCGGAATACTATCGAACATTGTCTCTACATGATCCAGCATATGTCTTCTCCAACTCGTCTCTAATTAGTCTACTACGACACCTTTTTGTAACATAATATTTGCATATAATGCAGACTCTCCGGTAGCAATAATTGCATATACCTTCTTTGCCTCATCATAGAATGCAAAACGTTCAATATTACCGATAGCCGAAGCACCTCTGTCATCGTGCTTTGCAACAATTCCCTCATATGTCTTCCAGATTGGCGTCTCAACGTCATCGCCCGGCATTACTTCCATCAGATTTACTGGTTTTTCAACATAGGAATCCAGTGGAAATACTTCTAAGATTGCATCAAGTAATTCAGGAACGCCATGTCCGTCACAACGGATTACAATTGCATCCTTTCCCATAGATTCTGCCGGAAAGTTTCCATCCGAAATCACAAGTCTGTCGCTATGTCCCATCTCTGCAAGAACTTTTAATAATTCAGGGGACAGGATTTTAGGAATACCTTTTAACATTTATTTTTCCTCCGATTCTTTTTTCAAAAAGGGACTGGGAATTCTCCCAGTCCCTCCTCATTTAATTTTAGAACAAGTATTACAGTTTAATTTAAAATTCTAAATTAGTCGTAAAGGTTAGGAGCGATTTCTTTATCTTCCATGTTGTCAGCATCATACCAAGCTGCATCTGTTGGCTGTTCCATTTCAACTTTTTCGCCATTACAGATCTTAGTAAGTGTTTCGATAGCGCCTTTACCCATCATAAGTGGAGACTGTGTAACTGATCCAAGTAATGTACCATCTTTAACAGCTGCTTTCTGAGCTGTACCTGCATCAAATCCTGCTGCAACAATCTTGTCGCCTAATACGTTTAAGTTAGCATTAGCAGCAATAACACCCTCAGCAGCTACCTGATTTGAACCGAAAATAGCGATTGTATCATCTTTGTTCATGATGTTCAGAGCTTCTGTTGTACATAAGTCAACAGTTGTCTGTGAAGGAACTGCAACTTCAAGAACGATGTCAGCGTCAGCTTCTGCTGCATTTTTCTCTACTTTACCAACATAGAAATCATTTCCGATTACTGCTACTTTGTGACCATCTGCTTCTGCAAGTTCTTTGAACTTGTTGATGAATCCCATACCACGCTCAGTGATGTTAGCTGATGTAGCATCCTGATTAATTTCACCGACTCTGACTTTACCTTTTCCAAGCTTGTCTTTCACTGCTTCATAAAGTTTGTCACCTGCGATTGCACCTGCAGCACCGTTGTCTGTTACTACATTAGAGTATACAGATCCTTCTGGAGCATCTGGTACTGTAGCATCAAAACATACAACTGGGATTTTTTTGTCTAATGCTGTCTGAAGAGAGTCTAACACTGCACTTGCGTCACAAGCTGCAAGAGCGATTCCGTCTGGCTCTGCATTGATAGCACTGTTAAGCATATTAACCTGATCAGCGATATCAGACTCAGCATTAGGACCTGTAGGATTGTATGTAATACCCAATTCCTCTTTAGCCTGCTCCATTCCCTGGATAGCTGCCTGCCAGTATGTTGACTGGAAGCTCTTTACAACGACTTCAAAATGATAACTTCCACCATCTGAAGATGCTGCTGTAGATCCTGCTTTCTCTGTAGATTTGCTGCTGCCACCGCATCCTGCAAGTAAACCTGCTACCATACAGCCACTAAGTAATACTGCTACAATTCTCTTTTTCATACTTTCGTCCTCCTAATATAAAATAGTTTTTTTATAGTAACAGCCGTTCTCCGACCGCTATCTATCATGAATCATTCGATATCTTACTTAATCTGTTCTCTCTTTGTCTTAATGATATCGATCAGTACAGCGCCAATTAATACAAGACCTGTAATAATTTGCTGCCAGTTTGCTGTTAAGCCAATGAATGGAAGTCCTGTTTTCAAAAGAACAATTACAAATACTCCTGCAAGCGTTCCTGTGACACTTCCTATACCACCTGACATTGATACGCCACCGATAATAGCTCCACCGATTGCTTCAAGCTCAAATCCTGCACCTGTTCCCGGCTGAACCGTAGGAACAACGGCTGCGTATGAAACAGCTGCAAGTCCTGCGAAAAATCCACAGATTACATATGCAAGAATATGGTAAAATCTAACATTAACTCCTGATAGTCTTGTTGCTTCTTTATTACTTCCAATCGCGATTGTATAACGACCAACTTTTGTGTGGTTGAGTACAAAGGACATAATGATTACAATAAGAATCATCCATAACAATCCTATTGGAATAATGGTACTGCCATTGGAAAGCTTAAATAAATTACGATACCATGCGTTATCTGCTCCCGCTGTAGGCCATGGAATACCAAATCCACCTACGATTACAGATCCAATTCCTCGTGTAATCATACTTGTACATAATGTAGCCAGAAATGGTGGCAGTTCCATGATTGCTACCAAAAATCCATTTAACAATCCAATCACCATACCGAAAAGGATACACACGATCATTGCTGCGCCTGTTGGCCACTCATGGAATCGAATCAGCCATCCGCCAACTAATGCATAACATACCATTCCAGTACCGATAGAAAGGTCTACGCCGGCAGTGATGAGTGGGAATGTAACTCCAATACCCATCAAAATAATATAATAAGAATAATCTAAAATCGTAATAAATGTTGTTGTCTTTCTATAACCTGGGCTGGCTGCACAAAACACCAAGAATAATGCGATTGCAACCAGAAGAACGATGAATTTCTGTCCGCCCATTCTGTTGATAAACGACTCTTTTCTTACAGTCGTTTTTACTGTGTTATTTGCCATCTTAACTCTCCTCCTTATCCAATCTCTCGTGTAGCCATGTTCATGATGTTTTCCTGTGTTGCTTCAGCAATACCGATTTCACCGGTCTTTTTACCTTCACACATTACAACCACTCTATCACTCATACGTAAGATTTCTGTCATCTCTGAGGAGATCATGATAATCGCTTTTCCATCAGCAGCTAATTGGTTCATTAATTTATATATCTCACTCTTAGCTCCAACATCGATACCTCTCGTCGGCTCATCAAAGATAAGGATATCGCAATCACGAGTTAACCACTTCGCAATAACAACCTTCTGTTGATTACCACCCGATAAGTTTACAACCAGTTGATCCACACTCGGAGTCTTCGTTGCAAGATCATCTACATACTTCTGGGCAACATCTCTTTCTTTCTTCTTGTCAATGAAGATGCCGCTCATATAATTATCCAAATTAGCCATCGTTGTGTTCTCAGCCACGGTCTTGTCTACAACAATTCCGAAACGCTTTCTATCTTCTGAGAGATAACCGATACCATTTGCAACTGCATCCTGAGGGTTCTTGATAACAACCTTCTTGCCATTGATATAAATGTCACCACTCTCAATCGGATCCGCGCCAAAGATTGCTCTCGCTGTCTCTGTACGTCCGGCTCCCATAAGTCCTGAGAATCCGAGAATCTCGCCTTTGTGAAGTTCAAAGCTTACATCATTTACCATATGTCCAGCTTTCAGATGTTCTACTTTCAATACCACTGGTGCATCTTTTGGAACCATGCTCTCTGTCTTAGGATCTTCGTAAATAACTCGGCCAACCATCATATTGATGATATCGTCTTTTGTACTGTCTTCTGTAATCAGTGTACCTACATAGGTACCATCTCGCATGACCGTTACGCGGTCTGTGATTACTTTAATCTCATCCATACGATGTGAGATATAAACAATACCCAGATCTTTGCTTCGCAGATCGCGAATGATTTTAAATAACTCTTCAATCTCTGTCTCTGTTAATGCTGCAGATGGCTCATCAAAGATAATAACCTTTGCATCATGGGAAATTGCTTTCGCAATCTCACACATCTGCTGTTTACCAACTGTAAGCTTACTCATTGTCTCTTTCGGATCAATATCGATATTCAAACGATCAAATAATTTTTTTGCCTCTTCGTTCATCTTCTTATCATCAATACGCATGCCCTTCTTGAACTCACGTCCGATAAAGATGTTCTGTGCTACGGTCAGATGACCAAGCATGTTAAGTTCCTGATGTACAATAACGATACCAGCATCCTGTGCTTCTCTTGAATTATGAAATTCAACTTCTTTACCTTCAAATGTAATTGTACCGGAATCTTTCGTATAAATACCAGTAAGAACTTTCATCAAAGTAGATTTACCAGCACCATTTTCCCCCATCAGTGCATGAACTTCACCTTTTTTCACTTCAAGGTTTACATGATCCAATGCGTGAACACCCGGGAAGGATTTATCAATTTCTTTCATTGTCAAAATTACTTCGCCCATTCTCTTACCTTATCTGTTATGAAGTGACCTCTTGTCAAGTGTTAATTTCGAGAAATCACTCTTTTTCTTTATTTCTTATTGTTCCAATGCCTGGAGCATATGGATAGAGCCTCAGATTTAACAGTTCCCGGCCTTGGCC
>JAQUVD010000017.1 GCA_028693555.1 Hespellia sp.
GTGGCTTTTATGATTTAGTCACAGCATATCAGTCCGTGCACGTCAACTATTGAAAGCGCCGTGTACCGAACGGTACGCACGGTGCTGTGAGAGGACGGGAGTTAATCACTCCCTCCTACTCGATTATGATAGCTTAAAGAATTTTGCAATCGGAAAAATCAACGCCACTCATCTCGTCTTTCGTAGCACTGATACTTATGTACATTTCAATTTTATTATCTGCTGAAAATCTTTTCAAAGCATCGATGAAATTAGGAAGAGAATCCAATGTGATGTCAGCCTGTTTTAAAATGCTGTCAATGAAAATCGTCTCGATATCGCTGTTTCCGGCAACCATACCATATAAGAAACCAACGAATTTGTCTGCATTCTTAATATCTGCATAATCTGTCATGCAGATTGCACGGATATTAAAATCTACGCTCAATGTCTCCTTGTGACTTTTCTTAATTAAGACTACATTTCCGTTCGAAGTCTTAACCGCCTTGTTCGCTAACTCGATCATTTGCTGTGTTTTTCCGCTGCCTTTAGGGCCTGTAATTAAATTAACCATGGCACTATCTCCTTTATGTGTTTTATTTGAGTTCTTCAGCTCATTTAATGATTAATTTCATTATACACGAAAGAGTGAAAAGGAACAACTGGAAAAGAAAAAAACAGAAAAATTTAATAAAATTACCTAAAATTCGTTTGATTTAACGCTTTACCCTTGTAAACAGACAAAATCTGTGCTAAATTATTGAAGTATGTCAAAACTCAGGAGAGTCTCATGCAATAAAATGAGCGCCGAAGGTGTACGCAAAAAGATCGTGACTTTTTGTTAGTCTCTCAGGCAAAAGGATGGAGGAAAAGAAAAATGTTTACAGTAATTAATGATTTTATCACGTGGTTTGATGGGGTTGTATGGGGTCTCCCACTCATCATTCTAATCCTGGCAACAGGAATCTATTTAACAATTCGACTGGGTCTGTTACAGGTGAGACATCTGGGGAAAGCCCTAAAATTCATGGTTAAAAATGAAGATGACGGAAGCGGAGAAGTGACAAGCTTTGGAGCGCTTTGCACTGCATTATCAGCAACGATTGGAACTGGTAATATTGTCGGCGTGGCAACAGCACTTGCGGCAGGTGGACCGGGTGCTTTGTTTTGGATGATCGTGGCTGCATTCTTTGGAATGGCTACGAAATATGCAGAAGGACTTTTAGCAATCAAATACCGTACCATTGACGCGGAAGGGCATGTTCTGGGGGGACCTTTCTACTATATTGAAAATGGTATGGGAAAACAGTGGAGATGGCTTGCTAAGATATTTGCATTCTTTGGCGCAGGCGTTGGTCTTCTTGGAATCGGTACCTTTACACAGGTAAATGGTATTGCGTCCGCAGTTACAAATTTCTTTGACCCTGAGCTGCAAAATACTGTGAATCTGTTTGGTAATCAGTATTCCATCGCAACCGTTATCACATGTCTTGTACTGACACTCTGTGTTGGACTTGTTGTCATCGGTGGATTAAAAAGAATTGCAAAAGTATCCGAAATCGTCGTTCCGTTTATGGCAGTGTTATATTTTGTATTTGCATTTATCATTTTAATTACACATATAAGTGCAATTCCAACGGCTATCGTTACAATTGTGAAGTCTGCATTTACAGGCAGCGCACTTGCGGGTGGTGTTGCCGGAAGTATGATTGTTGCTATGCAGAAGGGTATCGCGAGAGGTATCTTCTCAAATGAGGCTGGCCTTGGTAGTGCGCCAATTGCAGCTGCAGCGGCTCAGACGAAAGAACCTGTTCGTCAGGGACTCGTAACTATGACAGGTACGTTTATTGATACAATCGTCATTTGTACGATGACCGGACTTTCTATCGTGATTATGGGAACATGGAACACAGGACTGGAAGGTGTTGCAATCACAACAGCGGCATTCCAGAAGGGATTACCATTCCCTCCGGTTGTATCATCATTTGCACTGATGTTGTGTCTGGTATTCTTTGCATTTACAACCATCTTAGGCTGGAACTACTATGGTGAGCGTTGTCTGGAGTATTTATCAAATCGTAATCAGACAGCAGTAAAGACATATCGCTGGTTATACATCGCAGCCGTATTCTTTGGTCCATATATGACAGTAGCAGCCGTATGGAATATCGCAGATATCTTTAACGCATTGATGGCAATTCCGAACTTAATTGCTCTGATCTGGCTGAGTAATGTCATCGTCTCAGAGACAAAAGATTACTTTACAAGAATGAAAGCGAAATAAAAGAGTGAGTAAATGAGTTGAGAGGTAATATTGAAATGTGTGAACATTTCCAATATTACCTCTTTTAAATTGTAACGATCCCTGCGATATGAATAAACTTAAAATTATAATACAAACTTTAAAATTACAATACAAAAGGTTCAAAACATTATACAATCATCTTAACATATCAATATGAATTCAAAGGAGTTTGTTATGAATTTAGAACATGGACGTATAGAATATCGTGAAAATCCAATTGGCTTAGATGTGCAAAAACCAAGATTTTCATGGATTATCAAATCGGATCAAAACAATTGCATGCAGGAAGCATACCGGATTCAGGTGAAAGAAAATGAGCCAGAAGGCAGAACCGTCTGGGATTCCGGTAAAGTAAGCAGTGATCAGTCTATTCTCGTGAAATATGCAGGAGAAGATTTGAAAGCAGAGACAGCGTATCTTGTAAAGATTCAGGTATGGGATAATCAGGGCGAGCAGGCAGTTCTTGAAATGTCTTTCGAAACAGGACTCATGCATCCAGAGCAGATGAGTGCGAAATGGATTACATCCGGATTTGCAGAGGACGAGAAGGCGTGTCCGGTATTCGTTCGCACTGTGAACTGTGAGAAGATAATTGCAAGAGCAAGAATCTATGCAACTGCTCACGGTTTATATGAGATTGCTATCAATGGAAACAAAGCAGGCGAGCAGTTCTTTGCTCCGGGATGGACAAGTTATCATCATCGCCTGCAGTATCAGACCTATGATGTAACTGAGATGCTGACAAGTGATAATAAGATTGAAATCACAGTGGCAGACGGATGGTACAAGGGACCATTTGGCTTTACGCTTCGCCCGAACATTTACGGTGACAAGACCGCAGTGCTTGCGGAACTACACATTACTTATGAAGATGGAACGAAAGAAGTTGTCGCCACGGATGATTCATGGCAGGTTACGACGGGAGCCATTCGTGAGAGTCAGATTTATCTGGGCGAGACAATGGATACGACTGTGGCCGGTCAGACAATTGCACCGGTACAGATTTTAGATGAGGGGAAAGAAAATCTGATTGCACAGGAGGGTGAGGAGGTTCGGATTACAGAACGTACCGCTGCAAAAGAATTGATTGTAACTCCGAAGGAAGAACTGGTTTTGGACTTTGGACAGAACATGAGTGGCTTTGTGGAAATGCATGTGCAAGGTGAAAAAGGTCAGAAAATTACCATCCATCATGCCGAGGTGCTTGATAAAGATAGAAACTTCTATCCAGAGACACTTCGTCAGGCAACATCTATCGATACATTTATATGTAATGGAAATGAACAGATTTTCAGACCACATTTTACCTTCCATGGATTCCGCTACATCCGAATCGAAGGGATGGAAAAAGAAGCGGTTAAACTGGAGAATTTTGTTGCATGTACCCTTCATTCCGACATGGAGGTGACAGGTGATTTTCAGTGTTCCAATGAGATGGTAAACCAATTGCAAAGCAACATTCAGTGGGGAATGAGAAGCAACTTCCTTGATATTCCAACAGATTGTCCGCAGAGAGACGAACGTCTTGGCTGGACAGGCGATGCACAGATTTTTGCGGCAACAGCATCTTATAATATGAATACCGCTCTTTTCTTTACAAAGTGGTTGAATGATCTGAAAGCAGAGCAGACAAAAGAATGGGGTGTACCTCATGTGGTGCCAAATGTTTTAGGGAATCAGGCAGGAGCGGCAGCGTGGAGTGATGTGGCAACCATCGTTCCATGGACGGTGTATGAAACATTTGGTGATAAGAATGTTCTTGAAAATCAGTTTGACAGTATGAAAGGCTGGGTTGATTACATCACCGAACACTGTGACGAGAATGGCCTTTGGCAAAGTGGTTACCAGTATGGCGACTGGCTCGCGTTAGATAAAGAAGAAAGTGCAGACAGAACAGGAGCAACCGATAAGTATCTGGTTGCAAATGCGTACTATGCATATTCCTGCGATATCGTTGCGAGGGCGGCGGCAGTTCTTGGAAAAACAGAAGAAGAGAAGCAGTATACCAAGTTACATCAGAAGATCGTAGAATTATTCAATGAAGAATACATTACCAAAACCGGAAGAATGGTCAGTGAGACGCAGACTGGATGTGTGCTTGCATTACATTTTGATCTCGCAAAAGAAGAATACAAAAATCGTATCATGAATGCGCTGGTGACCAATATTGAGAATCATAAGAATCATTTATCAACAGGATTTGTAGGAACACCATACATCTGCCACACATTGTCGGAGAATGGAAGGCATGATCTGGCAGGAATCATTTGCCTTCAGGAAGATTATCCTTCATGGCTCTATGCGGTGAAGAAAGGTGCGACCACCATCTGGGAACGCTGGAATTCGATCATGCCGGATGGAAGTTTTGATGAATCAGGAATGAACTCACTCAATCATTATGCGTATGGTTCCATTGGCGAGTGGATGTATAAGAAGCTTGCGGGAATCAATATCTTGGAAGCTGGTTATAAAAAATTTCAGATCAAACCAATGTTCATGAAAGGAATTACATGGGCGGATGCAAGTCTGGAAAGCGTATATGGAACCATCCGAAGTGCGTGGAAATGTGAGAATCATGTCATCACTGTTGATGTGACAATACCTGCAAATACCACAGCAGATATCTATTTGCCAGAAAAAGAGGAAATGCTGACTGTTGGGTCAGGAACCTATCATTACGAATATGCGACTGAGACAAAACTGGAAAAAGACCGATTCTCCATGGATTCTACTTTGAAGCAGATAATTGCCGAGCCTTTGGCAGTGGAAATGTTCAATCAGGCGGTGCCGGGGATGCTGGATGGTCCAATGATTAAATTTGCATATGACATGACGATGTCAGAATTAGTTGCACAGGCGCCACAGGCGAAGCCTTTATATGAGGCAGTAATTGCAATGTTAAATCAGCAGTAACAAAAATCACGAAAGTCACGAATTGAAACTATTAAAAGGTTGCTTTTCGTGACTTTTGGCGTTATAATAAAAGAAAAAGGAAAGAAGGAGTGGAACATGAAAACGAAATTCCCAGAGTATTTAAGTTTGATGCGCAAATTGCGAGGATACACACAGTCGCAGATGGCAGAACGTTTGGAGATTTCCCGTTCTACTTATACGAATTACGAATCGGGATATCGTTCCCCTGATTTTGAAGCATTGGAGAAAATCAGCGAGATCTTAGAGTGCTCGTTGGATGACTTGTTTGGCAGAACGATACAGCGAACGGAATCCATGCTTAGGGAATCGAATAGTGCGTATCAGGTGAAAAGACAGCCTGATAAGAAAAAGAAACTTGCCATTGGGGCACAGGATTTTCGATGGCTTAGAGAAGCGAATAGTTATTTTGTGGATAAGACGATGTTGATTTCGGAGTTTCTGGAATCAAATTATCAGGTAACACTGATTACAAGACCGAGACGTTTTGGAAAGACGATGAACATGTCTATGGTGGCAGAATTTTTAGACTGCACAAAAGAATCGGCAGATATCTTTGAAGGAACGCATATTAGTAAAGGCTATCAGATGACAGAGATGAATCAGCATCCGGTTCTGTTTTTATCCTTTTTAAATGTAAAAGGGGATACGGCGTCGGATATGATTTCACAGTTAGTGTGTGTATTACGAGAAGAATATAGAAAATATGCTCATGAATTAAAGAGTGAAAAAGTATCAGAGAATCTTAGAAAACAGGCAGAACAGATTGAATATTGTTTAACCCAGATGAAACTAGCCAGAGAAGAATGGAATCATATCGTTCCAGCTATTTCGATATTGTGTCAGGTTCTTCAGGCGTATTATGATAAAAAGGTATATTTGCTTTTGGATGAATACGATACGCCATTTATCTCCGCGAATGTGGGTGGATATTACGATGAAGTCAGAGGGATTCTTTCCGGTATTTACAGCTCATCGCTTAAGGGAAATATTGCTTTGGAAAAGGCACTTGTAACTGGTATTCAGAGAGTTGCGAAAGAAAACATTTTTTCGGGATTGAATAATCTGGTTGTGTGTACTGTAAATGAATCGGAATATGCTGAGTATTTCGGGTTTACAGAGACAGAAACTGAGGAACTGTTACGATATTATGGATTAGAGCTTTCGGACGAAGTGAAGGCTATGTACGATGGGTATTTGTTTGGCTCTATTGAGATGTATAATCCATGGTCTATTACATCCTATGCTGCCAGGAAGAATCTGAATTATTATTGGGTTAATACGAGTGAAAACAGTATGATTCAAGATGCGTTGGAAAACGGCAGCCAGACATTTGTAAAGGATTACGAACACTTAATTGAGCAGGGTACAGTAGAGATTCAGTTGGATCTGGAATCCTCCTATTATGAGCAGGCTGATGATGCATCACTTTGGGGATTGCTTGTCAATGCTGGTATGATTACGATTTTGGAGCAGAGCGAGGATGATTTCTGTATCGTAAAAGTTCCGAATTATGAAGTGAGAAAGGCATTTCAGAAACTGACAGCACATTATCTGAAAGTGGAAGCGGGGCATATTGCCAAGATGCTCAGACACCTGAAATATGAGCATATAGAGGAGTTTTTGGAAGAATACCGCTTGATACTACTGGAATTACCATCTTATTATGATTTGAAAAGTGAGAATAGCTATCACATGATGATGCTGGGAATGTGCGCATTTCTGTATATGGATTATGAGGTGAAGAGCAATCGGGAAAGTGGCAATGGGCGAAGCGATATATTGCTTTGTTCAAAGAAAAAGCAATATCCAAACTTTGTTTTAGAATTCAAGTATGCAAAAGATGATACAGATGATTTGGATGTGCTAGCCCAGACTGCCTTGGATCAGATCAAAGATAAGCAGTATGAGGCTGGATTGGATGGGAAGGTTTATGCAATTGGATTGGCACATAATGGAAAAAAGGTCGAGATGAAGTGTGAGAGTTTGTTATTTTAAAAGACCGAACTCATTTGTAATTCAGTCGATGGGGATTGGAGTCTTTCTTGTATGGCCGATTGTAACGAAAGTTGGAAAAAGAAATAGTATCATGACCGGAATCTATACAATTGCTGTCACTCAAAATACAGCAATGAATCAGTCATTGATACATTGCGAATAATCAAAAAAATAGCAAAAATATTGCCAAAAAGAACCTTTTATGCTAGGATGGATTTAACATATATATCGGGTTAAAAGTGGGAAGGTGAAAAAATATGACAATCGAAGAAATGCAGGAATTACGTAAAGACTGCGGTTACAGTTATTCTATGATTGCAGAGGGGACGGAACTGCCGCTTAGTACGGTACAGAAAGTGTTTGGCGGACAGACCAAATCACCGCGTTATGAGACCTTGCAGCGATTAAATCGTTATTTTGAATACCAGCAACATATTATGAGGATGAATAGCAGAAGTGCGGTTAAATCGGAACCTTTGCCGCAATGGTTAAGAGAACCCTCAGCATATCACGTCAAGAAGAAAAAGCAGGGCGAGTTTACGGTTGAAGACTACCGAAATTTCCCGGATGATTATCGAGTGGAATTGATTGACGGTGTTGTGATTGAAATGGAAGGACCGCACGCTGGTCATCAGATGATTGCGGGAGAAGTCTATCGCCAGATTGCGAATTATATCAAGGCAGAAAAGGGGAAGTGCATCCCGGGAATCGCGCCATTAGATGTTCAATTGGATCAAGATATCTGGACGATGGTTCAGCCAGATGTGATGATTGTCTGCGATAGAGATAAATTTATAAACGGCAATGTATTTGGTGCGCCGGACTGGGTCATGGAAGTGATTTCAAAATCTTCCAAACGAAAAGACTGTGTGAAGAAGTTAAATAAGTATATGGAAGCTGGCGTTCGAGAATATTGGATTGTGGATCCACAAGAGCAGACCGTGACCGTATATGATTTTGAACATAGCCGTTTTCCGATGAACTATACATTTGAAGACCAGATTCCAATTGCAATCTTAGAAGGAAAATTGAAGATTGATATGAGAGAAGCGAAAGAATATCTCTATATGTATGATGAGAATTAGTTAGAAGTTTGCAAGAAGAATACACCGGATGGATCAGAAGGAGACGATATTTGAAAGATGAATTTGGGAAAACGACTGAAGAAATATTAGAAGAGATAAAGGCTGAAGAGCGTAGAAAAGAGACAAATGGCATAGTAAAAGAATCTGCTGTTCAGTATACCGCGGATAAACAATTGTATTCTGTAGAAGGATACTTTGAATTAGAGGATTTCGTGGAATATGAATTGATTTATGGAAGGTTAGTTCACTATAATTCACCTGGCTATTCTCATCAAAGATCCTCTTTTCAAATCAGCAAAAGATTTGATGATTATATAACATCAAATAAAGGAAAATGTAAAGTGATACCAGCACCATTTTGTGTCGTTTTGGATGAAGTCGATGCTGTGGTTGTTCAGCCGGATATATCAATTATATGTAACACAGAATTAATCAAAAACGAATATTGTTACGGTGCACCCGATATCATTGTGGAAGTTGTCTCACCAAGCAATAAAAATCGCGATTATCATCAAAAGGTTGCATTATATAAAGAATATGGTGTGAAGGAATATTGGATTATTGATTTAGAGTTAGAACGCGTAACATTATATAATATGGTAAATGGTGGAATGCCACAGATTAGTGGAATGAAAGATACAGTTTATTCTACTGTGCTAAACGGATTCGCGCTAAACTTGCAATCAATTTACGACAGCATTTAGGCTAATAAAACGGGAATCCTCGGTTATTCAATTGCCGATGTGGTTCGCTGAAAAGCTGTGTCGAACTATGAAAGAAAATGAATATGAAAAGTCCACGCGGTTTACTGCGTGGACTTTCTGTATTCACAAGGTGTGACATGATATTTCTTCTTAAATACATTCTGGAAATAAGACTGCGAAGAAAAGCACAGGTACTCACTGATTTCGCTTAATGGTTTATCAGTGAAAGCCAGAAGACTCTTCGCTTCTTCTAATTTTCGGCTCATGATAAATTCATTCAAGTTGAATCCTAGTTCCTTTTTGAACTTTTTGGACACATAGGATGGACTTCGCCCGATTGCATCCGCCACATTACTGACGGAAATCGCCTGATTCGTATGTGTGGAAATGAACTGCATACAGGCGAAGATATCAGGTGACATTCCTTGAGGGATTTTATTCGCGGCGACACGGTTCGTGAAATCAATCAAAGCGGTGTAGGTTAATCTCTTCACTTGGTCAATGGATGTTGATTTCTCGGATTCCTGAATATAGGTGTCACTGAGCTGATAAGCTGTCTCGATATCTAAACCGCCGGAAATGCTATGCCTTGTAAGCTGCGTGATGCTGGAAATTGCAATATTTTTTTCTTGACGCAATGAGTTTTCACCGATGTTACCACTGGAAAAGTTGCGCTCATGAGAGAGCAGACGTTTCAGTGATTCAAGATTGCCTTCCTCTACGTAATGATATAATTCACGCTCGAATTGGTATGTATTATGAAAGATTTCTTCTTCTTTGGCCTGATAGAGGTTGCTGGAGTGTTTTTCGCCGATTTGATTCAAAAGAGAAACGGCTGTATCAGTAAAATACTCGGTTGGATTCAGTAATTCATGATTGAGAGTAACATTTATCAACGAGAGAAGATTTAAAAACTGATCATGTGAAAATGTCGGCGTGATCTGAAAATAGTTCCATACATTGTCCTTATGTGTCGGAGAGATTGACCATTCCGTCAAAATGCGAGGAAGAGTATCTTGTTGTACACGAGTGGTACTGATTGGTCCTGCAATGATTGTTTCATCCGTCTCCGGATTGTGGATACATCCGTAATATAAAAAATCATTGGTGATGGTATAGCGCATATGCTCACTGGAAGAAAGTTTAAGCGTTCCGGAGAAGTCTGTAAGTGAAAATGGAATCTCGTTAAAGGGCAGGCGAAACAAACAATCCGTTCCCTGATAGTATTGTAATGGAAGAAATGTACTCTGGTATAAAATCTGTAAATAACTGATGGTTGTATTTTCAATTGCCTGCATCTGTAAATCCTCCTTTTATGCTTGACATGATTTTACAATAATAAACTCATAATTACAATACAAAACAATGCAAAACCGTTAATATACAATCAGAACATAAATAAGCGCTTATGTAACAATTCAATTTTACAAATCTAAAGGAGAAATAAAATGGCAAAGAAACCTCTTGGAAAAGATAGCATGGGTATTCAAAAGACCATGCGATTCACAGACTATTTAGGGGATGGTCTACGGCAGTTACCACTGAATATGATGTCAGGTCTTGTAGGACAGATGACATATTTTTACACAGAAAAAGTTGGATTGGCAGCAGGTATGGTTGCAACCATGCTATTAGTTGCAAAAATCTGTGACGCGTTCTCAGACTTAGCTATGGGGAAAATCGTGGATAAGGGCAATTCACCGAAAGGAAAATGCCGTCCTTGGTTCTTGCGTATGGTAATTCCGACATTCCTTATCATTATCATGATGTTCACTGTTCCGAAGGGAATGTCCAGTGGATTACAGATGGCATATGTACTGATTACAAATATTTTAATCACAGCAGTGATCTATACAGCAGTTGCAATTCCTTACACATCATTGATGTCTATGCGTACAGAAAGTGTGGATGAAAGAGGCAAGATGGGAATTGTCAGAGCAGTATTTGGATACATCATCGGTATGATTCTTGCAATTTTATTGATTCCTATTACCAATATGCTTGGTGGAACACAGTCAGCATGGATTAAACTTGCAGTTATATTTGCATTAATTGCAGCATTATCATTATTGATACTATACAAAACCTCAAAAGAAACGACAGGCGCAACGATTTCAGATGAACAGAAGGAAATAGAAGAAAAACTTCCATTCAAAGAAGGTATCTCATATTTATTTAAAAATAAATATTGGGTATTGATGCTGGTTGCCAGCTTATTTATGAATATTTCTTATGGTTTATCAGGCTCTGGTGGAACTTATTTTGCAAAATATATTCTTGGGAATGATAATCTTGTAGGTATTATGGGAGCTGTTGGTCTGATTCCAACTTTTGTGGGATTTATTGCAGTTGGTCCTATGACAAAAAAATTCGGGATGGCAAAAACTTGTGAAATCGGATGTATTATGGGATTACTTGCTTGTATTGGAAGAGCATTTACACCATATAGTTTTGTTTCGGTGTTAGTACTAGGATGCTTTACAACATTTGCAAACATCCCGATTATGTGTTTACTTGGAGCTATGGTAAATAGTTGTGTAGAGTACAACGAGTGGAAATTCGGAAAAAGAATGCTTGGAATGAGTAACAGTGCTAGTTCATTTGGGTCTAAAATCGGATCTGGTATTGGGGGTTCCTTAATTGGATGGCTCCTTGCAATGGCAGGATACAGCGCAGCTGCAACAACTCAGCCGGCATCCGTAAATACAGCGATTTTTGCATTCTCAATTTATATTCCGTTAGTATTGTTTGCAATCATGACTGTATTGTTCCATAAATACGATTTGGAAAAGATTTACCCACAGATTGTGGCAGACCTTCAGGAAAGAAGAAAGGCTAATAAAGCTGAATAGATAAAAAGTAATGCTCGCATGATGGATGTGCGAGCATTACTTATAGACTTATCACACAAAAAGATGTTACAGTAGATGTATAGAAAATGGAGGGTAATGATATGCAGCAGTATGAGAAAAAACATCTCGCTCAGGTGCTTGGAAATGCGGCTGAGTGCACCGTGTTATTAAAGAAAAATGGAAAATTCCCAGTGGAAAAAGCAGGAAAGGTCGCAGCATTTGGTTCAGGTCTGCGTTATACCATCAAAGGTGGGACTGGCTCAGGAGAAGTAAATAGCAGACAGACCTTTACAATCGAAGAGGGCCTTGAAAAAGAAGGATTTGAGATTACTTCAAAAAAATGGCTGGATGCATACGATGAGGTTCGTACTCAGGCAAAGAAAAGTTTCTTGAAGGATTTGAGTAAAGAAGCAAAAGAAAAGAAACAGAATATCATTATGTATTCGATGGGAAAAGTGATGAAAGAGCCTTATCACGAATTGCATATTCAAGGAGAAGGTGATACAGCTATCTATGTGGTAAGTCGTAATTCAGGTGAAGGTAGTGACCGCGAAGTGGTCTCTGGGGATGTAAAGCTTTCAAAAGCGGAAGTTAGAGACATCCTGGCTCTTGAAAAAGAGTATGATAAATTCATGCTGGTGTTAAATGTTGGGGGTGTTGTTGACTTGTCACCAGTTTCGGAAGTTGGAAATATACTGTTACTTTCTCAGCTTGGTGTGGATTGCGGTAAAGTTCTTGCGGATATCCTGACAGGAAAGCAAAATCCATCTGGAAAACTTACCACGACATGGGCAGCGTGGGAGGATTACAGTAAAGAAGGCACCTTTGGAGACTGGAATGAGACTCGCTACAATGAAGGAATCTATGTGGGGTACCGATATTTTGATACAGTGGGGAAGAAGGCTTTATTTCCTTTTGGCTATGGACTTTCTTATACAGAGTTCGAAGTGAAAACGACAGTAGTAAGTTCTATTTCTGATCAGATTACAGTGAAAGTGAATGTGAAAAATACAGGAGATGTAGCGGGAAAAGAAGTCGTTCAAGTATATGTATCTGCGCCAGAAGGTAATTTAGATAAAGCATATCAGGATCTTGTGGGTTATGCCAAGACAAACCTTTTGCAGCCAGAACAGGAAGAGGAACTTGAGATTGTTTTTGAACTTTCAGCATTTGCTTCCTACGATGAATCCATCGCATCATATGTATTAGAGCGTGGAGATTATCTAGTTCGCGTTGGAAACAGTTCTGCAAATACTTCTGTAGTGGCAGTGATCCATTTAGATGAGACAACTATTACAAGAAAAGTAAAGAACTGTATGGACAAACCAGATTTTCAGGATGTTACATTTCCAGCCAGAGTGAAGGAAGAGATTTCGACTGATGCAGTCCGCATCGCTCTTTTCGCAAGCAATTTAGCATGTGAAATGAAAAAAGAAGAAGTAGAGTATGACGTGACTTACGAAATTGACGAACGCGTGAAGGCTCTTAGCGATGAAGAACTTGTATTCCTTCAGATTGGTAGTTTTGATCCGAATGCAAAGGGACTTAGTATTATTGGAAATGCGGCGACACATGTAGCCGGCGCAGCCGGTGAGACCACATCCGTTCTTGAAAAGAAAGGGATAAAGCCGCTCATTATGGCGGATGGTCCGGCAGGAATCCGTGTTTCAAAGATGTACTACGAGGATGAGAAAGGTGCTCATGATGCAAGTGGAGCAGGCATGGTTCCTGAAAGTATGCTTGAATTCATGAATCCGATTGTTCGCTTTATTGCCCAGAAAGTTGTAGGCGGTAAGAAAGCTCCAAAGAATGCAGAAATAAAAGAACATATGGCAACGATGATTCCAATTGGAACAGCGATTGCACAAAGTTTTAATTATAATCTTGCAAAATCGTTTGGTGATTTAGTCGGAACCGAAATGGAAATGATGGGGATTCATCTATGGCTTGCACCAGCACTGAATATTCACAGAAGCATTTTGTGTGGACGTAATTTTGAATACTATTCGGAAGATCCGTTGGTATCCGGGCTTACGGCGGCTGCAATTACAGAAGGCGTGCAGGCACACAAAGGCTGCGGTACTACCATCAAACATTACGCTGCAAACAATGCAGAAACAAATAGATACTGCAATAATAGTCAGGTGAGCGAACGTGCCATGAGAGAGATTTATCTGCGTGGATTTGGCGTTTGTGTCAAAAAGGCACAGCCACATGCACTTATGACAAGCTACAACTTGTTAAATGGGACGCATACGGCAGAACACCGTGGGTTAATTGAGGACGTGCTTCGCATCGAGTTCGGATTTCAGGGAATTGTCATGACAGACTGGGTCATTGCAATGATGGAAAGTTCCAAATCTGTTCATAGAAATTCCTTATCAAATGAGGTGGCGAAAGCCGGTGGAGATCTCTTCATGCCAGGTGGTAAAAAAGATTATAATCGTGTGTTAGAAGCGATTCGAAGTGGAACTCTTAGCCGTGAACAGCTGGAAATCAATGCAACGCGTGTTGTTCGTATGATAAATCAATTAGTGTAAAAGAAAACGGGGCGGAATGGAGTTTTATTTGCTACGGAAGAAGTGACGGAGGAAAAGATAGGAGAAAAAATGTATAGTGAAAGAATTACAATATGGGAAAATAAGGAATATCAATATGAAGGAGCTTTTGGATTTGTGCCATTTCTGATGACATATTTTCACGAGGACGAGACAAAACGACCTTGTATAGTAGTTGTTCCTGGTGGTGGATATAGCATTGTCTCTTCTACGGAAGGAGAGATTGTCGCAAAGAAATTCTATCAGATGGGATATCATGCGGTTGTATGTACTTATACGACAAATTTGATTCGAACAGCACCTTTACTAAATCAGCCGATGAAGGATTTGGCGAGAACGATTCGTATCTTGAGACAACATGCAGATGAGTGGCAGATTGATACATCAAAAATTGTCGTATGTGGATTTTCGGCAGGGGCACATTTGTGCGGAAGTGTTTGTGTGCATCATGAAGATATCATAGACGATAATGTGAAATATGCAGAAATGTCAAATCGTCCTGATGCAGCGATACTTTCTTATCCTGTCATATTTTCTGAAGGGGAAACTCATAAAGATTCATTTGCGAACCTATTGGGGAATGATGCTACAAAAGAGCAATTGGAATATGCGAGCATCGATAAACATGTGACAGAAGATACATGTCCATGTTTTATCTGGCAGACAGCAACAGATGAGACTGTTCCAGTGAAAAACAGCTATGCAATGGCACAGGCTTGTCTTAATCATGGAGTTCCATTTGCACATCATGTGTTTACAGAAGGACAGCATGGATTATCACTCGCAGATGATGACTGGGCGAATGGAAGATTCGGAGAGCTGTATACATTTGAGCAAACCAAATGTATCATTTCATTTATGGAAGAAAATCACATTCCGATTCCGAAGGAGATGGATGGAATTCGAATGATGCTGACACCACCAGAAGAAATGAGCGAGGAAATGCTAGAAGAAGCTAAGAAAATGCAGGTGGATATGAAAGCGAATGAAGAAGTAAGCGTATGGCCGGAGTTGGCAGATACGTGGTTGAAAAAACAGTTGTAATGATAGAAGAGACGATATTGGAAAACGTACGTATTTGTGCAACATTCCGATATTGTCTCTTTTCTGTTCGAGTGATAAAATATATCCATATCAAATTCGTTGGCGTGCAATTCATGCATTCTTATGTCAACTAATCTATTTTCAATGGCGTATCAGCCGGAAAATTCATTTTGATAATTAAAAAAGATAGTTAAATTATTAGAGAGGAGATGCTATAATGGGATTAGCACAAAGAAAAATTAATTTAGACGGAGGGTATGCGAGCATGAATGTAGAGGATAAAGAATATACAATCGCAGATATTGAAGCACTTCCAGAAGGGGAAAGAGCAGAACTCATCGATGGGAAGATGTACATGATGGCTTCGCCAACGATGACGCATCAAGAATTGTTAAATAACATTAATATTGAGCTGCATGATTGGATCAAGAGTAACGGTGGAGCGTGTAGAGAGTTTATTGCACCATTCGCAGTGTATTTGGATGAGGCGAAAAATTATGTGGAACCAGACATATTAGTTGTGTGTGACAGCGATAAATTGGATGATAAAGGATGCCACGGAGCGCCAGACCTTGTTGTTGAGGTTGTATCACCATCATCAGGAAGAATGGATTATTACATTAAATTGTTTAAGTACCGAACAGTTGGAGTACGTGAATATTGGATCGTGGATTCTATGAAACAGCGTATTCAAGTCTATGATTTTGAGAATAATAATATGGCAGAATATACTTTTTCAGATGATGTACCAGTTCGTATTTATGATGGTAAACTTACAATTAATATTTCAAAACTATTTGAGTGATAAATGTAAGATTTTGGGTTGATATTATTTAACCTATATGCTACAATTATCGCTGTATCTGAATAAATTTACGACGTTGATAAGGAGTAGTAAGAGCCTATCGTTTTGAGAGAGCTGTCGGTTGCTGCAAGACAGAAACGAAAACCTCCGAACTCACCTTTGAGTCCTTCTATTGAACCTTGTTTAGTAGATAGAAGCGGGACTTCCCGTTATAGAAGAAATGAGTGCATTGAAACTGGTCATTGTTTCAATGAATAAGAGTGGTACCACGGAAGAACAGCCCTTTCGTCTCTTGATGAGATGTCAGGGCTTTATTGTGTAATAGGAAAGTTCTCTGAACTTCCCTATTACACAATAACCCTCCGGGGGATGCGCACTACGCGCAAGAAGAATATGGTCACTGAAGTGACCGCGCTTCGGCGCGAGAGTTTCGGCAAGCGAAACTCTTTTTATACAAATCTGAAAATAAATGAAAGGTAGGATAATAAAATGGCACAGAAAATTGTGTACAATCACAAAGCAATTGAGAAAAAGTGGCGCAAGAACTGGGAAGAGAATCCAGTGAATGTCAAAGAAGATGAGAATGGAAAACGCGAGAAGTATTACTGTCTTGATATGTTCCCATATCCATCAGGAAACGGACTTCATGTAGGTCACTGGAGAGGTTATGTAATCTCAGACGTATGGAGCCGCTACAAATTACAGCAGGGATACTATATCGTTCATCCGATGGGATGGGATGCATTCGGACTTCCGGCTGAGAACTATGCAATTAAGATGGGAGTACATCCATCAAAATCTACAGCAGAGAATGTTGCAAATATCAAACGTCAGATCAATGAGATCGCAGCGCTTTATGACTGGGATATGGAAGTAAATACAACAGATCCTGACTTCTACAAATGGACACAGTGGATTTTTGTAAAGATGTTTAAAGAAGGTCTTGCATATGAGAAAGAATTTCCAATTAACTGGTGCCCTTCCTGCAAGACAGGTCTTGCCAACGAAGAGGTTGTGAATGGTAAATGTGAGCGTTGTGGAACAGAGGTTACAAAGAAGAACCTTCGTCAGTGGATGCTCAAGATTACCGCATATGCAGACCGCCTCTTAGATGATCTTGACAAGCTTGACTGGCCTGAAAAGGTGAAAAAGATGCAGGCTGACTGGATTGGAAGAAGCCACGGTGCTGAAGTAGATTTCCCGGTTGATGGAAGAGACGAGAAGATTACTGTCTACACCACCAGACCAGATACACTTCACGGTGCAACCTTCATGGTATTATCTCCAGAGCATGCACTTGCAAAAGAGCTGGCAACAGATGAGACAAGAGATGCAGTAGAGAAATATATTCTTGATTCTTCTATGAAATCAAACGTAGACAGAATGCAGGCAAAAGAGAAGACCGGTGTGTTCACAGGAAGCTACGCAGTCAATCCATTAAATGGAGCAAAGACGCCGATCTGGTTATCGGATTACGTACTTGCTGATTACGGTACAGGCGCAATCATGTGTGTACCGGCTCATGATGACCGCGACTTTGAATTTGCGACCAAATTCGGAATCCCGATTGTTCAGGTTATTGCAAAAGACGGTATTGAGATCGAAAATATGACAGAAGCATATACAGCCGCAGTCGGCACGATGATCAACTCCGGCGAGTGGAACGGTATGGAGTCTTCAGAACTGAAAGAAAAAGCACCTCATATGATTGAAGAAAGAGGCTTTGGAAAAGCAACAACGAACTACAAATTACGCGACTGGGTATTCTCACGTCAGCGCTACTGGGGAGAGCCAATTCCAATCGTGCACTGTCCACACTGTGGAAATGTGCCGGTGCCGGAGGAAGAATTACCACTTCGCCTTCCAGAAGTAGAAAGCTATGAACCGACAGGAACAGGTGAGTCACCACTTGCCGGAATCGATGAGTGGGTCAACTGCAAGTGCCCAGTCTGCGGAGCAGATGCAAAACGTGAGACAAACACAATGCCACAATGGGCGGGCTCTTCATGGTATTTCCTGCGTTATGTAGATAGCCACAACACAGAAGCGTTAGTATCAAGAGAAAAAGCAGACGAGATGCTTCCGGTTGATATGTATATCGGCGGAGTCGAGCATGCGGTGCTTCATTTGCTGTATTCTCGTTTCTACACAAAATTCCTGAATGACATCGGAGTCGTAGATTTCGATGAACCATTCCATAAACTGTTCAATCAGGGAATGATTACAGGTAAGAACGGAATCAAGATGAGTAAGTCCAAAGGAAATGTAGTCTCACCGGATGATCTTGTAAGAGATTACGGCTGTGATTCACTTCGTATGTACGAGCTCTTTGTCGGACCACCGGAATTGGACGCAGAGTGGGATGACCGCGGAATTGACGGTGTATCAAGATTCCTGAAGAAAGTATGGACATTGGTGCAGGATAGCGTAGACGCAAACGTTGCAGAGACAAAAGAAATGGTCAAACTTCGTAACCGTCTTGTGAAAGACATCACGACACGTTTGGAAAGCTTCAGCCTGAATACCGTAATTTCAGGATTCATGGAATATACAAACAAATTTGTGGATGTAGCTAAGAAAGCCGGCGGAGTTGATTTGGAAACATTGAATCAGTTAACGATCCTCTTATCACCATTCGCACCTCACATTGCGGAAGAATTATGGGAAGTGCTCGGACATGACACATCTGTATTTAAAGCCGGATGGCCAACATACGATGAGGCACTTATGAAAGATGATGAGATTGAAGTTGCTGTACAGATAAATGGAAAGACCAAGACGGTTATCACGCTGCCTGCAGATGTATCAAAGGATGATGCAATTGCAGCAGGAAAAGAAGCACTTGGAGATAAGATTACAGGAACGATTGTGAAAGAGATTTATGTTCCGGGAAGAATTATCAATATTGTTCAGCGGTAAAAGTTCAAGATGAAGATGGCGCAGATAGTGGAAACATTGTCTGCGTCATTTCTTTATGAACATCTTTGCTTTTCATAAAATTAAAAGGAATGACTTCCAGAATGATCCGTGATAGAATGGGGGCAGAAAGAAACGGAACAGGAACAGTGATATAACCAATCCGATCATGCTTACATCACTTGCCACCTTATTGTTGTTGAGAAGTATCGAATATAAGAAAAACAGAGATAAAAGCGGTTTCATTCTTACTGCTTTGACAGCACTATTTGTTTATGGTGCAGTGATTTATAAAGTTTTTACTGGATAATCAGTTTGCGTGGATGATAGACGGGCTGCTTATATTTGTGATGCCAGGAGAAGTATGGGTAATATATTCTTCGTTTGTATAAAATTCGCACGTATATATTTCAAATTTATGGAGAGAAAGTATGAAGATACACATTGTTGGTGGTAGTGGCTCTGGAAAGACCTATTTAGCCAATCGGTTATCCGAGGAATACAATATAGGACATTATGATTTAGATGATTTACTATGGGATAACAAAGCTGATTTTTATGGTGTCAAGAGAAGTACAGATGAAAGATGTGCAAAGCTGCAAGATATTTTGAAAAAAGATAATTGGATCATAGAGGGCGTTTATTATAAGTGGTGTAAACAGTGTTTTGTAGATGCAGATAAGATATTTTTACTAGAAGTACCAAGGCATACATATAGATATCGTATTATAAAAAGATTTATAAGAAGAAAATTAGGGCTTGAGAAGGGTAAAAAAGAAACTTTGAAGTCGCTTAAGGATTTGCTTAAATGGGCTGATTCGTATAGTGCGAATGATATGACTGAAATAAAGAAATTGGTTGAACCGTACGAAAATAAGGTGATTAGAATATAAATTCAAGCTTGTTGCAAAGGGATTATGCGAATGGAGATAAGGAAAGTAACAAGGGATAAAAAAGATTATTTAGAATTGTTGCTATTAGCCGATGAGCAGGAAGATATGATAGACAAATATCTTGAACGAGGCGAAATGTTTGTTTTAGATGATAATGGCATCAAAGCCGAATGCGTAGTCACAAAAGAAGCAGACGGCATATACGAACTGAAAAATATTGCTGTATCACCATCGTTTCAACGAAAAGGATATGGAAAGTGCCTGATACAATATGTATTTTCACATTATGCCGACTGTAAGTGTATGCTTGTAGGAACCGGTGATGTTCCGTCTTCGCTCGGCTTTTATTACAGTTGCGGTTTTTGCGAATCACATCGTATAAAGAACTTCTTTACGGATAATTATGATCATTTGATGTTTGAAGATGGAAAGCAACTTGTGGATATGGTTTATCTAAAACGGAAAGTTGTAGATGAAAAAAAGAAAGCGGGAAATTCGAAGTTGTGGAGGTATATGGATGAAATTAGAAACGGAAAGATTGGTATTGCGAGAAATGACAGCAGATGATTTTGATTCGCTTTACAATGTGTTGGCAGATTCAGGTATTATGCAACATTATCCCTATTCTTTTGATGAGAACAGGGTAAAAAACTGGATCAACAAAAATATGGAACGATATCGGATATTTGGGTTTGGATTATGGGCGGTTTGCCTAAAAGAAACAGGAGAAATGATTGGAGACTGCGGTATTACAATGCAGAATATAGGCGGTGTCATTAAACCTGAAATTGGGTATCATATTCGAGCAGATCATCAGCACAAAGGATACGCAAAAGAGGCTGCTTCTTCTGTAAGAGATTGGACTTTTACAAATACACCTTTTAAAATTATATTCTCATATATGAAGTATATTAATGTTCCGTCTGCAAATACAGCAATGTCATGGGGATGTTCTCAAGTAGATGAGTTTGAAGATGAGGCAAATGAAATCACGAAAGTATATGCGATTTCAAGAGAAGAATGGATAAAATTGAAGAAATAGATAACTTTGAATTTGCGAAGGAGAAAGGGTGTATTATTATGGGTGAATTGTCAAAATTACCTAATATAGGAAAAACAGTTGAGGAACAGCTTGTTCAGGTTGGCGTTAATTCTATTGATGAATTAAAAAGGATAGGTGCTAAATCAGCATGGTTGAAAATTCAAGAGATTGATGAATCAGCCTGTATCAATCGACTGATGGCACTTGAGGGTGCAATTCAGGGCATAAAGAAAACAATGTTGTCAGATGAAGTGAAAGCCGATTTGAAAGAGTTTTATCAGTGGCACAGAAAATAGAGAAATTCCTGTTTGCAAAACGAAAAAATTAAATTTTACGGAGAAGAAAATGAGTATAAAACAAGCGGTTTTGTCAGATGTAGAAACAATCAAAAAAATTTCAACGGTCACAATCTCAAAGATTTATCCGCATTATTATCCGAAGGGTGCTGTTGACTTCTTTTTAGAACATCATAATAAAGACAATATTCTGAAAGATGTTAAAAATAGATGTTGCTTTCTCTATTTTGACACATCACAAAATGCCGTTGGTACGGTTACAATAAAGGATAATGAAATATGCCGACTGTTTGTCCTCCCTCCTTTTCAAAGAATGGGATACGGAACAGAATTGCTTAATTTTGCCGAGAAGACAATCTTTAAGAAGTATTCAAAAGTAATTATAGATGCTTCCCTGCCTGCAAAAAAGATATATTTAAAGCGGGGGTTTAAAGATACAGATTTCAATATTATATGTACAAAAAACAATGATTTTTTGTGTTATGATATTATGGAAAAGCAACTATAAATTCTATCTTAAAGAATTTGCGAAGGAGGATATTGTGTCACTTAATATAGCGGAAACATTTGAATTACTGTTCGATAAAAATAATAACATTGCATACAAGGCATTACAGGAATTGCAAAATGAAAGTGTTGAAACGGATCGTGTTTATCCTTATATGGATAGATTCAGCGATATGCTTGACAGTGATAATTCTTATGTTCGTACAAGAGGGCTTACATTGCTTGCTGTAAATGCAAAATGGGATAAGGATTACAAAATTGATGAAATCATTGATAAATATTTAGGACACATAACAGATGTTAAACCCATTACAGCAAGACAATGTATCAAGCTCTTGCCAATGATTGCAAAATATAAGCCAGAATTGAAGCGTGATATTCTTTCTGCACTTTATAAGGCAAATATATGTGTTTATAATGATAGTATGCAGTCATTAGTTTATAAGGATATTCAAAAAGCACTAAAAGAAATACAAGGATTATAAAAGCACAACTTTGAATTGAGCGAGATCTTCTGCGAGTGATGCTTCTTGAATGAAGTTAACAAAGGAGGTGGTTACAATGAGAAAAAAAGCGATGGTCTATCTTGTAAGAGTTCTTTTGCAAAAGATAATAGGATTCTCCTTGTATTTGGTCGGTGCTGGTTTTGTACTGACCTATGCTGGAAGTATCTATTTTATTTCCCTTTTTGCAGGTACGATGATTATTTCTTTGCTTTTATTGAAAGCAAACGAGGAAACACTTGCGCAAAGAGGGAAAACAGCTACGAGTTCACCATTATGGGATAAGGTTCTCTTAACATTATTCTGGCTGCTAAACTATTTTGTGGTTTATTGGCTTGCCGGTGCATCCGAAACAGAAGAACATCTAGATATCGTATATTGGTGTGGCATGGTGGCAATCTTTTTTGCAGCTTGGATTTCCACAAAAGCACTTTTGGAAAATACTTTTTTGGAATCCACAGCCAGAATCCAAAGCGATAGAAATCAAACGGTATGTAAAACGGGGCCGTATAGTATTGTGCGGCACCCTGCCTATAGTGGGTTGATTTTGAATTGTATCGGGCTATGTATGATATTTCCTTATGTGCGTGTTTGGATATGCATGGCACTAACGGTGTTGATTATCGTTGTAAGAACGGCATTGGAAGATAAGATGCTTAAGCAAGGTTTGGAAGGATATCTTGAATACACAAGCCAAACAAAGTATAGGCTGTTTCCCTTTGTTTGGTGATTAAGCGGGCGAAATTCAGTTTGCGTTGCGGAAAATTTCAAGTTGTAGAGGAGAAATATACGATGAATTATAAAATTATATGGAAAACAGCTCTAATTATGGTGATTGTAATTTCGGCAGTCATGGTTGCTCCATCAGTTCTCAGACTTTATGACTTGACAGATAGTATGATACGAATACTGGGAGTTGCAGATATTATTTTATTGTTTGTTTTAGTGTTTTCATTTGTTAAAAGCTATAAGAACCACTAAAGTATAAATATGAATTTGTATGATTGAAACGAAAACTTCAAAAATATATTGACTTGTACGTAACGTACACCCTTATACTATCGTCACAAGGAGGCGTTTTCGATGTTATTGAATGAAATTATAAAGGAAGTCGGAATGACAAAGCGTGCAGTTAAGTATTATGAAGAAAAAGGATTGTTGTCAGTAGATAAAGATAGCAATGGCTATCGAAACTACTCCATACAAGATGTTGAAACTTTAAAAAAAATCTCGGTATATAGAAAGCTTGGGGTTGGCATTAAAGACATACAAAACCTTTTGGAAAAAGATGATAAAAGCATTCTTTTACGTATTTATCAAGAAAAATTACAGGAAAAAGTTTTACAAGACTCAGAACTTGAAGCGTTGAAGCAATTTATAGATGATGGTAATGCAGACAAGGCAAATGAGGTACTCGATTACCAAACCGTTGAAAATGCGATTGAGTCTTTGTTGCCGGGAAAAGAATGGGGCGATTACTTAAAAAGTCACTTCAAACCATTTCTTAATGTGAGATTAAAGACTCTGGAGCAGAAGCAAGCCCTACGGAATATATTAGAGTATTGCGATGAAACGACATTGAAAGTTCCTTTTATTATGGGAATAGGTGTGAAGATGGCAGGTGGGATTACACAAGAAACAAGAATCGCAGATGAGATGATAGCCTATTATCGTGATATGAGTGAAAGCGAATATGAAAAATTAAAAGAAATGGTAAAGAAAGGTGCTAAAATGAAAACTGGCATTATGAAATATCATCCGTCATTTGTTGCCCAGAGAAAAACGCAGAAAGAGTTCCAAGATAAAGGATATAACGACATATTCATTCCTAATTTGATGGTGCTATCTCCACAGTATGCAGAATATAAGAAAGCCTTAGATAAGGTAAACGATAGAATGTGTAGAGAACTTGGACTGCATTATGATAGCAACTACAACTTAGTTATAAAAAAGCTTGAATAAATGAGTGTATCTAAAAAAGGAACAAAAGTTGAAGGACTACAAATTCAAAATTTGTAAAGGAGAAAATGTTCTATGAAAAGATATGTTGCTTTGTTAAGGGGAATCAATATAAGTGGGAAAAACAAGATATCTATGGCTGAATTAAAAAAGGGCTTTGCAGAGCTTGATTTTGCAGGAGTCACATCATATCTTAATAGTGGTAATGTTGTTTTCTCAAGTGATATAGAGGATAAAAACACTCTCACAAATAAAATAGCAATCATGATAAAAGACAAATTCTGCTTAGATATACCGGTTTTTGTTGTTTTGCGAGAAGAATTAGAAGAACTATTAAAGAATGCTCCTGATTGGTGGGGAAATGACAATAAAGAAATATACGATAACATCATATTTCTTATACCACCTTTATCTTATGTGGAGTTTTATGCTGGAATCGGCAATCCTAAAGCAGAATATGAGAAAGTATATAATTACAAGAATATCGTTTTCTGGTCATTTAGTCGGCAAGACTATCAAAAGACAAATTGGTGGTCAAAGACCGCTAGTGTGAAAGTAAGCGATAAAGTGACAATACGAACAGCAAATACAGTAAGAAAAATAGTGTGTCTGTGAAATTTAAGGAGGAAGAGAAGATGTTACTGATTTTGTTTGATTTGTGTATGGCAATTATAATGTTTTTCTTTGGTTTGTATTTCTACAAATCAAAAGGAAAAGCATCGAATCTATTGACAGGTTTTAATATACGTCCTGATGAGGAACAGCAGAGGTATGATAAGGTCAAGATGTGTACTACTTATGGTGTGCGTTTAATGATTATGGCAATTCCTTTTTTACTCGGTGCTTGTATTGACATTTTCTTTCCGGGAAAAGGATGCTTGATTGCTTGGATCGTGTGGACCGTGTTATTTATTTCGTTAATGGCAAAGAGAATGAAGATGGAAAAGTAAGCGAAGTTACTATAAATAAATTGAGATATAGAAGAGGAGAGAATAATTATGTATTACGTACCGGATGGAACAACAAGATGTGGGTATTATGAATGCTCGGAATGTGGAGAGCGATTTTTGGATGCACAGATCGGACCGACGCTGGTCTGCCCAAGCTGCGGGGAGGCACCGGACATGGAGATTGGACCGGACGAGGAGATGCCGGAGTTAAAAGAAACCGCAAAACTGTTAAAAATCATAGAAGGCGAAGAAGTGGAGAAGATGGACGCACTTCTCAGCCTTGCTGTGACTGGCGGTAATTTTGAGTGGATATAATGGATTCTTATGATAATTTACGGCTTGCAGTATCGTGGAAACAGAAAAAATCCGGACGATGTCTAGATTGTGTGTATTCGAACAGCAAGCCGTCCGAATTATAGGTCTGGCTTGTTACGACGGCAAGCATATCATAATCATCCATGTCAAGATAGTTTTCATCAGCCTCGGTGATACGTTCAACCGTCATCGTTCGTTTGCTCGTTACAATCTGCATACCGAGGGTTTTTTCAATATAATCATAAATAGATCTTTTGGCAATCGCTTTGGTCAGATTTGGCACCAATTCTTTGGAAAACATGTTAATGTCGAGTATCATAGCGATATCATCTAAGGAACGAACCCGCTGGATATAGTATACCAGTGTTCCTTCTTCAAATCCTGTCTTCTTAGACATTCGTTTATCCACAACAATCTCTTCAAAAAAAGGGACATCTGTCGTGAATTTCTTCTTATTGCGCGCGGCGGATTCTTTAAAGGACTCGATGCCGCCGATCGTGAAATTCGCCTGATCAAGTGGTTGATAGATTACGCGGACTCCTTTGCCATGCATGGACTGAACATATCCGAGGGCTGCCAATTCTGCAATTGCCCTTCTTACCGTATTGCGGGAACAATCATAGACCTCAATTAAAGTATGCTCGGAAGGAAGAAAACTCTGATATTCGTATTCCTCGTTTTCAATTTTGACTTTGATATCTTTGTAAATGGATTCAAATTTTGATTTTGGCATAATGTGCTCCTGACTATAGTTGTTTAAACATCTTGAATACATTATATAGAAGAACGTAAGAGGAAGTCAAGTGTTAGCGGAGTATATTTAGCATCAAAAAATTAGCAGCTAAAATAAAAAAGTGTTTGACATGTTTAAACAAGTGTGCTATAACAAACTTATAAGTAACTTGTTCAAACAAGTATAAAGTGGAGGTTGAGAAAATGGGTAAGTACACAAGTGATTCACAAGAGCTATTGAAACACATTGGTGGCAAGCAGAACATCGGTGCAGTATCACACTGCATGACAAGAATGAGATTCGTTCTGAATGAGCCTGCCAAAGCAGATATCGAAGCGATTGAAGCAATGAAGGCGGTCAAGGGAAGCTTCACACAGGCGGGACAGTTTCAGGTGATCATCGGCAACAATGTAGCAGATTTTTATAATGATTTCATTGCAGTCGCAGGAGTGGAAGGGGTTTCCAAAGACGCAGTGAAGAAGGCAGCAAAGAATAACCAAAATGTCATGCAGCGAATTTTGGCGGCAATTGCGGAAATATTTGCACCGCTGATTCCAGCAATCATCACAGGTGGTCTAATTCTCGGCTTCCGCAACTGTATTGACAGCTTATATATTTTCGATAATGGAACGAAAGCATTAGTAGAACTCAGCCAGTTCTGGGCAGGGCTCGACAGCTTCCTGTGGCTGATTGGTGAGGCAGTCTTTCATGTGGGGATTCCGGTAGGAATCTGTTGGTCCGTTACGAAGAAGATGGGAACCACACAGATGCTTGGAATCATCTTAGGTCTGACACTGGTATCGGGACAGCTTTTAAATGCATACGCAGTAGCCGGAACGGCAGTTGCGGATATTCCAAAATGGAATTTCGGATTTATTCAGGTAAACATGATTGGTTATCAGGCACAGGTTATTCCGGCCATCTTGGCAGCATTTACACTGGTATATCTGGAAAAATTTTTCCGCAGGATTACACCGCAGGTTATTTCGATGATTGTTGTGCCGTTCTTTAGTTTGTTACTGTCTGTGATGGCAGCACATTTCATACTCGGACCAATTGGATGGAAGATTGGATCGGCGATTTCTGCTGTTATTTACGCGGGAATCACAGGACCGGTGAGAGTATTGTTCGGAGCAATCTTTGGATTTGTATACGCACCACTTGTCATTACAGGACTTCATCACATGTCGAATGCGATTGATTTACAGCTCATCGCAGATTATGGCGGAACGATGTTATGGCCGATGATCGCACTTTCTAATATCGCACAGGGCTCGGCAGTCTTAGGTATGATTCGTCTTCAAAAGAAGAATACACAGGCGCAGGAGGTGAATGTACCGGCAGCAATTTCATGTTATCTTGGCGTTACAGAGCCGGCAATCTTCGGAGTAAACTTAAAATATGTCTTCCCATTTATCTGTGGAATGACTGGATCTGCAATTGCAGCAGTGGTGTGTACCGCGACAGGTGTTACAGCAAATGCAATCGGTGTCGGAGGAATTCCCGGAATCCTTTCAATCCAGCCGAAATATATGTTATGGTTTTTCGTATGTATGGTCATCGCAATTGTCGTACCATTTGTACTGACATCCATTGTTGGAAGTAAAAAATTAGATACAGAAGCAAAAAATGGAAAAGAAGTTTCAGAAAGCGTAACCTTAAAAGCGGTTGCAACAGGAAAAGCAGTGACATTGGCATCTTTAGAAGATGGTGTATTCTCATCCGGCATGATGGGAGATGGAATGGCGATTGTTCCAACAGGTGACACCGTCTATGCACCTTGTAATGCAAAAGTTTCTGTCTTGATGGAAGAATCGAAACACGCAGTTGGCCTTGTCCTTGAAAATGGAGTGGAAATGCTGATTCATGTTGGTCTTGATACCGTCAATATGGCAGGAGAAGGATTCGAATATCTTGTGAAATTAGATCAAAGCGTGAAAGCCGGAGATGCCCTCCTTAAATTTGACAGAGAGAAGATCAAGGCAGCAGGCCATCCGGACACCGTCGTTGTCGTAATGACAGACAAACCAGCCGATTGTGACCTGGTACTTATCACAGAGGGAAATGTGACCGCAAACGAAACGAATCTGAGTAAATAAAAATGCAAATAGACAGAGGTGGAAGCAATGAATTTTAAAGACAAGGTAGTATATCAGATTTATCCGAAATCATTTCAGGATTCGAACGGAGATGGGCTTGGTGATATCAGAGGAATCATTGAGAAACTGGATTACCTTCAGGATCTGGGTGTGGATTACATCTGGTCTACCCCATTTTTTATCTCACCACAAAAGGATAATGGTTACGATGTGGCAGATTATTACAACATAGACCTGCGATTTGGGACGATGAAGGATTTGGAAGAATTAATTGCAGAGGCAGAGAAGCGTGGAATCGGTTTGATGTTTGATATGGTATTTAATCATACCTCAACGGAACATGAGTGGTTTCAAAAAGCACTGGCAGGAGACAAAGCGTATCAGGACTATTACATTTTCAAAGAAGGAACACCGGATAAGCTTCCGACGAACTGGATTTCCAAATTTGGCGGTCCGGCATGGCAGTATGTGGAAAATCTGGGGAAATGGTATCTGCACCTTTTTGATGTGACGCAGGCTGATCTGAACTGGGAGAATCCAAAAGTGCGTGAGGAGCTAAAAGAGATCTTACGCTTTTGGAAGAAGAAAGGCGTGAAGGGATTTCGATTCGACGTGGTCAATCTCATTTCCAAGCCGGAAGTGTTCGAAGATGATTTCGAGGGAGATGGAAGAAGATTCTATACGGACGGAAGACATGTACATGAGTTCCTGCAGGAATTAGCGGAAGATGCAGGCATTACAGATATGATTACGGTTGGAGAGATGTCATCAACATCGATCGAGAATTGCGTGCGCTACTCGAATCCGGCAGCGGGGGAACTCTCCATGTGCTTTAATTTCCATCACCTGAAGGTTGACTATAAGGACGGACAGAAATGGGAACTTATGAATCCGGATTACAAAGCGTTGAATCAGCTATATCAGGAATGGCAGCTCGGTATGCAGAAAAATGACGGATGGAATGCGGTCTTCTGGTGTAATCATGATCAGCCGAGAATCGTGTCAAGACTTGGCGATGATCAGAATTACTGGAAAGAATCTGCGAAGATGCTCGCAACGTCTATTCATATGCTGCGCGGGACCCCATACATTTATCAAGGGGAAGAGATTGGGATGACAAATGCTTCTTATACTGACATCTCACAATATCGCGATATCGAGAGTCTGAATTATTATCAGATCCTCTTGGAGGAAGGCAAGACCAAAGAGGAGGCGCTTAAGATTCTGGGTGCCCGTTCCCGCGATAACAGCCGTACTCCGATGCAGTGGGATGATTCGGAATATGCGGGATTCACAACAGGAACTCCGTGGATTCATTCGCCGGAAAATTACAAGGTGATTAATGTAAAGAACCAGATGGAGGACGAGAATTCCATACACCAGTACTATAAAGAACTGATTGCACTTAGAAAGAAGAACAAAGCAGTCAGCGAGGGGGAGATTGCGTTTATAGACACGGAGAATGACCAGATATTTGCATATAAGAGAGTGTGCGAAGGACATGAGATTGCCGTGGTATGTAACTGGAAAAATACAGCCTGTGAACAAAAGCTGGACGGGACATATCATGTACTGCTCGGAAATTATGCAAAGACAGGGCAGGAAATATGTGGAAGTATCAGGCTTAGACCGTATGAGTGTTATGTGATAGAAAGATAAAATACAAATTGACTTTTGTTTGTAACCTTTTGGTGAGTTTCATTGTATTATAAGTGAAAGGCCTTTTCAAAGCGATGACAAGAATGAGGATACATTTATGAGATTACAGACAGAGGAATTGATGGAAAAATATAAGGACAATCTTTTTGCAGTTGCATTTAACATCTGCAAGAGTCAGGCAGATGCGGATGATGTTGTTCAGGATACATTTCTTCAATATCACACGACTGATAAGCAATTTGAAAGTGAACAGCATATCAAGGCATGGCTGATTCGAGTGACAATCAACAAATCGAAAAATAAGATGACGGCTTTCTGGCGGAGACATAGTGATAACTTGGATGATTATATAGAGACACTAGCATTTGAAACACCAGAGTCGGAGAATCTGTTGGAACAGGTGATGAGCCTGAAAGAAAAATATCGGATTGTCATACATCTATTCTATTATGAAGACTATAGTGTTCGAGAGATTTCTGAGATCTTAAATGTATCTGAAAGTAATGTCAAAGTGAGACTTACCCGGGGAAGAACAATGTTGAAACGATTACTTAAGGAGGAATGGAATGATGATGACGAATAAAGAGCGATACAAACAGGCGTTTTCTACTTTACATGCCTCCAGACAAATTTCTTTGGAGGGATGTAAGATGCAGAAAAAGGAAAAATCATTTTCATTGAATCGATTTGCGGTAGTGATGGGTGCACTTTTGATATGCTGCTCGGTATTCTACTGGTCACAAAGTGTCTATGCGTATACGGATGCGACAGCAAAAGTATTTCTGGAGAAGGACATAGATCAAACGAAGATGGATGCCATTCAAGCGGAAATAGAAAAACTCGATGGCGTAAAGGATGTGAAATATATCAGCGCAGAACAGGCATGGGAGGATTTTCAGAACAAATACTTCAGTGGAGAAGATGCGAAAGGGCTCGCAGAATCGTTTACGGAAAATCCGTTGGAAGATTCACAAAATTTTGCAATGAAAGTGTTAAAGGATGCGGATTTAGAGAAACTGCAAAAAGAAATGGAACAGATTGATGGAGTCAGATTGGTGTCACTTGATAAAGTGGAAGAATAGGAACAGAACAAATTAAGGCAGGAGGAATCGATCTCCTGCCTTTTTGGCTCCTGTCTTGTCAGTTGCTTTTTGTTTTTGGGCGAGGTATAATCTCATAAGAAAACGTAAAAGGAAAAGAAAAATATGAGCATATTAAATGTAGAGCATCTGACCCACGGATTTGGCGAGCGCGCCATTTTCAACGATGTGTCGTTCCGCCTGCTTAAGGGAGAACACATCGGATTGATCGGGGCAAATGGAGAGGGTAAATCGACCTTCATGAATATTGTGACAAAGCGTCTGACACCGGACGAGGGCAAGGTTGAATGGTCCAAAAATGTGCAGGCAGGATATCTGGATCAGCATGCGGTTCTGGAACCGGGGATGACCATTCGGAATGTTCTACGATCGGCTTTCGAACATCTCTTTGAGATGGAGATGCAGATGAATGATATCTGTGACAAGATGGGAGAAGCGGATCCGGAAGAATTGGAAAAGATGATGGAAGAACTTGGCACCATTCAGGATATGCTGACCGTGCATGATTTTTATATCATTGATTCGAAGGTAGAAGAGATTGGCAGGGCATTGGGTCTGGACGAAGTAGGCTTGGACAAAGATGTAACCGAATTATCAGGCGGGCAGAGAACGAAAGTCCTGCTGGGAAAGCTGCTGCTGGAGAAGCCGGATATTCTGCTTCTGGACGAGCCAACGAACTACTTAGACGAACAGCACATTGAGTGGCTCAAGCGTTATTTGAATGAATACGAGAATGCATTTATCGTTATCTCGCATGATATTCCATTCTTAAATAGTGTTGTCAATATTATTTATCATATGGAAAATCAACATCTGGATCGTTATGTTGGAGATTATGACAAGTTCATGGAAGTGTATGAGGTGAAGAAATCACAGGCAGAGGCAGCCTATAAGCGTCAGCAGCAGGAAATCCGAGATCTGGAGGACTTTGTTGCCCGCAATAAAGCGCGAGTTTCGACCCGCAACATGGCAATGTCAAGACAGAAGAAGCTGGACAAGATGGATAAGCTATCACTCGCGCCGGAACGGGTGAAGCCGGAGTTTCATTTCAAGACGGCAAGGACACCGGGCAAGTATTTGTTTGAGACGAAAGATCTGGTGATTGGTTATGAAGAACCGTTGTCAAAGCCACTGAACATCAAAATGGAACGTGGCCAGAAGATTGCGCTTGTGGGAGCAAATGGAATTGGCAAGACGACACTGTTAAAGAGTATCCTTGGAATTATCAAGCCATATGAAGGCTTTGCACAGCTTGGTGAGTTTTTACATATTGGATATTTTGAACAGGAAATGGCACCGGGAAATACCTCAACCTGTATTGAAGAATTGTGGAAAGAGTTTCCGGGATTCAATCAGTATGAGGTTCGCTCGGCACTTGCAAAATGCGGATTAACGACGAAGCATATAGAGTCGCAGATCCGGGTGCTCAGCGGTGGCGAACAGGCGAAGGTGAGGCTGTGCAAGCTGATTAACAGAGAGACGAATTTCTTATTGCTCGATGAGCCAACGAACCATTTGGATGTCGATGCAAAAGAAGAGTTAAAACGTGCACTTCAGGAATACAAAGGAAGTATTCTGCTCATCTGCCACGAGCCGGAGTTTTATCAGGATGTAGCAGATGAAGTATGGGACTGCGGAGAGTGGACAACAAAGATCTGTTAGCATCATGCTTTGAGATATTTGTCGCGCTGCTTTTGAGAAATCGAAGTGAGGAAATGTTTACGTACGTCTAACATTTTAGACAAATCGTATAACACATACAGCAGGTTGACCTGTGCGTGGAACTCAGACCGGGAAGAAGGAAGTTCTTCCTGGTCTAATTTTCGCTGTACCTCCTGATATTTTTCACTCCACTCGTCTACAGGGCGGGCAATGTGGAGCGTGTTTGCAATGTGACGGGTATAATCAGCGACATAGCCGGAATGCGCCGGGATCTCCGGCATTTCCTTTAAGTATGTATAAATATGCTCCATCAGCAGAATATCACTGCCGCGCATATGCATGTAATCCTCGTAGTATCTTGCATGAGAGAGAACATGGTTGTTAGAATAGGTCTGCGCGTTGACAAGTCCCTGATCAATCAGTTGTTGAAAGGTCTGGAATTGTTTTGTGATATCCTTCAGAGGAGTGTTTCCGTCCAAATAATCTGCGAAAGTGAGCAGAATCTCCTGCATCTTGGATTCTATGCTTTGGATCTGCAGGGTAAGCTGCTTTTCCATATCAAATACGCCAAGGTTGATGATAAATGCGATACCGATACCGATAAAGACACGATAGATCTCATTGCAGATCAGTGCGGTCGTGAAGACCTGCTGTGTAATGAATAGATGAGACGCAATTACAACATTTACAGACAGCGTGCTGTACCATCCAAGATAGATGGACAGGACGACCATGAGCAGAATGACAAGAGAGAATTCTAAAGAGGTCTGGCCAATGTATTCGTGAATCAGTACGGCAAATCCAAGTGTGTAACCGAGAGAAATCACTTTTCTGAGAATTGTCTGCATCGTTTCTTTGCGGGTTGCCTGCAGGGAAAGAAGCATGACAACACCGGTTGACGGCGCAAACTGGATTCCGATCATCTCTGCTATCAGAATGGAGAGGATAATCCCGATTACGATACGCAGTGCATAGAATGTTGTATGTCGATTGATATGTGTCTGAAACCAATTTTTGATTTTATCTATCATGGTAAAACCTCGCTATTTTTTATTTCATATCCCCATTATACGACACCTCATAAAAAAGTAAAACAAAAAAGAAACAAACGGAGATTCATTTAGGTTGGAAAGCGCAAATGTTTGGTATATAATGAGTGCAGAAGAACGGAGGGAAAATTATGAGTGTGCAGAGTCAGAAAGAACAGACGGCAAGAATCATCCGGGTGGCAGCAGGACAGGAGCCCGCGGATCTGGTTATTAAGAACTGTAAGATAGTAGATGTCTATACGGCATCCATTATAGAGGGTGATATCGCCATCTGTGGTGAGCAGATTGCAGGAATCGGCAGCTACAGCGGCGAAGAGGAAATCGATGCAAAGGGCGCTTATGCAGCACCGGGGCTGATCGACAGCCATATCCACATCGAATCTTCCTATGTATCACCGGAGGAAATGGGCAGACTTGTTGTACCACATGGAACGACAACAATCATCGCAGATCCACACGAAATTGCAAATGTCTGCGGCAATGAGGGAATGGAATATATGCTGGAGGCAGCGAAAGGAACGGCACTGGATATAAAATACATGTATCCGTCCTGTGTGCCATCGACTCCATTTGAAAATGCGGGAGCAATTTTAAAAGCAGCAGATATGACCGAAAAGCTGAAAGAAAAAAACGTTCTGGGACTTGGGGAGTTCATGAATTATCCGGGAATCCTTGGCTGTGATGAAGATGTATTAGATAAGCTTGCGCTGGCGAAAGAAAACGGACAGCTAATCGATGGTCACAGTCCCGGACTCTCAGGTAATGACTTAAGTGGATACGTGGCAGCGGGGATTCATACCGACCATGAATGCTCTAGTCTGGAGGAGATGAAAGACCGCTTATCCAGAGGCGTCTATGTGCTTCTGCGTCAGGGATCGGCATGTCATGACCTTGAGACGCTGCTTCACGGCGTAACACCGGCAAATAGCAGACGGTGTCTTTTGTGCTCCGACGACAGACAGCCAAAGACCATTTTGGAGGAGGGACATATAGACAATCATTTGCGCGTGCTTGTGAAAAATGGAATTGATGCAATGACGGCAATTCAGATGGCGAGCTTAAATGCAGCAGAATGTTTCCGCTTATATGACCGGGGTGCAATTGCACCGGGACTTCGAGCTGATCTTGTTCTATTAGACAACTTAGAAGATTTTCGTGTACAGAGCGTGTATATTGCCGGAAAGAAGGTGGCGGAAGGCGGAACCTATCTGCTCCCGGTACAGCCATATCGCTCTGCATCGGTCACAGGACGTATGGATGTGAAGAATTTTTCAAAAGAACGATTGGTTCTCCCACTCAAGTCATCCAGTGTATATACGATTGACATCTGTCCGGGAGGTGTCCTGACGAAAAAAGGAACGGCAGAAGTCAAACGCGATGGTGAGGGGAATTTCGTATTTGATCCGTCACAGGATATTGCAAAGATTGCAGTGGTAGAACGCCATCATGGCACAGGCAATGTCGCGGTGGCACTTCTTCGTGGCTATGGGATCAAAGAAGGAGCCATTGCAGTATCGATTGCACACGACTCCCACAATATTATCGTAGTCGGTGTGAATGATGCAGATATGGAACTTGCGGTAAATACCCTGGCTGAGATGGGCGGAGGAATAGCAGTTGTAAAAAATGGAAATGTAATCGGGGATATGCCACTTCCAATTGCAGGGCTGATGAGCGATCAAAGCATGGAATGGGTTGCAGAAAAGCTCGAAGAACTTCATCAGATGGCATTTGAACAGCTGCAGATCAGTAAAACGGTTGAGCCGGTTATGACACTTTGTTTTATGTCCTTAGCTGTGATACCGGAGCTGAAGCTGACGGATGAAGGATTATTTGATGTAACACAATTCAAATTCATCGAGATAGAAAACCATTTGACTTCATAAAATATATGGATATAATAGAAGAGATACATTGAAACGCAATTTGGAGGTTACATTCTTGATTTATGAAGTTTTTATAGAGACCATTACAGACTGCCTGAAGATGCTGCCATTTCTTTTTGCAGCATTTCTTGTGATTGAATATGTTGAGCATTATTCATCCGCATTTACGGAGAAGCTTCTTAGCAAAGAACGCTATGCGGGTCCGGCAATTGGAGCGGTGCTTGGTTGTTTTCCGCAATGTGGATTTTCAGCAGTCGCATCCAGCTTATATGCAAGCGGTGTGGTATCGCTCGGTACGCTTCTGGCAGTATTTCTGGCAACCTCAGATGAGGCAATTCTTGTGATGCTCGGGAATCCGGGACATGGGAAAGAAGTGCTTTCTTTATTACTTGCAAAGATTGTCATAGCTGTGATTGCGGGATATATGATTGATGCGATATACCTGAAAAAGTCACACCGGAAAAAAGACATTCACGATATGTGTCACGACTGTGGATGTGAACACACACATCGTATATGGAAACCGGCGCTGACGCACACAGCGAAGCTTTTTCTTTACATTTTTTTGATCAGCTTTGTACTGGAACTGGTCTTAGAATCGGTTGGAACGGAGACGATGTCTCACATATTCTTAAAGAACTCGATCGGGCAGATCTTCTTAACGGCAATCATCGGATTGATTCCAAATTGCGGAGCCTCGGTCATGCTGACAGAGCTGTACTTATCAGGAATCACAAGTTTTGCTGCAACGGTTGCGGGATTATCGACTGGAGCAGGGGTCGGTCTATTAGTTCTTTTCCGATACAACAAACCAATGAAAGAGAATTTTATGATTGTTGGTTTATTATATGGTATTGCAATTGTAGCAGGGATTATATTAACAGTCATCAATTTCTAATTTGATGACTGTTTTTTAAATAGTGAAAATTACGGATTTGCAATCTTAAGAAAATTTTAAGAAAGTGTTCGCACACTTTTTACAAACTATGTTTATAATGAAACATTGTGGACCTGACAGTGAAGTCATATCTATACTATTGCAACTTGTTTACAGACGAACACATGGGAGGTAACAAAATGGGGAAAATTTCAGTTATAGTTCCCTGCTATAATGAGCAGGAGGTTTTAAACTTATACTATAAAGAGATGAATAGCATCATGGAGCAGATGAAGGAGGTTGAGTTCGAACTGATTTTCGTGGACGATGGGTCTACGGATGATACGTTGTCTACGTTGAAGGAATTGTTTGAAAAAGATAACCGGTGTCATTATTATTCTTTCTCAAGGAATTTTGGAAAAGAAGCTGCATTGTATGCGGGAATGAAGGAAGCACAGGGCGATTATGTTGTTGTGATGGATGCGGATTTGCAGGACCCGCCGTCTTATATTCCGAAGATGTACGAAGAAGTGAAGGATGGAAAGTACGACTGCGCAGCAACCAGACGTATGGACCGTAAAGGAGAGAAGAAAATTCGTTCCTTCTTTTCAGCGGCATTCTATAAAGTCATAAATAAGATGTCAAAGACACAGATTGTGGAAGGCGCGCGCGATTTCCGCATGATGAATCGTAAGATGGTAGATGCCCTGCTGGAGATGGGAGAATATAACCGCTTTTCCAAGGGAATGTTTGGGTGGATTGGTTTCCGCACAAAATGGATGGAATACCATAACGTAGAGCGCGCAGCAGGCGAGACAAAATGGAGCTTTATGAAGCTTGTGAAATATTCGGTAGATGGAATCCTTGGATTTTCGACGCTGCCACTTTCGCTGGCATCTTATAGCGGATTTTTATTTTGCGGATTATCATTCTGTATGATTTGTTACCTTGTAATTAAAAATATGATCTGGCATGATCCGGTGGCAGGATGGCCAAGTATGATGTGCGTGATTTTCTTTATCGGTGGCGTGCAGTTATTATGTATGGGAATACTTGGACAATATCTTGCGAGAACTTATGTGGAAGTGAAGGACAGACCTATTTTTATTTTAAAGGAAACGAGTGATGATGAAATTACAAGACAAAATGCGAACATTGAAAAAGAAAGAATACGTATCTATCGGAATACTCATCTTGATACCGATCTTCCTGTTTCTGATTCTAAGAAGCGGAGGGTATCTGGCGGGCACAAAAGTTGACTGGCTGAGTCAGCACAGTGTCTATCCTGATTATTTTCGAAAATTATTTTATAAGACAGGAAATTTATTTCCTCAGTTTGCAGCAGAGCTTGGCGGAGGGCAGAACATCTGGAATTTTTCGTATTATGGGCTGTATAGCCCGTTGTTCTGGATCTCTTTTCTGTTGCCATGGGTGAAAATGACGACATATATGCAGGGACTTCTGATTCTGGAACAGGTGGCAGACGGTATATTGTGCTATTTCTGGATCCGAAATCATTGCAAAAAGGAACATTCCTTTTATGGATTTGTCGGCGCATTGCTGTTGGTACTGACAGCGCCAATGATCTACCATTCCATGACTCAGATCATGTTTGTGGATTACATGCCGTTTCTTCTTCTGACACTGGCAGGCTATGACCGATATGAGAGGACGAATAAGTACGGCATGCTTGTGATTGGCACATTTCTGATGGTGCTGACTAGCTATTACTTTTCAATTGGTGGGCTGTTTGCACTTTTTATATATGGTGTATGCGGATTAAAGAAAGCGGAAATAAAATCACTGCCTGTATTGATTCGAACGTTATGGTGCCGGTTTTATCCGGTGCTTTTTGGTGTGTTTTTGAACCTGTTTTATCTGGTTCCGACATTTTTGGCAATGCAAAGTGGAAGAAGTGCAAAGAATAGTTTTTCGCTGAAAGAATTATTTTTCCCGGATGTGACGATGTCGAAATTTTTATATCATCCGTATGGACTTGGATTGACAGCAATCGCATTTATTGCGATATGTACGAGTGTCTTTTATCGGAAAAGCAGAGAAAAATGGCTGGGCATCTGTATCTTAATTCTGCTGATCTGTCCTGTGTTTGCATGGGGGTTAAACGGCGGCTTATATATCCGGGCAAAAGCATTGATTCCGTTCCTTCCACTGATTGCGCTGCTTACGGCAGACTATTTTAGCAAATTAGGTGAGAAAAAGCTGAATTGGAAATGGACAGCAGCAGGATATGCGCTTGCGGCTGCGATATTGTTCCTCGGCTCGCGTGACAGCAGTGCGCAGGATATTCATTGGCTGTATATAGACATGGCGATATGTGCGGTGGCGATTTTGCTAACTTACAGATTGTGGAGACATATGCTTTGTCTTGTGTCAGCGGGTACCTTTTTTGTCGTGGGTATCGTTCAGATTCAGAATCTAAAAGATTCGCTGGTTACAACAGAACAGATGCAGCAGATCAATGATACATCGTTGTCGGATACGATGGAAGAGATACTGGCAGAAGACCAGAGTATTTATCGGATGGAGAGCAGAGATGCGGATCAAAATAACGGACCGAATGTAAATCGTGTTATGGCTGTTGGGCAGAATCTGACAACCGGATATTCTTCTGTAAGTAATACGGAATATATGAATTTTCGAAGTGCGATCGGACTGCCACAGGCAACGAGAAACAAATTGATTCAAAGTGCGACGGATAATCCTGTTTTTCTGCGATTTATGGGAGTGAAATATCTGGTGGGTTCTACAGATACAGCAGGCTATGAAATGGTGAAAGACAATGGGACAAATTCTGTCTATGAGAATACAAAAACAGCACCATTTTGCTATGTAACAAATCAGACCATTTCCACAAAAAGCTGGGAAGATATGAACTGGGCGGAGCGGCAAATGACGCTTCTGGAATCCGTTGTAATAGGTGATGGCCCGGCGCGAGAGAATGAATCATTGTCTGAAATCTCTTGCCAGATGGATTCTTATGACGGTGAAGAAGGCAGTATTGAGGTGACCGATGAGAAAACGGCTGTGGAGTTAAAAGAGGTCGCAACCAGAACACTGACGCTGGAAAATACAAGTAATCAGGAACAATATCTGTTCCTGTCATTTCAGGTTGACAATCAGAAAAATAAAGATGTGCCGATTAAGGTGAACGGCCAAAAGAATAAATTGACCAAAGCGGATAATAATTATTATAACGAAAATACCGTATTTCATTATACGTGTGCGCTACAGCCAGGAGAGAGTGACGTGACAATTCAATTTGGAAGCGGGAAATACAATCTCTCAGATATCCAATGCTATGTTGGAACAAAGGATAGCACGGCAAATGCATCTCTCTATACAGATGAAGTGGAGCTTACGCAGTTAAAATCAGGAAATGGATATGAAGGAGCGGTTCAGGTCACTAATGATGGATATCTGGTAACCTCAATCCCATATGACGATGGATTTGAAATCTATGTAGATGGCAGTCAGGTACAATTGCAGAGGGTAAATACAGCATTTCTCGGCGCAAAGATGACGCAGGGAAAGCACAGCATACAGATTCGCTATCGTGCAGCAGGAAGCGTGGCGGGCAGAGCCATGTCCTGTATTGTTATGATAGTTCTGGTGATAGATTGGAGTAGAAAGAAATGGAAAAAACAAACAAGCTGATTGTAAAATTGGTGAAATTTGGAATCACAGGGGTAGCGGCTACGGTAATTGATTTTGCCGTACTATATCTGCTGAAAAGTGTGATGGGGGTCAATGTGTACATTGCAGTCGTAGCTGCGTTTATAGTATCATTGGTTTTCAATTATTATGTGAGTATGAAATATGTTTTTGTGGCGAGAGAAGACCTGTCAATGACACGGCAGATGGTAATCTTTTTGATCACAGCAGTGATTGGGCTGGGCTTAAATGAATGTATCATGTGGGGCTGTATCGAATTCGCAGGAATGTACTATATGGTCGGGAAAGTGCTGGCAACCGGGGTAGTCATGGTGTTTAATTATATGGCAAGGCATCTGCTGTTGGAGTGAATTGTGATTTAATTTAGTGGAAGACATTCGATGAGAGCCTGCGCATTGCCCTCGCGGACGATACTCGGTATGTAAGAGCTAAGTCAAAAAGAAGATGTAAAATTTATGGACATCGTGCCCATTCGTGTAGTTTTCTGATGAAAACTACGCTCAGGAGCACTTGAAATTTACCTTGAAAGTAAATTTCAGTTCATAGATTTTGCATCTTCTTTTTACTTATCTCTAACACACCGTGTAATGTCCGTGATGACAATACGCAGGCTCTCATCTAGATTCTTCGACTAACTTAAATGCACTAGGCTGGCCTTGAATCCAGCAGTGTACTGGGGTGACGAACAAGCTTCATTGGCTCGAAATCTACTTCTGGTGCGACAATGCTATTTGGTGCAAGTTGGAGTGAGTGAATTTTGGGTGTGTGTTGTGGATTAGGGCATTCATTGAAGCTTTAGAGTTGTTTGAAAAATAAGAGATGATAGATTGAGGGGACTCATGTATTTCAAATACATGAGTTCAGTGATGCATAGAGTAAGAATCATGAGATTCTTGCTCGTATCATCACGGTACTCAATCTATCATCTCTTATTTTTCTAGCAACTCTTAGCGCCCAATTACAGCCCGCAAACGCAACACACACCCAAAATCACGGACTCCAACTCTACACTAAATCGCAATCAGACAAAGAGCGCCTCCACCATCTCCGCATCAAATCTCACCTCGCTGACATGTTCGACTTCGATCTGATACAGGGCATTGGCGGCAAGGTGTTCGGCGGCCTGTTCTAAATCACGGATGCCGGTGGTGTTCTCGAATTGCCGGATGATTGCATCGAGAGCTTCTTTCGTCACAATGCATTCATTATCTTTTAAGCCCATTCTTTTTAATACCTTTGGCAATGAGAAGTTTGAAAAAATGATTTTCTTTTCGTCCGGCGTGTAGTCCGGAATGTCAATGACCGCAAAACGTGACATGAGCGGTGCGCTGATCTGGGATTTTTCGTTGGCGGTTGCGATAGGATAGACACCGACCGTTGGAACAAGGCATTCCAAATAATTGTCTGTAAATCCTAAATTGTCCAAAAGCGTTAAAAGTACATCGGCAGGATTTCCATTGCCTTTTCCGGAAGCCGCTTTGTCAAGTTCGTTGATGATAAAGACAAGGTTGGATTCGCCTGCCATATTGAACGCTTCCATGATAATTCCGGGTTTTGCATTGGAATAGATGCGGGAGCTTCCGGTTAACTGCTCAGGGTCCGTGATGGAACTCATGTCTAAGGTCGTCCAAGGCAGCTTTAAGATACGTGCAACAGCATAAGCAACCTGTGATTTACCGGTTCCGGCAGGTCCGCAAAGGAGAAGACCATAGGCCGGGAGGGTATGGGTACGGTTGATCTGGATAATCGTTTCGATGATTCTTTGTTTTACCTTTTCCATGCCGTAAAGCTCTTCATCTAAGATGCGGCGCGCTTCTTTTGGGTCGATAGATTCAAAATAGTTGCTCCTCCACTGGATATTCATCATAATTGAGAGTGCACGCTGTGCATGGCGGCGTTCTTCCGGGGTGACTTCCTGTGAACGTGCAACGGCGAGGTTGCGTCTTGCCCAAAGCCGGATATTGTCAGGGAGCGTTCTTCCTGCGCAGTTCATAAAGTCTGTGATACTTTGCAGACTGGTGAGTTTCATGTCATCACCGGTCTCATCCTGTTCGTCCTCGTCAAGTTCCTCGGTCGGCGCATCGCTGGCAAGAAGCCGATCAATCATAAACTGTAAGAAACCATCTTCAGCAGAAAGCTTGGTTCCACCACCAAATGCAGTCTCGCGAATCTTGTATACCGCATAGCCCTCTTCTAAATTCTTTCCGGAAAGCCGGACAGGAATGTGATTTTCACCAAGCCATTTCAGCAACGCAACAAAACGGGCATCAATTTTTAAAATATCTGCAGTCTCGACACCGTGCTCTTCATTGAATTCGAAAGTAGTCCGCTTGATAGGGTTTGTGAATTTACCATCTGAATGGTGAGACCACTGGTGGGAACTGTTGTCGAGAATCAAAATTGGCTGCTCCGGTGAAGGGGAGCTGTGATTGGATGAAAATGTTGTGTAGGTACATTCGGAAAGATTTTGGTAGTCCGGTGTGTTATTAAAGTCAAATACTGGCATTGTAATTACTCCTTTTGCGAATCTGTATATAATGTTATAATTAGCTATATCATACCACAATAGGAAGAACAAGCAAAGGGAGAAGAAGATGTATCATACGATTTTATTTGATTTAGACGGAACACTGACAGATCCGGGAGAGGGCATCACGAAATCAGTCGCCTATGCATTACATAAATGGGGCATTGAAGTAAAAGACAGAACCACATTATATAAATTCATCGGACCGCCATTGATTCAATCTTTCGAAAAATTCTACGGATTCTCATCAGAAAAAGCGATGCTGACAACCTCGTATTTTCAAGAATATTTTCGGGATAAAGGAATCTTTGAGAATGAAATATATCCGGATACGCAAGATTTGCTGCAGAAGCTGAAAGCATCCGGTAAGAAGTTAATGGTTGCAACTTCGAAACCGGAAGAATTTGCGGTTCGCGTGCTGGAATATTTCCAAATAGATTCTTATTTTGATGTGGTAGCGGGAGCAATGATGGATGAAACGCGTACAAAAAAGAGTGAAGTGATTGCGTATGCACTGGAAAAGGCGGGGGTTACAGATCTGTCGGGGCTGGTTATGATCGGTGATCGCGAGCATGATGTGATTGGAGCCAAAGAAGTCGGAATCGATTCCATTGGTGTGCTCTATGGCTATGGTGATCGGGCTGAACTGGAGCAGGCAGGGGCAACTTATATCGCAGAAAATGCAACTGAAATCTTATCACTGACAATGGAATTTTAGCAATTGTCAGTTCTTATACAAAGAGGAAAGCAGGAGGCGAAGCGTGTGAAAAAAATAAGATTATTGGGTGTGATTCTAAAAAGAACAAAAGCCAGTCAGTTTGTGCTTGGATTTTTGGGGTATCTTTTGGTGTTTGCATTTATTATTAATTTAGTGGAACCGGGAATTGAAAGTTATGGACAGGCTTTGTGGTACTGTTATTCTGTTACATTTACCGTAGGGCTTGGCGATGTGGTGGTCACGACGCTGATTGCCAAAATCTTATCGGTAATTATGACGGTATACGCAACCTTTGTGATTGCGATTATGACAGGTGTTGTTGTCAATTATTACACGGAGATACGGGAATTACAGCAAAATGAATCCATGTCCATGTATATGGATAAACTGGAACGATTGCCGGAACTTAGCAAAGAAGAGTTGGAAGAGATGTCAAAGCAGGTTCGCAAATTCCGATAACAGGATAAAGGGGCGAATGTCTGATCCATTACAATCAGACATCCGCCCCCTTGTTTGTATTGTCTTTATTTCTGGTTATTTTTCACTTCCATCATCTTCATTGCACGAACCTTCAGAGGCAGTCCGAACAGATTGATGAATCCGTCAGCATCGTGGTGATCATATAAATCACCGGTTGTGAAGCTGGCAAGTGATTCACTGTATAATGAATATGGAGAAGTCGTTCCGGCTTTGGTAATGTTGCCCTTGTAAAGCTTGAATTTCACTTCACCGGTTACATATTCCTGTGTAGACTCGATGAATGCCTGAACTGCTTCACGCAGTGGAGTGAACCATTTTCCCTCGTATACGATCTGGGACAATTTGTTGCCCATCTCTTTTTTAACTTCGTATGTAGCGCGGTCTAATACAAGTTCTTCTAACTGCTGATGCGCTTCCATGAGGATCGTTCCGCCCGGTGTCTCATATACGCCGCGGGATTTCATACCAACGACACGGTTCTCTACGATGTCGATGATTCCGATTCCGTGTTTTCCACCGAGTTCGTTTAACTGTGTGATAATCTCAGAAACCTTCATAGCTTTGCCGTTTAAAGTTTTTGGGACACCTTTTTCAAATGTCATTGTGACATATTCGCCCTCATCCGGTGCTTTTTCCGGCGGAACGCTCAGGACTAATAAATGCTCGTAGTTCGGTTCTTTGGAAGGATCTTCGAGTTCGAGGCCTTCATGGCTGATGTGCCATAAGTTGCGGTCACGGCTGTAGCTTGATGCCATATCAAATGGAAGATCAATACCATGAGCTTTACAGTAATCAATCTCGTCTTCACGTGACTGCATAGTCCATACGTCAGTCATTCTCCAAGGAGCAATGATCTTGATATCCGGTGCAAGTGCTGTGATACCAAGCTCGAAACGAATCTGGTCATTTCCTTTGCCGGTAGCACCGTGGCAGATTGCAACAGCCCCTTCTTTGCGGGCAATCTCGACTAATTTTTTCGCAATGCCGGGACGGGCCATAGAAGTTCCTAATAAATATTTGTTCTCGTAGATTGCATTTGCCTGTACACAAGGTACGATATAATCATCACAGAACTCATCAATAATGTTTTCAATATATAATTTGGAAGCACCTGATAACTTTGCTCTCTCTTCTAAACCGTCTAACTCAGAACCCTGACCGCAGTCGATACAGCAGCAGACTACTTCGTAATCAAATGTTTCCTTTAACCATGGAATAATAGCGGTCGTATCCAGACCACCTGAGTATGCTAATACAACTTTTTCTTTCATCTTGAATGTCCTCCATCTTCTCGAATGGAACCAAGCGTGTGGTTCCTGCTTACAAAATGATACTATACACCATTTCTTATAAATATGCAACTAAAAATGGAAAAAATATTCATTAATTATGCATAAAACAAGAAACAATGCGTATAAATATGCAATAACAATGTATAATTACGAATAAATGAGAAAAATATACGAAAAAAACAATACAAAGATGTGGGGATTCTTCGAAATTTGCCGAATTTCGTGCTTTAGCTTGATAAAATAGGGCGGGAAGAGTAAAATATTATCATCTATGGAAAAAAGTGAGAGATAAGATGTTATTTCTATAGAAATGGGGAAAGGTGTAAATCACATGAAATTGAGAGAAACATTAAAAGAAAAAAAGCGGATTGTTATTAAGGTGGGAAGTTCTACGATTACATATCCGGAGACTGGGAATATCAATCTGGATAAGCTGGAGAAATTTGTCCGAGTTCTGATCAACCTATTAAATAGAGGAAAAGAAGTCATTGTCGTATCGTCAGGGTCCATTCCGATTGGCAGAAAGAAGCTGGGTCTGGAGGCAGAAGGTATGTCAGATGCAACGAAGAAAGCCTGCGCGGCGGTCGGACAGGGGCGCCTTATGATGATTTATGAGAAGCTTTTTTCTGAGTATGGATATCTGACCGCTCAGATGCTGCTGACGAAAGAGTCCATTATGGATGCGCAGTGCAGGGTGAATGCGAAAGAAGCATTTGAAGAAATCATCACCCGTCATATTGTTCCGATTGTGAATGAAAATGATGCGATCGCTGTATCCGAGGAATTATATGGGATTTTTGGAGACAATGATACGATGGCAGCACAGGTGGCCGAACTTATTCATGCAGATCTGCTTATCTTAATGTCGGATATCGAGGGACTTTATACGGATGATCCGAGAAAAAATCCAAAGGCGAGATTTGTGCACACGGTTGTTCGTATTGATAAAGAACTGGAAAGCATGGGAAAAGGTGCCGGAACGCTGAGCGGGACGGGCGGCATGCATACGAAGATTGAGGCGGCAAAGATTGCAGTGAATGCAGGGTGTGATATGGTTATCGCAAATGGCGATAACATATACACAATCAATGATGTCATGATGGGGAAGAAAGTGGGGACACTGTTCCTGTCTGAGGAGCATGAGGGGATTGTGGAGAATGAACTGGCACCGGCAGTTGCGGAGTATCGCGGTCAGGCAAAATTAGATTTAGAACATCACAAAGAAAATGAATAAAAATAAAAAACACATGAATATTTAAAGAAAATACTTGAATAATATGCACAAAAGATGTATACTTATGCACATGCTATAAAAATGAGTGATACCGAGCGTGAATCGGTACTCGGACATCAGGATATGGAAGGAACGTTTTATTATGATTAAAGTTGGAATTATTGGATCTACTGGATACGCAGGCGGTGAGCTTATTCGAATTTTAGCTGCACATAAGGATGCAGAGATTGTCTGGTATGGATCGAGGAGTTATATAGATAAGAAATATGCAGAGGTCTATCAGAACATGTTCCAGATTGTCGATGCAGTCTGCATGGATGATAACATGGAAGAACTGGCGGACCGGGTGGATGTGATTTTTACAGCAACACCGCAGGGACTGTGTGGTTCTCTTGTGAATGAAGAGATTTTATCCAGAGTTAAGATTATTGATTTGAGTGCGGATTTCCGTATTAAGGATGTAAATGTATATGAGAAGTGGTACGGAATCAAGCATCAGAGTCCACAATTTATAGAAGAGGCAGTATACGGACTCTGTGAAATCAATCGTGAAGACGTAAAGAAAGCGAGACTTGTTGCAAATCCGGGATGTTATACAACCTGTTCCATCTTAACTGCATATCCACTTGCAAAAGAGGGTATTATTGATATGAGCACGCTCATTGTGGATGCAAAATCTGGAACATCAGGAGCAGGAAGAAGTGCCAAAGTCCCGAATCTTTATTGTGAGGTAAATGAGAATATTAAGGCATATGGCGTTACAACACACAGACACACACCGGAGATTGAAGAACAGCTCGGATATGCAGCTGACGAAGAAGTCATGATTAATTTCACTCCGCACCTGGTTCCGATGAACCGTGGAATTCTGGCAACAGAATATGCAACGCTGAAAAAAGAAGTTACATACGAAGAAGTAAAAGCAATTTATGACAAATATTATGCAGATGAGAAATTTGTCCGTGTATTAGACAGAGACATTTGTCCGGAGACAAAATGGGTAGAAGGCAGCAATTACGTGGATGTCAATTTCAAGATTGATGAGAGAACCAATCGTATTATTATGATGGGCGCGATGGATAATCTTGTAAAAGGGGCAGCAGGACAGGCAGTGCAGAATATGAACCTGATGTTTGGCTTCAAGGAGTCGGAAGGACTCGAACTGGTTCCAATGTTCCCGTAGGAAAGAGAGATAAAATGATTAGAGCAATGACAATGGAAGATTATGATGAAGTCTATGATCTGTGGACGAAGATTCACGGATTTGGGCTTCGCAGTATTGATGATTCGAGAGAAGGCATCGATCGCTTTCTAAAACGGAATCCAACAACGAGCGTTGTCGCAGTGAGTGAAAATAAAATAGTGGGTTGTATTCTGTGTGGACATGATGGCAGACGCGGATGCTTTTACCATGTATGTGTCGATGCGGATTACCGAAGATGCGGCATTGGAAAATCCATGGTCGTTGCAGCGATGGAAGCGTTAAAAAAAGAAGAGATTAACAAAGTATGCCTGATTGCATTTACACAGAACGATATTGGAAATGCATTCTGGAATACGATTGGATGGACGGAAAGACTGGATTTGAACTATTATGATTTTGTGTTAAATTCAGCCAATATTACAGCATTTAATGAACAGTAAAAACACTTGTACCATAAGAAAGGAAGGCCTATATGGAGATCATCAGTGGAGGCGTAACAGCAGCAAAAGGATTTGAAGCAGCATCAGCAGCGGCGGGAATTAAGTATCAGAACCGTAGCGACATGGCGCTTGTCTATAGTGAGAAGGCGTGTAAAGCGGCAGGGACCTTTACAACCAATGTTGTAAAAGCAGCACCGGTCCTGTGGGATAAGAAGATTGTAGACAGTAACACAAAAGTACACGCAGTAATTGTGAATTCAGGAATTGCAAATGCATGTACAGGAGAAGAAGGCTTCGAATACTGCAGAGAAACAGCTCATACGGCAGCAGAGACATTTGGTATCAATGCGGATGGAGTGATCATCGGCTCAACCGGCGTGATCGGCATGCAGCTTCCAATCGAAAAAGTAAAGACCGGGATTAAAATGCTTGCAGATGCCAAAAATGCAAGTGAAGAGAATGGTCATCTGGCAGCAAAGGCAATTATGACAACTGATACAAAACCAAAAGAAGTTGCAGCTTCTTTTCATATCAATGGTGTGAAAGTAACCATCGGCGGTATGGCAAAAGGGTCCGGCATGATTCATCCGAATATGTGTACGATGCTTAGTTTTATCACAACAGACGCAAATATTTCGAGAAATGCATTAAAAGCAGCACTGAGTAAGGATGTTAAGAACACGTACAACATGATTTCCGTGGACGGAGACACTTCTACGAATGATACCTGTGTGGTTCTTGCAAATGGAGCAGCCGGTAATGAAAAAATTATAGAAGGAACAAAGGCATACAAAAAATTTGTAAAAGCGCTCAATTATATCAATGAAACACTGGCAAAGATGATGGCAGGTGACGGAGAAGGCGCAACTGCACTTCTGACAGTAAATGTGGTTGGGGCAAAGTCTAAGAAACAGGCGAAAGTCATTGCAAAATCAGTCGTGTGTTCAGATCTTACGAAAACGGCAATCGCCGGTCATGATGCAAACTGGGGACGAATTCTATGTGCGATGGGCTATGCGGGAGAAATCTTCGATCCGTCCAAGGTGGATTTGAAATTTGAAAGCAAAGCCGGAGTGATTCAGATTATGAAAGATGGTGTTGCTGTAAACTATAGTGAGGAAAAAGCAACTGAAATCTTGTCACAGGAAGAAGTGATTGTAATAGCAGATATTCACGTGGGTGAGAAAAAGGCAACGGCATGGGGCTGCGATCTGACACATGGTTATATTGATATCAACGCAGATTACCGGAGCTAATGTGAGGAAGAGGGGAAATAAAAAATGAATGAGAATATGCAGCAATATTTAGAAAAAGCAGAAGTATTGATTGAGGCACTGCCATATATCCAACGGTTTAATCGCAAGATTATTGTCGTAAAATATGGTGGAAGTGCAATGGTTGACGAAGAACTGAAAAAACAGGTTATCCAGGATGTTACCTTGTTAAAGCTTGTTGGTTTCAAGCCGATTATTGTTCACGGCGGTGGAAAAGAAATTAGCAAATGGGTTGGTAAGGTCGGCATGGAGCCACAGTTCATCAATGGACTTCGTGTGACGGACGAGGACACGATGGAAGTTGCCGAGATGGTACTGAATAAAGTAAACAAAAGTCTGGTGCAGTTCGTGCAGGAGCTTGGTGTTCGTGCCATTGGCATTAGTGGAAAAGACGGTGGACTGCTGAAAGTCGATAAGAAATTATCGGATGGAAAAGATATTGGCTTTGTCGGTGACGTGAAAGCGGTCAATGGCGAAATTCTGAATGATTTATTAGAAAAAGATTTTCTGCCAATCATCTGCCCGATTGGAATGGATGATGATTACAATACATATAACATCAATGCGGATGATGCGGCATGTGCGATTGCAAGGGCCATGAAAGCAGAAAAGCTGGCATTTTTGACGGATATCGAAGGCGTCTACAAAGATCCAAAAGATCCATCGACGCTGATTTCGGAGCTTCGTGTGGACGAAGCGAAGAAACTGATGGAGGAAGGCTACATCGGCGGCGGAATGCTTCCTAAATTGCAGAACTGTATTGACGCCATTGAAAATGGGGTATCAAGAGTTCATATCTTAGATGGAAGGATCGCACACTGTCTGTTACTTGAAATCTTTACAAATAAAGGAATCGGTACAGCAATTTTAAGTGGAGAGGAAGACATGTATTACCATGAATAATCAGAATGAAATGAAAGAAATTGATGAGCTGCTCGTTCATACATATAATCGTTTTCCTGTGATCTTCGATCACGGTGAAGGCGTATATCTCTATGATACAGACGGACATAAATACCTTGACTTTGCAGCAGGGATTGCAGTATCATCACTTGGCTACCATAACGAAGAGTTAAATGATGCGCTAAAGAATCAGATCGATCAGCTTTGGCATATTTCCAATCTGTATTATACAGAGCCGGTGCTTCATGCTGCGCAGCAACTGACCAAAGCATCTCAGATGGATCGTGTCTTTTTTACAAACAGTGGGACGGAAGCGATTGAGGGTGCTTTAAAAGCGGCAAGAAAATACGCATACAGCAAGAAGAACGGCAGATATGAGATCATTGCGATGGAGAAGTCCTTCCATGGAAGAAGTATGGGGGCATTATCCGTGACGGGAACTGCCCATTACCGTGAGCCATTTGAACCACTGGTGGGGGGAGTGAAATTTGCAGAGTATAATAATCTGGAAAGTGTGAAAGCACTCATTTCTGAAAAGACCTGCGCGGTGATTATGGAGACACTTCAGGGCGAAGGCGGAATCTATCCAATCGACCCGGACTTCCTTTCGGGAGTAAAAAAACTCTGTGAGGAGAATGATATGCTTCTCATTTTAGATGAGATTCAGTGCGGAATGGGACGTACCGGATGGATGTTTGCATGGCAGGCATATAGAGTGCAGCCTGATATTATGTGCATGGCAAAAGCGATTGGAAACGGGATGCCTGTCGGAGCATTTGCGATGACAGAGGCAGTGGCAGCATATTCGCTGGCACCCGGAGATCATGGAACAACCTATGGCGGTGGTCCGCTTGTATGTGCTGCGGTTGCCAAAGTGTTAGAAATCTATGAGAAAAAAGATATCGTGGGACATGTCAATGAAATTGCACCTTATCTTGAGGAAAAGTTAGATACGCTTGTAGAAAAATATGATTTTGTGACGACTCGGCGTGGAAAAGGTCTGATTCAGGGGCTTGTCGTTACAAAACCTGTGGGGGATATCGTGAAGAAGGCGTTAACGGAAGGCCTGACAGTAATCAGTGCCGGAAGTGATGTCATTCGTATGGTTCCACCACTTGTAATTGAAAAAGAACATGTTGATGAGATGATTGAAAAACTGGAAAAAGCATTGCAGTAATATTCATAACAAACCAATTATCTGGGTATACTCTAATAGGAAATTTATGGGAGGTATACAAGATGATTGGTTTTTTGATTGCACTCTTATCAGGTGCATTGATGAGCGTGCAGGGTGTTTTTAATACACAGGTGACGAAGACGACGGGGGTGTGGGTGAGCAGTGGCTGGGTGCAGCTCAGTGCATTTGCAGTCTGTCTGATTCTGTGGATGGCAACCGGCAGGGATCACGTGGCGAAATTGTGGGAGGTGCAGCCAAGGTTCATGCTGCTCGGCGGAGTGCTGGGAGCAGGAATCACCTGGACGGTCATTCAGAGTATGTCGATTCTGGGACCGGCAAAGGCAGCGCTGCTCATCGTGGTGGCGCAGGTCGTGTGTGCATATCTGATCGAACTGATGGGAATGTTTGGTGTAGAGAAACAGCCGGTGAACATGTGGAAGCTTGCGGGCATGGGGCTTACGGTGATTGGACTTATTATTTTTGAAAATCAATAAGCAGAAATGTAATATGAATGTAACATTTTTGTGAAAAGTATTGTTTTTTCGGAACTGATTCGCTACAATAGATGTTGTCTATGATAAAGGGGTATCTTTTCTCGTGATTCTTTGGAGGAAAAGAAGAATGCGGGAGAGAACATTACGATACATGTTAGGATGGATTGCCATTCTGTCTGTGATTGTCATCTGCGGTGGATGCCGGGAACAGGAAAAGTCAGAGCTTGAAAGAGTGACAATCGAAGATACAAAAGAGAACGGATCTGTAACAGAAGAGGAGTCAGAGAATCTGACTGTGGAGAATCAGAAGGAAGAGAAAGTCTGGGTATATATTTGTGGTGCGGTGAATCAGCCGGGAGTCTACACCTTTGACAGTGAAGTGCGGATATTTGAAGTAATCGCGCAGGCGGGCGGCATGACAGAAGCGGCTTCCGCCACATTTCTGAATCAGGCACAGCTTGTTTTAGATGGCGAGCAGATTTATGTTCCGACACAGGAAGAAGTCGATGCAGGAAATGTGGGGACGGATGCGTCGGAGGGTACAAGTGATGGGAATCAGTCTGCCGGTACACAGACAGCGGCTAAGGATGGCAGGGTGAATATCAATACAGCGTCCAAAGAAGAACTGATGACGTTAACCGGAATCGGTGAGGCAAAGGCAGACAGCATCATCGCCTACCGGGAGACGCAAGGCGGATTTCAAAGTATTGAAGATATCATGCAGATTGAAGGAATCAAGGAAGGTGTATTTCGTAAGATTGAAGATCAAATTACTGTGTGAATGTCTGTTAGTTAGAAAATGAGGGAGAGTATATGCAAAAAAAAGTATTAGTAGTGGATGATGAAAAGTTAATTGTAAAAGGCATTCGTTTTAGCCTGGAGCAGGATGATATGAGAGTGGACTGTGCATATGATGGGGAAGAAGCCTTAGCGTATGCAAAGAAGTGTGAATATGACCTTGTACTATTGGATGTCATGCTTCCGAAGAAAGATGGATTCACGGTATGCCAGGAGATTCGCGAATTCTCTGATATGCCGATTGTAATGCTGACAGCGAAGAGTGAAGATATGGACAAGATTCTTGGGCTAGAATATGGAGCAGATGATTATATTACAAAGCCGTTTAATATTCTGGAGGTGAAGGCAAGAATCAAGGCAATCATGCGGCGAACATCCAAACAGCAGATGATGGAGAACCTGAATGTTATCACGAAGGGGGATATGCGAATTGACTGCGAGAGCAGACGCGTAAGAATCGGGGATACAGAGATTAATCTGACTGCCAAGGAATTCGATGTGTTAGAGCTTCTCGCAAAGCATCCGGATAAAGTATACAGCAGAGATGTGCTGCTTGAAACGGTCTGGGGACATGACTACCCGGGCGATGCAAGAACGGTGGATGTACATATCAGACGCCTCCGTGAGAAGATTGAGAAGAGTCCGAGTGAACCGGTCTATATTCATACAAAGTGGGGAGTGGGTTATTATTTCCAAGCTTAGATTTCGAATTAAGAACAAATACTTAAACAGTCTGTTTTTTCGCATTATTGTGATTGTATTAGCAGCAGGAATCATCCCATGTGTCATCTTTCGTGTCGGGATTCTTGCTGTTTATGAAAGTCGGGCAGTTGATTTAAAGACTGCGGATATTCAGAATCAGTGCACCATTCTGTGCAACCAGTTATCCACCAGCAATTATTTAAGTGAAGCAAATGATGAGACAATTGATGCAGAGCTGACGCAGCTTTCGAACATTTACAGCGGTCGTGTGATGATCATCAATCAGGATTTGAAAATTTTGCATGATACATATGATCTAGATACGGGTAAGACGATTGTTTCACCTTCTGTTGTGAGTTCATTTCAGGGGAAGGGCGCAAGCCAGTATGATGCGAAGAACAGGTATATAGAAGTAACCATGCCGATTTCAGCATTGGATTCCAGTGATGTGATGGGCGTGATGCTTGTGAGTGTCTCTACAGATATGATAGAAGATACCATTCGACTCATGCATACCCGCGGAGATATTATTTTACTTACGCTGGTGTGCATCCTGATTGTGCTTGCGGTACTGGTGGGAGAACTTGTTGTGCGCCCGCTGAGAAGAATTACCAATTCCATTGAAGCGGTAACCGAAGGTTATGATTCTGAACAATTGCATGAAAATACCTACACGGAAACAGAGAGTATGTCAGATGAGTTTAACAAAATGATGAGCCGTCTTAAAGTGTTGGATGATTCGCGCCAGGAATTTGTGTCGAATGTGTCACATGAACTAAAGACTCCACTGACATCAATGAAGGTTCTGGCAGATTCGCTTCTTGTACAGGAGGATGCTCCGGTTGAGATGTACCGGGAATTTATGGGGGATATCACACATGAGATTGACCGTGAGAATGATATTATTACGGACCTTCTCTCTCTTGTGAAAATGGACCGGACCTCGCAGGATATCAATGTTAAGACCATTCATATCAATGAGATGCTGGAATTAATTCTTAAGAGGCTAAAGCCCATTGCAGAGCTGAAGAATGTGGAAGTTGTCTTTGAAAGCTTTCGCGATGTAACCGCGGAGGTGGATGAAGTGAAGCTCACACTCGCAATTTCCAATCTGGTAGAAAATGCAATCAAGTATAATCATCCACAGGGTTGGGTACGTGTTACCCTGAATGCAGATCACAAATTTTTCCATGTGGAGGTGAAAGACTCTGGAATCGGGATGCCGAAAGCAGATCTGGATCATGTTTTTGAGAGATTCTATCGTGTGGATAAGTCACATTCCAGAGAAATTGGAGGCACCGGGCTTGGACTTGCGATTGCAAGGAGTGCGATCATCGTGCACCGTGGTTCGATTAAAGTAGAGAGTAAAGAGAATGTCGGAACAACATTTAGTGTGAGAATTCCGTTGAATTATGTTGTTTAGGAGGTGCGAAAATGAAAAAGACAGTAGCGTGTATGCTGATGCTTCTTATAATGGGAATCGCATTGACCGGCTGTAAACATAATAAAATAAAATTGACATCAGAAAATCAAACGTTTCTTTATTATATCAATGGAGACAAGACCGAGATTGAGACGGAAGACTATACGATTGCCGAAAAAGATCCACAGAAAGCCGTGGATGAGATGGTGAAAGAAATGTCAAAAAAGACGACGGAGGTAGATTATAATCCGGCGATTCCGGATGACGTAGAGGTGTTGTCCGCTATTGTGTCAGATGGTCAGGTACAGCTTGATCTGTCAGATGGATATAATCAGGTGGGCTCTGTGATGCAGGGGCTCTGCAGAGCTGCAATTGTGGATTCTCTTGTTCAGATTGATGGAGTAGAGGCGGTCAGGTTTCTGGTGAACGGAGTGCCAATGACAGATCGACACGGCAATGAAATCGGTGCACTTGACGCGGAATCATTTGTTCAGAATATCGGGTCGACATTGAACACGTATCAGACAGCAACCCTGCATTTGTTTTTTGCCAATGAGGTGGGGGATGCGCTCCATATGGAGACAAAGGATGTGAAATACAGCAGTAATGTGTCAGTAGAAAAGCTGATTATGGAACAGCTCTTAAAGGGTCCTTCCGATGTCGGCAATTACAGAACCATCAGTGCGGACACAATCATTCTCGGTGTGACGATTCGGGATGGAATCTGTTATGTGAATCTGGATGAATCCTTTCTCCAGAGTGGGTATGACATCAAACCTGAAATTATGATTTATTCGATTGTAAATTCATTGACGGATGGTACGACAATTAATTCCGTTCAGATTCTGGTGAACGGGGAATCAAACGTGCAGTATATGGATGTGGTAGATTTGAGTCAGCCGCTTACAGAGAAGACAGAATACATTACGGAGGAATAAAATGCGGGAGAGACCGTTGTGCGTCTTCTGCCTGTTGTTTCTAATTGTTCAGATTGTGCTGATACGGGGATTCCGGCTGGAAAAGGACTGGTATCCCTCATTATTGGAAAAGACAGTGAAAGAAGGCAGTGTGCTTACCACCGCTGGAGTGGTAAGTTACACGGAAATAAAAAAGGATTATCTGATTGTCTATCTGACAGCAAAATCCTATCAGACAAATATCATTGTTTACATCAAACAGGAAAATTCATCCAACCAACATATCAGCATCGGAAATGAAATTGAAGTGACAGGAGAGGTCACTTATTTTGACGAGCCAAGAAATCCAGGCAACTTTAATCAAAAATTCTTTTATCAAAAACAGGGGATTCATGGAAGTATCTTTGCTTCAAAATATCAGATTATCAATGCTTCTAAAAATATCTGGAAGGAATCACTGGCCCAGCTTCGCATTCGTTGGAAAAATCTCTTGATTAAGACGCTCGGTGAAACGGATGGGAGTACCATGAGTGCGATTCTTCTGGGAGATAAGAATGGACTGGATGGAAATCTGAAAGAATTATATCAAAAAAATGGGATTGGACATATCCTTGCAATCTCCGGACTGCACATGACATTTATCGGGTTGGGATTTTATCAGATACTGAGAAAACGCGGGTTTTCATTTGTGAGTGCAGGAATCATCGGGATACTGTTTCTAATCAGCTATTCCGTGATGATAGGAAACGGCGTTGCGAGTGTGCGGGCACTTGTAATGTTTGTTGTAAGAATCGGAGCGGATATGGCTGGGCGTGTCTACGATATGCTGACGGCCCTTGCACTGGCAGCCATTGTGATACTGGTGTGGCGGCCGTTGTACCTGTATGATGCAGGATTCTTACTCTCATTCGGTGCGATACTCGGAATCCTTCTGATCCATCCGCTTATAGAATTTAAAAAGAAAAAGGACAGCAGTATCGCTGAGAAACTAGGAAGGAAACTATGGGAAGGATTGTGGGGAAGTCTTAGTATTAACCTGATGATTTTACCTTGCATGCTATACTTTTTCTTCGAATTTCCAATTTACTCTGTTTTCATGAATCTGCTGGTTATTCCGCTGATGTCGATTGTGCTTGGGGCGGGTGTGCTGGGTTCTTTTTTATCAGTAGCAATTCCATTTGCAGGAACATTTTGTGGGGGCATTATTTTATTGATTTGTAGACCGGTACTTGCTTTTTATGAAATGTTATGTAAAATCTGTATCCGGTTTCCCGGAAATCATCTGGTTCTGGGACAGCCAGAGCTATGGCAGATCATCCTCTATTACGTACTGCTTGGAACAGCGCTTCTATATGCTTATCGAAAACGAAGATGGGCGGTTTCCATTGCGCTGGTCGTTCTCAGTCTGCCTGGTCTCTGCATAAGATGGAACGAAATTCATCCTTTACGGCAGGAAATATCGATTACCATGCTGGATGTCGGACAGGGAGATGGGCTGGTTATCAAAAGCCCAGGTGGAATGGTGTGTATGATTGATGGCGGAAGCAGCGATGTGTCGGAGGTTGGAAAGTATCGACTGGAACCATATTTGAAATCACAGGGAATCAGTACCTTGAATTATGTATTTGTCTCGCATGGAGACAGTGACCACTACAATGGGGTAGAAGAAATGCTACAGCGGCAGGAGTTTGGGGTAAGGATTCGATATCTGGTTCTTCCTGTGCAAGAGATGATGGATGACAAGTTAAAGTCATTGGCGATGACTGCGCATGAAAATGGCACGGAAGTTGTCACAATCAGTCCGGGAGATTCGGTTTCAGACCCAAAAGACGATCTAAGCATTACCTGTATCCAGCCGGGAAAAGACGATCAGATTGAAACTGGAAATGCCGGTTCGATGGTGCTTTCACTCACCTGCCGGAAGTTTGATATGCTTTTTACCGGGGATGTGGAAGGGGCGGGGGAAGAACTTTTGGAAAAGAGACTAGATGCGTATGAGGTCTTAAAGGTAGCGCACCACGGTTCAAAAAATTCAAGCAGCAAAGAGCTGCTTGATATCGTACAGCCGAAACTGTCACTCATTTCCGCAGGTGAGAAGAATCGGTACGGACACCCTCATAAGGAAACCATCACGCGGCTAAAAGAGGCAGGCAGCAGGATTCTAAGCACACAGGATTATGGCGCAATCACCGTGCGGACAGATGGAAACTCCTTTACAATCAGGAGTGAAATAGAATATAATATGAAATGATCACAAGTCAATAAAAACAGAGTTAGGAGCAGACCATTGAAAAGTCTGAATGAAGATTTAAAAACAGGACAATTGAAACAGGTATATCTATTATATGGAGAAGAGAATTATCTGAAGAAGCAGTACAAGGATCGGATGACAAAAGCAATGCTTCCGGAGGGTGATACGATGAACTATGCCTATTACGAGGGAAAAGGAGCGGATGTGAATGAAATCATTGATTTGTCAGAGACGCTGCCATTTTTCACGGACAGGCGTCTGATTGTATTTGAGAATACGGGATTTTTTAAAAATGCAACGCCGTCTCTGGCAGATTATATCAAAGATCTTCCGGAGACGACATTCTACTTATTTATAGAGAAGGAAATTGACAAACGGGGCAAACTCTATAAAGCCGTACAGAAAAAAGGCAGAGTTGTGGAGCTGGGGATGCAGGATGAGGGAACTCTTCGCAAATGGATACTCGGACTTGTAAAGCAGGAAGGCAAGCAGATGTCAGACCAGACAGCAAGATATTTCTTATCTGAGGTTGGATGTGATATGGAAAATATTCAGCGTGAATTGGAAAAACTGTTCTGCTATACGTTAGAAAAAGATGTGATTACGAACGAAGATGTTGATGCAATTTGTATTACGCAGATAGAGAACAAGATCTTTGTCATGGTGGATGCGGTTGCGGGAAGACAGCAGCAGAAAGCATTGCAGCTTTATTATGATCTGCTGGCTCTAAAGGAGCCGCCGATGCGGGTGTTGTTTCTTTTGGTGCGGCAGTTTCGCATGCTGCTTGAGACAAAAGAACTGCAGGCGAAGGGATTTCGTGGACGCGACATTGCAGGCAAGCTGAAAATACAGCCGTTTGTGGCAGAGAAATGTACAAGACAGACCGGTGCATTTTCAATGAAGTCACTTCGTGGAATTTTAGAAGATGCCGCAGATACAGAAGAGCGCGTTAAGACCGGGCGTCTGACAGATACCCTTGCAGTGGAACTTTTCATTGTAAAGTATTCAAACGCATGCTAGAATAGCATAGGAAAGAAATACTACGCGGATAGAGCAAGCGCCGCATAGATGGAGGAAATAAATTGGCAATTATAGATCAGAATCATATACGTAATTTTTGTATTATCGCACATATCGATCACGGGAAGTCTACCCTTGCAGATCGAATCATAGAGAAGACGGGAACGTTGACCAGCAGAGAGATGCAGTCACAGGTTCTTGACAACATGGAGCTTGAGCGAGAGCGTGGAATCACGATCAAAGCGCAGGCTGTTCGGATTGTGTACAATGCGAAGAATGGAGAAGAGTATGTTTTTAATTTAATTGATACACCGGGACATGTCGATTTCAACTATGAGGTATCAAGAAGTCTTGCAGCCTGTGACGGGGCAATTCTTGTCGTCGATGCGGCGCAGGGTGTGGAAGCACAGACTTTGGCAAATGTATATCTCGCACTGGATCATGATTTGGATGTCATGCCGGTCATCAATAAGATTGATTTGCCAAGTGCAGATCCGGATCGTGTCATAGAAGAGATTGAGGATGTCATTGGAATTGAGGCCCATGATGCGCCGCTCATTTCCGCTAAGACCGGTATCAATATTGAAGAAGTGTTAGAACAGATCGTGACTAAGATTCCGGCACCTGCAGGTGACAAGAGTGCACCTCTGCAGGCATTGGTTTTCGACTCTCTTTACGATTCCTATAAAGGTGTCATTGTATTCTGCCGTATCAAAGAGGGAACGGTCCGAAAAGGAACAGAGATTCAGATGATGGCGACCGGTGCAAGGGCAGAAGTTGTTGAGGTTGGATATTTTGGAGCGGGACAGTTTATTCCAAGCGATGAGCTGGATGCCGGGATGGTAGGTTATATTACTGCCAGTTTGAAGAATGTGAAAGATACCCGTGTAGGCGATACGGTGACAGAAGCGGCAAGACCTTGCGCCGAGCCCCTTCCCGGATATAAGAAAGTGAACCCAATGGTATACTGTGGACTCTATCCGGCGGATGGGGCAAAGTATCCAGATATTCGGGATGCATTGGAAAAATTGCAGCTCAATGATGCAGCGCTTCAGTTTGAAGCAGAGACATCGATTGCACTTGGATTTGGATTCCGTTGCGGCTTCCTTGGGCTGCTGCATTTGGAAATTGTTCAGGAACGATTAGAGAGAGAGTATAATCTGGACTTAGTTACAACGGCACCGGGAGTTATTTATAAAGTCTACAAGACGAATGGTGAGATGCTGGAGCTGACGAATCCGTCGAACCTTCCGGACCCAGCAGAGATTGAATATATGGAAGAACCTATGGTGTCTGCGGAGATCATGGTTACGACAGAGTTCATCGGACAAATCATGACGTTGTGTCAGGAGCGAAGAGGGCAATACGAGGGAACGGATTACATCGAAACAACACGTGCATTATTAAAATATAAATTGCCACTGAATGAGATTATCTATGATTTCTTCGATGCACTGAAATCGCGTTCGAGGGGATATGCATCCTTCGATTATGAGCTACTCGGATATGAGAAGGCAGACCTTGTGAAGCTGGATATCTTACTGAATAAGGAAGAGGTCGATGCACTTTCCTTTATCGTACATGCAAGTACGGCGTATGAACGTGGAAGAAAGATGTGTGAGAAGCTTAAGAAAGAGATTCCAAGACAGCTCTTCGAGATACCGATTCAGGCGGCGATTGGCAGTAAAGTGATTGCGCGTGAGACAGTGAGAGCGATGCGTAAGGACGTCCTTGCGAAATGTTATGGCGGTGATATTTCCCGTAAACGTAAGCTGCTTGAGAAACAAAAAGAAGGCAAGAAGAGAATGCGACAGATTGGAAATGTAGAGATTCCACAGAAAGCATTTATGAGTGTATTAAAATTAGATGACGAATAGAATCAATCACCCGAACTTACAACTTTATCTTCATATTCCATTTTGCGTGCGCAAATGCGCATACTGCGATTTCTTATCCGAACCGGCAGATGCGGCGGAGATAGATCATTATGTGCAGGCAATGATAGGGGAAATCAGGTCTTATCAGAAACAGTATGCGGAATATGAAGTGAGTACTGTGTTTTTAGGCGGAGGAACACCTTCCATTCTGACAGAAGTGCAGATTGCAGGTGTTTTTTCGGCGCTTTATGAGACATTTCATATCATTCCGGATGCGGAAATCTCAATTGAAATGAATCCGGGAACGGTAACAAAAGAAAAGCTTCTAGCATACAAATCAGCAGGGATTAACCGACTTAGCATCGGTCTTCAGTCCGCAAATGATGAGGAATTAAAACTGCTCGGAAGAATTCACACGATGCAGGACTTTTTAGATACGTATGAGTTGGCGAGGTCTGTTGGCTTTGAGAATGTCAATGTAGATTTAATCTCTGCGATACCGGGGCAGACGTCAGGCAGCTGGCTTAGGACATTAAAGACCGTAACAGATCTGAATCCGGAACATATTTCGGCATATAGTCTGATTGTAGAAGAGGGGACTTTGTTTTATGAGAAGTACGGCAGTGATGGTCAGTATGCGGATCATGAGGGCACCTCCCGACTTCCAGGTGAAGAAGAGGAAAGAATTATTTACAAAGACACGTTAAAGTTTCTAACGAAACTTGGATATCAAAGATATGAGATTTCGAATTATGCGAAACCGGGATATGAATGTCAGCATAATCGGGGATATTGGCAGAGAAAAAACTATCTCGGTATCGGTGTCGGCGCAGCATCCTTGATTGAAAATCAGCGATTTGGGCATATTACCAATCGAGATGCATACATTGAATTTGTGAATGAGAATCAATATGATAAGCTCATCGAAGAGAAAGAAGATGTTTCTCATCAGGCGCAGATGGAAGAATTTATGTTTCTTGGACTGCGGGAAACGAAGGGGATATCAAGAGAAAATTTTCGGATATTGTTTCAAAAAGACATTGTCGATGTGTATGGAAGAGTCCTGCAGACGTTGCAGGAAGAGAAGCTGATTGAAATGCAGGATGACATTATTCGATTGACGGAATATGGTATTGATATCAGTAATTATGTTCTGAGTCAGTTTTTATTATAAGGAAGGAGTCTATCATGACGGATACATGGAAAAGAATGCAGGTGTTTTCGGGTGGGACATTAAAGCTGATCGCGATTGTCACGATGCTGATTGATCACATCGGTGCCGCCATTTTGTACTATTCTGTTTATACAGAAGCAGGAATTTCACTGTATTACGCGACCCGTAGGATTGGCAGGATTGCATTTCCCATTTTTTGTTTTTTGCTGGTGGAGGGGTTTCTACATACGCACGATGTGAAAAAGTATGCGACGAGACTGGGAATTTTCTGTCTGTTGTCAGAAGTGCCGTTCGATCTTGCGCTTACAGGAAACGAAAATTCAGTCTGGATGCATCAGAATGTATTCTGGACCCTTCTGATTGCGCTGCTTGTGCTGGTGGGACTTCGATTGATTGAAAATAAAATCCCCGTCACGGCATCTGCGTGGCAGGGAATCTTAACGGTCTTATGTATCGCGGCAGGATGCACTCTCGCTTACCTGATGCATACAGATTACGATTACAAGGGTGTACTGGCGATTTGCATTCTATATCTGCTGCGTGCACACAGGGGCAGGCAGGTAATCGCCGGTGCACTGTGCTTTTTGTGGGAACCGTGGGCATTGATCGGATTCATCCCGATTCTTCTATATAATGGGAAGCGTGGAATGTCTGTCAAATATTTTTTCTATCTGTTTTATCCGGTCCATCTGCTGCTTCTGTATCTGATTGCACATATTCTGCTCCGGCTGTATTAAAGCTTGAAAACAATTCCAATTACGGCTCCGGCTGCAATCCAGATCAGTGGATGCAGCTTTTTTAAACGCGGAATTTCCATCAGAATAAATAAGATGATACAGATTGTGATACTGGTGAAATCAGGGCGGTATCCGGAATCTGTTGTGATCAAAAGTGATATTTTTGAAAGCTCCAGTACGGCATATAAAATAAGTGCTGCAACGGTGGGGCGGATTCCATCAAAAATCGCCTTCACAATCGGGTTATCACTGAAATTCTGCATGAATTTTGCAATCAGCATGATGATGACGAGCGCAGGAAGCACCAGTGCAAATGTTGCGATGAGTGCACCGGGGATTCCTGCAGCCTGAAAACCGGCATAAGTTGCCATATTAATTCCGACAGGTCCCGGAGTGCTCTGGCTGATTGCGACCATATTAGCAAATTCGCTTGTTGTATACCAACCGTATTTGGCAGATAAATCAATTAGAAATGGAATGGTTGCCATTCCGCCGCCAATCGCAAAAAGACCTATTTTGAAAAATTCATAAAAAAGAGTCAGGTAGATCATGATTTCATACCTCCCTCTTTTTTGCGAAGCCTGAAGGCAATCACTCCAACTGCACCGGCAAGGATGACGATCACCGGCAGTGGAACCGGTGTGAAGGTCGCAAGGATTAATGCACCAAAGAAGAGCAGAACACCGAGTACATTTTTGACACCTTTTCGTATCATAAGAAGAACGGTGTCGAGCATCATAGCACAGACTGCGATTCGGATTCCGGCAAAAGCATGGAGCAGAACTGCATTGTCCATATATTGCCGGAGAACAGATGCGATTAATATGATAATGATCAGAGAAGGCGAAACTTCTCCCAATGTTGCAATGGTACCACCGAGAATCCCGCCCTGAAGGTATCCGATATAAGTTGCTGTATTGACGGCGATGATACCGGGCGTACACTGACCAATGGCGTAGATATCCATCATCTCTTCCTCATTAATCCAGTGATACTTATCGACAACCTCTCTCTTTAACATTGGAAGCATCGCAAGACCGCCGCCAATTGTCAGAATTCCAATGCGAAAAAAGCTGGCATATAATTCCCATAATTTTTTCATGACTTTTCTTCCTCAATTCTTATCTTATCCTATTTGATATAAAACTCAAAAAACAGTATATCCTGTTTTGGGGGAAATATCAAATGGTGAAACACTTGGATTTCTCTAAAAAAAGTATAAAGTATGTTGACAAATGAAAAGGGGAGTGTTAAATTAATATTCGTAAGGTGTTAGCACTCAAAACTTTCGAGTGCTAATAGAATCCAAAACGAGAAGAAAGGGTGTTCAGATGGAGCAGACTCACGAATTAAGTGAAAGAAAACTCACAATACTAAAAGCAATTATACAGAACTATCTGGAGACGGGAGAACCGGTTGGTTCCAGAACTCTTTCCAAGTATACGGATTTGAATCTAAGTTCCGCAACGATTCGTAATGAGATGTCGGACTTGGAGGACCTTGGATATATTATCCAGCCACATACATCAGCAGGCCGTATTCCTTCCGATCAGGGATATCGCTTATATGTCGATTTGCTGATGGAAGAGAAGGAACAGGAACTTGGCGAGATGCGGGATGTGATGCTTGAGAAGGCGGATAAGCTCGACAAGATGTTGAAGCAGGCAGCGAAGACACTCGCAGTGAATACCAATTATGCAACGATGATATCGGCACCGATGAACAATCGTAACACTTTAAAGTTTATTCAATTGTCGCAGGTGGATGAATCACAGATGGTTGCAGTGATCGTCATGGGTGGTAACGTCATTAAGAACAAGATGATTGATGTTGAGGAAGAATTAGGGAATGAGACATTACTGAAGCTGAATCTGCTACTCAACAACACCTTGAATGGAATGTCGATTGAAGCTATCAACCTTGGACTGATTGCAAGACTGAAAGAACAGGCTGGAATCCACAGCAAAGTGGTTGGTGATGTCTTAGATGCGGTGGCAGAAGCGATTCACATCGAGGATGATATGGAGATCTACACAAGTGGTGCTACGAACATTTTTAAGTATCCGGAGTTGAGAGACAACCAGAGTGCAGAAGAGATTATCAATGCATTTGAAGAAAAACAGCAGCTGGCTGAACTGGTGACGGAGGCGCTTGCCAGTGAGGAACACAATGGAATTCAGGTCTATATCGGTGAAGAGACTCCTGTTAAGACCATGAAGGACTGCAGTGTTGTTACAGCAACATACGAATTAGGGGAAGGCATGAAAGGTACGATTGGTATCATTGGACCGAAACGTATGGATTATGAGCATGTTATGAAGTCACTGAAGACTCTGCAGAGCGAGTTGGATGCGATTTTTTATAAAGACAATAATAGAAAAAGAGAATAGAAAGGTGATTGCCGATGGAGAATAATCAGAGCAAAGAAGATATGGTAAAAGAAGCGGTAGAAGAAGCAAAAGCGAAAGCAGCAGAGGATACTGACACGGCTGAAAAGACCGCAGATGCAGAAGAAACAGAAACGCCTGAGACAGAAGGTGAGGAATCGGTAGCAGACGAAAAAGCTGACACAGAGAAACCAGAGGAAAAGAAATCCAAGAAGTTTGGCAAGAAGAACAGGAAGGATAAGAAAGACGAGAAGATTGAAGAATTAACAGATCGTGTTGCTCGTCAGATGGCAGAGTTTGATAACTTCCGCAAACGTACAGATAAAGAGAAATCTCAGATGTACGAGATTGGTGCGAAAGATGTCATAGATAAGATTCTACCGGTTGTCGATAATTTCGAACGCGGTTTAGCCGCGATACCGGAAGGAGAGACGGAACATCCGTTTATGCAGGGTATGGATAAGGTGTATAAGCAGCTTATGACCACTCTGGAAGGGTTAGGTGTAAAACCAATCGAAGCGGTTGGTCAGGAATTTGACCCGGAGTTCCACAATGCAGTTATGCATGAAGATAATGAGGATCTTGGAGAGAACATCGTATCTGAGGAACTTCAAAAAGGGTATATGTACAGAGATACAGTCGTAAGACATAGTATGGTAAAAGTAGCAAATTAGGAGGAAATGAATCATGGGAAAAATTATTGGTATTGACTTAGGAACAACAAATAGCTGTGTAGCCGTAATGGAGGGTGGACAGCCAACAGTAATCTCGAATACAGAAGGTGCAAGAACAACACCATCTGTCGTAGCATTTACAAAAACAGGAGAGCGTCTTGTAGGAGAGCCTGCAAAACGTCAGGCAGTTACAAATGCTGAAAAAACAATCTCTTCTATTAAAAGGGAGATGGGTACCGATCATAAAGTAACAATCGATGACAAGAAATATTCGCCACAGGAGATTTCGGCAATGATTCTTCAAAAAATGAAGAGTGATGCAGAAAGCTACCTCGGAGAGAAAATAACAGAAGCAGTCATCACTGTTCCGGCTTACTTCAACGATGCTCAGCGTCAGGCTACAAAAGACGCAGGTAAGATTGCCGGTCTTGATGTAAAACGTATCATCAATGAGCCAACAGCAGCAGCACTTGCATATGGACTTGACAATGAAAAAGAACAGAAAATCATGGTATATGACCTTGGTGGTGGTACATTTGATGTATCCGTCATTGAAATTGGTGATGGCGTCATCGAAGTATTATCTACAGCCGGTAACAACAGACTTGGTGGAGATGACTTCGATCAGAAGGTTACAGATTACATGTTATCAGAATTTAAGAAAAATGAAGGTGTAGATCTTTCCGCAGACAAGATGGCTCTTCAAAGATTAAAAGAAGCAGCGGAAAAAGCAAAGAAAGAACTTTCATCTGCAACAACAACGAATATCAACTTACCATTTATCACAGCAACAGCAGAAGGCCCAAAACATTTCGATATGAACCTTACAAGAGCGAAATTTGATGAGTTGACAGCAGATCTTGTAGAAAAGACAGCAGAGCCTGTAAAGAGAGCATTATCGGATGCAGGTATCACAGCTGCTGAACTTGGTCAGGTATTATTAGTTGGTGGATCTACACGTGTTCCTGCAGTTCAGGATAAAGTAAAATCAATTACAGGAAAAGAACCAAGCAAGAGCTTGAACCCAGACGAATGTGTAGCACTTGGTGCTTCTGTTCAGGGTGGTAAATTAGCAGGAGATGCCGGCGCAGGAGATATCCTCTTACTTGATGTTACACCACTTTCACTTTCTATTGAGACAATGGGTGGAGTTGCTACAAGATTAATTGAAAGAAATACAACAATTCCTACAAAGAAGAGTCAGATTTTCTCTACTGCAGCAGACAACCAGACAGCTGTTGATATCAACGTTGTACAGGGTGAGAGACAATTTGCCAAAGATAATAAATCACTTGGACAGTTCAGACTGGATGGAATCCCACCGGCAGGCCGTGGAATTCCACAGATCGAAGTTACATTTGATATTGATGCCAACGGTATTGTAAATGTATCAGCAAAAGACCTTGGAACAGGAAAAGAACAGCACATCACGATTACAGCAGGATCAAATATGTCAGACAGTGATATTGATCAGGCAGTGAAAGATGCAGCAGCATTTGAGGCAGAAGACAAGAAACGTAAAGAAGCAATCGATGCCCGCAATGATGCAGAAGCAATGGTATTCCAGACAGAGAAAGCAATGAAAGATGTTGGGGATAAGATTGATGCAGCAGACAAAGACGCAGTTCAGGCTGATGTAGATGCTCTCAAGAAATTAGTAGAAGAAGCAAAACCAGAAGAGATGACAGATGCTCAGGTTGCTGAACTTAAAGCTGGTCAGGAAAAATTAATGGAAAGTGCTCAGAAATTATTTGCAAAAGTTTACGAGCAGGCAAACCCACAGGGTGCTGCAGGAGCAGGCCCGGATATGGGAGCAGGAGCAGGTCCGGCTCCAGAAGGATTCCAGGGTGACGATGTAGTAGACGGAGATTATAAGGAAGTCTAGAACACTTAGTGAGGTTCCTTACGAACTTAGTGTGAAGACTGTTCTGCGGAACTTGGCGAGGTGTTTTCGAGCCTAGTCTCGCAGAACTTCATTGTATAAAACAAGTAGGAAGAGTGAAGGAATTAAAATGGCAGATAAAAGAGATTATTATGAGGTGCTAGGCGTTGACAAAGGCGCCGATGATGCCGCTTTAAAAAAAGCATATAGAGCCTTGGCCAAGAAGTATCATCCGGATATGAATCCGGGGGATGCGGATGCTGAGAAGAAATTTAAAGAAGCATCGGAAGCGTATGCTGTACTTAGTGACCCGGATAAACGCCGTCAGTATGATCAGTTCGGTCATGCGGCATTTGAAAACGGTGGCGGCGGTGCAGGAGGCTATGGCGGATTTGACTTTAACGGCGCTGACTTCGGTGATATCTTTGGAGATATTTTCGGTGATTTGTTTGGCGGCGGAGGCCGACGAGGCGGGCGTGCAAGCAATGGTCCGATGAAAGGTGCCAATATTCGCAAGAGCGTCCGCATTACATTTGAAGAAGCTGTTTTTGGCTGTGAAAAGGAATTGGATGTTGTTATCAAAGATCCATGTCCGACATGTAACGGAACAGGTGCGAAACCTGGAACAAGCCCGGAGACATGCCCGAAATGTGGAGGAAAGGGACAGGTTGTCTACACACAGCAGTCGTTCTTTGGAACCGTTCAAAATGTGCAGCCGTGTCCGGATTGTCATGGAACAGGTAAGATTATTAAAGAGAAATGTTCCGATTGTGGTGGGACTGGATATGTGTCGAACCGCAAGAAGATTTCTGTATCAATTCCGGCAGGAATTGACAATGGACAGAGTGTCCGCATCAGAGAAAAAGGAGAGCCGGGCGTAAATGGCGGTCCAAGAGGTGACTTGCTCGTTGAAGTGGTTGTTTCCAGACATCCAATCTTCCAGCGTCAGGATATGCATATATTCTCTACATCACCGATTACATTTGCACAGGCAGCACTTGGTGCAGATATTCGGATCAAGACGGTTGACGGGGAAGTGATTTATAATGTGAAACCCGGAACAAAGACAGATACAAAAGTACGCCTCAAAGGAAAAGGTGTTCCGTCACTTCGTAATTCTCAGACGAGAGGTGACCATTATGTGACGCTTGTAATTCAGACACCGGAGAAATTAAGTGCAGAAGCAAAAGAAGCACTTCGCAGGTTTGATGAACTGGCTGGGAATTCTCTGAAGATGACAGAGCATGCTGATAGCGCAGGAAACAAGAGTACAAAAAAGAAAAAAGGTTTCATGGATAAAATGAAGGATGCCTTTGAAGAATAAAAAAGAAAGACTCTGAACGTTCAGGGTCTTTCTTTTTTATTCATCCGTTGAACCGTTTCGATAGTTTTTATATCGAAATTTTTGAGGTGTCATGCCGTAAAACTTTTTAAAGACTTGATTAAAATAGCTCTGTGTTGAAAATGAAAGTGTGGAGGCAATTTCAACATAACTTAAATCGGAATATAACAGCATATTTTTTGCTGCTTCCATGCGTTGGGCTGTAATGTATTCGGAAATGGTCTGTCCGGTTTCCTTTTTGAACAAAATACATAAATAGTTAGAACTTAGTTTCAAATAAGTGGCAAGATCTGTTATGGTTATTTTTTCATGAAGATGATAATAAATATAGTCCATGCATAAAACAATTGGTTTGGAGGTGATTTTCCTTTTTTTGACATCTTTCATCCTGCCAGTGAAATAGTAGATCATATCTCGATACAATTCTATAACATCTGAAACATTTTTACATCCGTCTAGTTTTTGAATGTACAAATCGCTTGAAGTATAGGCTTCTTCCTCATCCATGTTACCTTCAATACAAAAACGTGTGGTAAGAGTAATCGACGCAACAAAAAGAAATTTATAATTTCGGACAGGGTTATCCGATAAATGTCCTGTCAGGTTAGAAGTAAAAAGTTGTATGATGTTCTCAACCTGGTCAAGTTCTCCGTTCTTTATCTGCGTATATATTTTTAGTTCTTCGTCATATCGATGATGACGTGAACGGTTTTCTTGTCTTAGAAATTGCTGATAATACAATTTTTTATTTGTTACATATGGCATTAAAATCATTCCTCCTAAACAAAGCTACAGGCGTTTTACAACTGTGTGATGATTGTATCATATCATAATCTTTTGATAAAATAAATTTATAAAATTAAAATTCCAAATATTTCCATATACGTAAAATATATTGAATACGTTTCATTTTATGATATGATTCATACTTACAGAAACAAATTGGGATTATGCAAGTTGCATAAAAAAATGCTATAAAAATAGGAAAAACATACAAATCGCACTGAATGTAATAGATTTTAACATAAATAGGTGAATTTTGATATATTAATTTTTTTAAGCATGCTATTTTTAATACACATTAAAGAGAAGGTTAGCGAGGATAAGAAATGAAGTATTTAGCATGTGATTTTGGTGGTAGCTCCGTTAAATTTGCGTTGGTCGATGATCAAGCTGTTATGGAGAAGAATGGAAAAGTCAAAGCACCTCTTGAGTCAGTCTTACAATTTGAAAATACAGTATTTGACCTTTACGAAAAGTATAAAAATGAGATAGAAGGAATTGCAATTAGTATGCCGGGATACATTAATCCGGAAAATGGTGTCCTTTACGATTCGGGAGCATATAAGCAGATGTATGGGAAGAATATTACAAAGCTTTTGGAACGAAAATGTCCTACTCACATTGCAATTGAAAATGATGGGAAATGTGCAGCATTAGCAGAAGCGTGGAAAGGCGGTCTAAGTAGAAACAAGGATGGTGCGGTGATTATACTTGGATCAGGTATTGCAGGCGGACTAATTAAAAATGGAAAGATACATAGTGGTCGGGATTTTGCGGCAGGTGAATTGTCTTATATGATTACCGATTCCACAATTCATAACGAAATGTCGTGTGCATATATGTCGGCGGCAATGCATGGGATTACATATAGAATCTGCAAAATGAAAAATCTAGACTTGTCTGTTCAGGATTCAGCCTCCATTTTGACATGGCTTGATTCTAGAATAAAGATGCCTTATCAAAAATCAGGAGAATTACTAAAGCCAATCAAAGCAGATGGAATTCAATTTTTCAAATGGCTGGACGAAGATGACGAGGATGCAAAAGGGGTATATAAAAAATTTATTGAGGCACTCGCAGTTGTTGTCCATAATGTTCAAATCTGTTATGCTCCCGAAAAAATAGTGATTGGCGGAGGCTTAAGTTTACAGGAACGAATTTTCAAGGATTTACGGGATGAATTACAAAAATACTATGATGAGAACACGTTTGGCAGACAATTGGAGGCAGTTGTTGAGAAAAGCAGTTATCTGGATGAGTGTAATCTGATTGGAGCGACTTACAATTTTATACAGCGTTTTCCGGTTAAAGGAGAATAGATTTCTGCTGTAATAATAAATGTTTTCCCACAGGGATTAAACATAAACATGAAAAAGAAAGAGAGGACGAAAAGATGTCAAAAGAAAAAACAACTTATCCAAATCCAAATCGACCACCTAAAAAGTTTACAGAAAGGAGCCTGCACGGACGGACAAGGTTATATGTCATTACCTATAAGGATCTGAAACGGTTCCAAAATTTCTACATCAATGTATTTGGCTGGGATATGATAGAGATGCCAGTAGCAGCCAGTGGAGTTCCTGCTGGAGATGAGCATCCTTCGATGCTTATGGGAACAGGACCATCGCAATACGATTATGAGGCGGCAGCTTCAGGACACATGAACATGTTCGTACACTGGGCACCGGGCGAACTGGAAAAACCGGGTCCGTTCACAGAAATTCATATGGACAAGCCTTTGGAGGAGACGATTCAGCAGATGCTTGACCACGGTGGAAAAT
>JAQUVD010000018.1 GCA_028693555.1 Hespellia sp.
CTCCATACTCTTTATTTCAACACTTTGGGAATGATTGTCCCATCAGGCTTAATACGTACTACTGTTTTTCCAAACCCCTCTAAAAAAATATCATCTGCAAGGTCTTTGCCAACAGAATTAACGAGTCTATCACTACCTTTAATCCATGTATCACTCATTTGCAATCCATCTCTAGTATTTCCTAAAGTTGAACTACCATATTTTGCTTCCCCTATTACATATGGTGGTTTTCCATTTGGATTATGATATACACCATCGATACCTTTATGAGTTGGAGCATTAATGTCAGTCACTTTATCCAAACTAACTCTCTTATAACCTTGTTGTTCAAAGTAACTATCCATTTTCATTTCTCCATAGTTACCTTTTTGCATATTGTTAGTCAGCTTTATGTCACCTTTCTCAACTCCGTTTATAATGTCATCAACGGGGTTACCAGCTCCACTAGCTCCCTTAGCATGTTCCGCAAGATTTCCTACATGTGAAGCACCAGACGAATTAATCGTTGCTGCCGTCTGCGCCATTCCTCCTGCCGCGAACATAATACTTCCAATGTTTCCCCAAACATCATAAGCTGTCTGGTTTCCTCCAAATACACTATCGCGAATTGGATTACGTGCGACACTCGTTAATTTTCCAGCATCCGCTAGGTGATAAGCATCTCCACCTTCGTAGATATTGGAAGCGCCATACATTGTTACCGTTGCCCCGCCAATTGATAACAGTCCAGCAATGAACGGTGTTGCCGCACCTCCTGTAATGCCGATCACTGCAACCCCAACAACTACCCCAGCAATTGCTACAACTCCGTTTACAATTTCCCAGACAGCATACTTCTTTTGCTCTGCAATCGCCTTTTTTATTTCTTCTTTGATTTCAGCCTTCATTCTTGCAGCAACAGCATCAACATCTTCCTGATTCGCCCCTAAATATGTACTCGTCGCTTCAGCACATTCACTTAGCTTTTGGACACTTGGATCCATATACACAGATCCTACCTTGTATGAAGAAATTATAACCTGACCCTTCCCACTTTGTCCACTGATAAATGATTGGACTGCCTGAATATATTCTCGTACCGATTCACAATCTGACAAATGAGCGTTCTCATAAGTGCCAACTTTTTCATTCAACTGCCGAATATCATTTGGTATCTTAAAAAAATTCGTTTCTATGCTGCCATTCATAGGTCTTGATATCTGGCAGATGTCTGACACGCTATCTAGTACTCCACGAATCGCCTCATGCATTTCTTCAAATTCAGATTGTCGGGATTGAAAGTCTTGCATTTTTGTTTCCAGCACATCTTGAGTAATATGTGCATTCGAATCACTATCAATTTCTAAATATCCTTGTTCATACACCGATATCTTTGCCACAAATTCTGCAAGTAATTTTACAATGTTGTTAATAATCAGGCAATGTGTTTCCATTGCATAAGCACCTATGCTTGCCGCCGTCTCTCCCTGCATTCCAATAGATGTTCCCAGCCCAATAAAGCTTGACTGCAGGTTCTGTATTTCCTGTTGCCACCCGGAACAGTTTGCTATTATCATTGTTCGCAGATTCCGAATGTCTTCATATTTTATCTCATAACCCATGGTATCCTCTCCCTACTGCACAAGATTCTTTTCTGCCTCAATCATTGCTAATCCAGCACTATGAATTCTCTCTACATCTTTTTCTGCAAATGCTTTATACGCCGCAAGAAGTGTCTTGATTTCATTCATACATTCCACGTAACTCAGCATCACCTCTGAATGACCAGATATCTCCGCCTCATAACTGTTATTTACTGAAATTGATGCAGTCTCCGCCTGCAGTGAAGCTATTGTACCACTGAATGTCTGTTGCTCTATTCCTATCACACCGCCCATAGCTAGTCACCTCTTATTCCTTTGTATTCCATTCTGATGCATTTCCTTTTTTCAAATGTGATGTCTTTATCCAGTCATTCAGATTTTCAACCATACGCAGATCATCCTCATCTGAATATCCTTCCGATATTATTTCTGAGATATTATCTTGATTAAAATAAAGAATCTGTTCTCCCATTAACCCTTCTGGATATAGACAGCCACCATATTCAAAATATTGCATCTCACCTTTATTCTCTGCTCCAATTCCGCGGGCAATAATCATTACTTTTTTCACACCACCTTGTAAAATAACAATCGTTCCTAGTGGCAGCATTTTGTTTTCTTCCATATGTTTTCCTCTTTCTTTTCTCTAATTCAATGCGTTTCGAATTGCTGTTTGTATATTGTTAAGGGTACTTGTCACGTTTCCTAACCATCCCAAGGTACTTGACTTTTCATTTTGAAGTCTTGCCATCTCCAAATTTAATTCATCCTGTGCATTATCAACCTGATTATAATACTCATTAAATCCCTGTGTTAATCCATCACGTACAGCTTCTTGATATTTCGTATAGTTCTGACCTTTCCAGCTTTCAACGCTCATGTAACCAGCCACCGTGCCACGCATACTTCTGACTGTATTCTTGTATGACGCAACGGATTCCTTGGCTGTTCTAAGTCTTTCTATCTTCTCGTCTAATTCACTACATTTTTGTTGATATTCCTGCATTTGACGTTGCGCCATTGTTCTTTGATAGTACAATGCATCTATATCGCTCATATTTTCACCACCTTGTCTCTTTTATTCATGTTTCGGCAATCTCACATATCCATCCCCCATTATTTCGTAATGCTCTGTAACAGTGAATTTTCCAGCTAATCAGTTTGATTCCATATGATTCATCCTACTAAAATTCAAATAATGCTTTTTACGCCTTTTTCTTATTTTTGTCCATCCACGCTTATAAAAAGAATTGAATATAACATGTAAAGCCAAATATTAAAACTGGCGTCCGCTAAATCAACAAACTAAGTTTTAAAATATCTATTAACGAAATTGAGTCCGCTCCTTTAGCAATTAGTATTAATAGAAGTCCCAAATAATAACAACTAATCCAAGACACTTGCGTTGTTCCTGTTAAAAATTGATATAGACATCGAATAATAAGATGCTAGACAACATTTATACATTTGATTTCATCCATAGTAAATGGGGAATTTGTCCATTCTCCCGTTGATAAAAAAAATAATTCTGTAATGACTACGTAAGGTAATAAGTTATCCATCCCAGACACACACATAAAATCGGTAATAAAATTCCCATTAACCCTTGTAAAAAAACATTAAAAAAAAACAATTTAACATAGTACCTTTTGCTATTGATTGAAATTCTAATTCGATTCATACTATTCTCAGTCATCATGTTTTCTCGCATAAATCTTTTTGTTTCCTTATTTCTTTTTACGATTTTCCACGCATATATTACAACAAATGTAAAAACACAGAACAGAATTTTTGTTTGAATCGAAAAATTCAGACCCGTCACATCAATAAATACGCTACAAAAAACCAGTACTATAAGACCTATTACTCCTGTTAGAATTCCTGCTATACGTTGCAAAATTGTGCATGAATGTTTATATTGTACAGGATTGACTAAACGATATCCCACCAATGGAAAACTCCAAATAAACACCCCTAATAAAAAACTCCACCAATACGAATTTGTATCAACCAAATAATCATAACTTTCATCTCTTATTACCCTATATCTTTTCTTATTCAAAATTATCATTCCTCACCTCAATAGCCTAAAGCCTTATCGATATTAGACATCGAATCGTCAAACCATCAATGCTGACTTGACGTCCGTCTAATTGTAAGATGCCCAAATATACATATCTATTGATATCACCTCCCATTTCAGGTCTATAATTTTTACAGATTTTTCACTTTTCTCCAATCAGAATTCATTTTGTTCTTAGAGGTTTCTCAAACTTTCACAAACAACTTTCACGCCTTCTGCTTGTCCTTCTAATTTTGCCCCCATAGCATGACTCATTAAAGCCAATTTTATTTTCTTTTTCCCGTTATATAAATAGATGACTTTTCTTCCTGGTACAAATCCATTTTTCACTTTAACTTTACTAATATCTTCCAAAAAAATACTAAATTTTTGTTTTTCTTTTGTCACATCAAATGAATCAACAACTACAAAATTTAGATGCTTATTTGTAATTCCAACATAACAATATGCATTACTCAATGCACCTCCCATTGCTGCTCCGCTACCTATTACCAGTGATGCTGTTCCCCATTTCATATAATCTTTTGCATCCGCCATAATGGTACCCCATATAGTGGCCTTGTAGCTTTCCTGTTCTGTTAAAAGTGTATTCAGCATATGATTTTTATCTTTTTCATTCATTACCAAATTCATTTATATCTTCTCTCCTATTTTTAAAATGATATGTTTTTGTTTGCCATTGCTATTTGCTTCTTTGTATCCTTTATTCTTAATTGAATCTAGCATTCAATTAAATATAAGTTATGAAATCATCTTTTCCATACTCTCTTGCTCAAAACCAATATAAACTCAACTAATAAGTGCCTTAACTACACAATACGACAATCCTTTTATCTTATGAATCTCATGAAAAAAAGGTGTACAGACTTTTAGTTTCATTTTCTTTGCATCATTCATAAGAAGCTCATAAGCGCGTTCCACATTCTTTTCAAAATCGTTTAAAACAACCACAGAACTCATATGATGAATCAAAAAATAACTTTGATAATTCATCCCTGAATTTGGTAGAAAACCTTCCTTGGCAGATTGAAATACTTCAATTACCATATCTGCATCTTTGTTTACCCATTCAATCGAGTAAAAGAGATTTCCTGTTGCTGTCAAATTATTTTTTCTAAACAATGTGCTAAAATCATGAAATGCTGTTGACATCTGTTTGTAAGGAAATCGATATGATTTAGAATAAACATTCATATATAGTAAAGAATCATTTTGACAAATCATGAACCCCTCCTAGTATTGGCCAGTACAAATCAACCACTTCTCCATTTGGAATATTAATGACCACATAAAAACATCCTTCTGTATCTAATACCAATCCCGTTTGTTCCGCATAAATTTTCATTGCTTTTTTGGTCTCTTCTATTTGGTTATCTTCTTCTATTATTCTTTTATAAAGACATTTTTGATAACTCAACTGATCATAGAACTGAAATTTATTCTTTTCTTTATTAACTGAAATCTTATCACTTAACGGTAAATACAAATAAAGAATAGTCTTAGATTCTTTATTTACCCTTCGAAACATCTTTGGTCCAGTACAATATACACCGTTTCCAAGCAATTCTTTCTCTAATTCGCCTAAAAATGTTTTGGGGTCTTGCTTTGTTAATTGATTTTGAATACATAGTATATTATTAAATTGTAATGTTCTTTTTTCCATGTTGTTCCTTCCCTTTTGTTTTTCTACAAAGAATTTATTCAAGATATTTTTTATAAAGTGTTCATTCCCCCTTCTTCTCTTTGGTTGTTTCCCAATACACATATCTTGGATGAAATGTATCTTTAAAGTCTTTCACATATTGTTCTTTTAACTCACGCTCATTTTGAATCCATACAAGTATTTGCTCCTTTGGATTTTCAACTGTTTTTAAAGTATTTTTATATTGTTTCAATCCTTTATTTAACTGCTTTAATCCAATTTCACAGCTCCAAATCAAGTAAAAGTTATTGGAAAAATAGTCAAACAAAACATTTGACTCCTTTGCTATTTCACGTCCACCCAAGTCAATTTTTACTCTATCTCCGGTCATATAAATCAAGTTTAGTTCTATGCTGCTTCCTCCACTTCCAATAACTATTAATTTTCGCCACATAGCGGTGCATAGATTAATAGCTATATATGTATAATTTATTTTTATAAAATGTTCACTTCTATACATTTTATTTTCCCATATTGTTCCATTCAACTCGGGTATTTTCTTAAAATTCTCATTGTGTAGAATCTCTTCTAATTCTTGTCTATTGTAATAGTTACACAATTTTGGTACACACATATAGGATGTAAACATCTTATACAAAGTCTTGTTAACATACAATAACAATACTGCTATCACAAACAAAAGTATCGTTTGTTGATATGTCCAATCATTATATCTGTTCTTTACACAACGAACAGCTCCGTAAATGCAAACAACATTTAGTAATAAAAATAGTAGTTTTCTTGCTACATATTGCAGATGAAACTCTGTTTTTCTTAATTCACTCATAATTAAAACAGTCCTCCCACCCAGTCACATACTTGATTCACACCTATTTTCGCCATGTCTACAAGACTATCCTTTTCTCCATCATGATCCACATCCCATAAGTCCATATTAAATACAGAGTCAATTGCCATTCCTGCGACTGCACCAACCGCAGTTCCCAATGGTGGCAAAAATAGTGAACCAATGGCGGCTCCAGCTGCTGCAGACCCTGCACCTGCCAAAATATCTACGCCTGTATCTGTAATCGTATCCTGAATATTATCAGCGGTTAAGGCTAATTTTCCATCCTCAAAAAGATTTTCCTGAACATTCTCAGCTACATTCATTATGGTCCCGAAAGCTCCTAATATTCGACCTCCTTTTGCAAGTGTATCTGCTTGCTTAAACTTAGCTACTGAAAAATCATCAAAGACGTTAATATTGCCTTTAAAAGCCGCCTTCGTAGCCATTCCAACAGCACTTTCACCTTGTCTAACTGCATCCAAATAACTATCCAGATTATCATAGTTTATCTTTTTAAAATTATTGGATTGAATATTTAATCCATTTCTCGTTAATTGTTTGACATCATATTTACTCCAATCAACTTCTTTTAATGTGTTTTTTAAATATAGCTGCAATTCTTTTCTAGTCATTGATGATGTGATTGTACCTCCGAGTTGCAAATATGTTTTGTTTCCGACTTTATTTAGATGAAACCGCACTCCATCTTTCAGTAGTTCTATAGATTCATTCTCTTTTAATCCATTCTCTAGCAGAGGCAATGCTTTGTTTCCAAATGCTTTCATTAATTCATCAAGAAGCTTATCATCAATTTCTGTTGTCTCAAATACTACTTCCTTTTTAATATTCTCTTCTCTAAGTAAAGCATCCTTATACATTTCCAAATAACTCTCCGCATACTTTGCACTTGTTCCCATCTGATTTTTTAACGTACTATATGCAGGATTCATCACATAGCTTCCAGGAACATAGTTTGATGCATTCACACCAGCCCCGGTTCTTCCAGTAATAATCGTATCTATCGTACTTAACATATTTTCTACTGATTGACTATCCGCCTTATGACTTTCCTCATATTCACCTACCTTTGTATTCAGCTCCTGCAGGAATGTTCCCATTTGTGTAAAGCTATCTGTAACGATATTTCCAATGGGTGATGATACGGATATGATATCCTCCACATCTGTTATGGTTGCTATAATTTCTTCACTTAATGACTGGAAACTCCTCATTTCCTGTGTCAGTAATTGTTGCTGATGTTCAAACCTCTCCTGCATCAACTCCGCATTTTCAGAACCATCTACTCCGTTATAACCATTTACATAAAGTGTGATTTTCATATCATATTCTGTAAGTGCCTGTTGTATTGCCTCTAGCACAACATTTTGAACTTCTGATACATAGCTCCGGATGCTTTCTCCTGTCTGCCCTTGGATAGCTACTGTATTCTGCAAGAGACTTAGCTCTGATTGTACCTGATTCAATTGCTCCTGCCATTGTTCAATCTGAGCCCTTATCGTCTGCAATACCATATGTAATTCTTCCACTTTTACATGATATCCCATGATTTCTCCTTTCGCATAAGTTACTTTATACTTTGTGCAATTTCTGCCTCTTTCTGCTGTATTTGTTTTACAGCACCCTGAATATTCTGTATATCTCTGGTCAAAAGCATTTTATAATTCCCCAGTGTTTTAGCCACGCGTTCATATGTTTCTATAAATTCTTTCATAGCTGGAACCTCCCCGGTCACCTCCACCGGCGAAGCATTTGCATCTAGTGCCGTCTGCGCTCCGGAAATTCCATTTAACTGGGTACTTAATAACGAATTTTGTATTGCAATCGTTCCTGTATTTCCCATTTTCACACTCTCCTTTAAGACATTAGGTCCTCCAGATCGTTGCTCCAATCCAAAATTTGATTTTGAAGGGAGAGAATCTGATCTTCTAATGATATTTTCTGTTCTATAAGTCGGGACAGCTCCTCCTTGATTCCAGTATGAGCATGATTGGTCTGTATTTTATATGCTTGAAAACTAACAGAGTCCAGACTGTTGACTTGCTCCGTGTATTGAATTCTGTTTTCTCCTTTCCAATCCGTAAAATCTGATTGGGCCGTTCTAACCTGCACACTTTGAGAATCCAATGACTCTTTTTGTGAGGAAAGAGTTAATACAGCTGTTTCCAAGCGAGTAATTTTACTGTTCAAATTATTAACCTGTGTTTGATTGTCTACTATCTGTGATCTACAATTCCTAATCCTTTGATTACAAGTATCAATTGCTGCCTGATTTCGTTCTTTACTCATCCTCTCGTTCCTCTTTTCATAAATCACTGTTATTCATATTTCGGTAATCTTAATCTCACATATCCGCCATTATGGAACAATAGTCCATCCTTAAACTGTGGCAATTCTTTTGCTGAAGTAATTCCGAACATTCCCGTTGTACCCGGTGTACCCAGTAACAATCCGTCCGTTGTCGCCTTAGCGAACTTCGTGATTTCGTCGAATCCCTTCATCTTTCCTGAATGTGCCGTTAAAACAACACTGATACCGGCCCCTGCACAAGAAACAAGAAGCGGAGCCAGCTGCATCGCTTTTGCCTTGGTAAGTTCCACGAAATGATCCCAATCGTCCACCACAATATACATTTCCGGCAGTTCTTTGCTGATATCTTTTGGATTCATGCTTGGATTTTCCATCAGCATCTCGCGAACTCTCACATTTCTGCTCTGAATTTCTTCTGTGAGCAGCTGCATAAAGGTATCTACATCTGCCGCACTTTCCATATAGTGAATCCCTGCATTTCCTTTATAACTATATAGTTCCATGCTTGCAGAATCAAAGAGATAAATCTCGCCTCTTCCTTGTAACTGATCCAAAATCACCTTCAAGGCATTGGTCTTTCCTTTTGCTGCATCTCCTAAAATCGTAAATGGAGTCATACCTCGGTCAAATCCGTAACGCTCCACGTTTTCTTTATCTAATCCCAGATAGATTCCAAGTGCTTTGGATGCATATTCTCCAAGCTGCTGATAGGTCAGTGTCTCCGGAAGTACCGGGATACGAGGTGCTTTCATCTCAGGATAGTAATCATTAATGTTAGATATCAGAGTTTCGATTCCTTTGTTATATTCAATCTCGTTGTGAAACTCTGTCATTGAATATACCTGCATTGCGCTAACCATAGCATTCATCTTGACTAGGGTTCTTCCCTTAATTTCAGATGGTTTATATGTACTGCGTCCTACCACCATATTGACATCGCTTTCATCAAAAAGATAACCTGCAATCTTATTCTTAAAGTTATTATAGGTGGAGTACTTCATAGCATTGCTTCGTGTTGCTGCTGCAAGCATATAAATCCCCAGGCCATATCCATCTCTGGATAATTTCATAAAAAAGTCTTCTGCATCATAGCCAAGCTCTTTTACTACATCCACGTTGTCAATCGCAATAATCAGTGCTTTCATCGGAACTTCTGCCACCTGATTATATACTTCAAAGTTCTGTACCATACGCTCTGCCAACAGCTTTTTACGATCCTGCATCTCTTTTGTGAGAATTGCCTGCAGTTTATTGAATCGCTCCGTATCATCAAACGTAATATAATCTGCTGTATGGTGCAGTTTGTTTAACGGAATCAATCCACTGTTACCAAAGTCCAGAATATAGAAGTTCACGCGCTCTACACTGTTTTTCATCGCCAACGTAAGTAAGGTCGTTGTAAGGAATACTGTTTTTCCATATCCAGCAGAGGCAACATATAAAAGATTTCCTTCTTTTTCAAAATTGATCGTATATTCGTTTTGTGCCTGTTCTTCTGGAATATCTACCAGACCGATGGATACTGTCAGGTCTGCCGGTTTCCCCTTGGCATCTTCCAGTATCTGGCTGCTTATGATTTGTTCTTTCAGTGGTGGAAGCCATGGACGTTTCACTTCGACTGTATCCATCTTCTCATAGACATCATGAATATAATCTACCGTAGCATCTAGCTGTGTTACAGCAAGCTTACCGCTGTCTTTTTCATCACTCAAATCCTGATTGACCAACTCGCCCTGTCCAAGATCATTAATCAGATATACTCTGTCATCCACTTTCTCTTCTTCCTGATCCTCGCTATAAGGCGCACCACTCCACGCTGACTGGAATAATTCATAGATTTCATTATTACCGACCTGCAGATATGCACGTCCTGCTTTTGTGATATTAGCAGCATCCGGTGTCTTTAGAATTTCTTTACTGTCCGCCTCATTCTGTACCATAAGAGCCAGTTTGAATTTGGAGTTTGTCCAGATTTGGTCATCCACCACTCCGGTCGGTTTCTGTGTTGCAAGAATCAGATGTACACCAAGGCTTCGCCCGATACGTGCTGCAGATACGAGTTCCGTCATGAAATCCGGCTGCTCTTTCTTCAATTCTGCAAACTCATCACTGATGATGAATAAATGCGGCATTGGCTCTGTTGCTTCCCCATTTTTAAACAATTTATTATAGCTGTTAATATGATTCACATCATAGCTGCTGAAAATCCGCTGTCTTCTCGCCAACTCACTTTTAATAGATGCCATGGCACGCATACTCTGTGCCCCGTCCAAGTTCGTAATGGTTCCAAGCAGGTGTGGCAGATTTTTAAAGAGTCCTGCCATTCCTCCACCTTTATAGTCAATCAGCAAAAATGCCACTTCGTATGGATGAAAATTTACAGCCAGTGACAGAATATAGGACTGGATGATTTCTGATTTACCGGAACCTGTCGTTCCTGCAACCAGACCATGAGGTCCATGTGCCTTTTCATGAAGATTCAGATTCACAAAATCCTCTTCTGCACGCACTCCAAGTGGCACAGCAAGTGATTTGGAGGAATTACTCTTTGACCATCGTTCTTCAATCTTCATCTGTTGTGGATGCTCTACATGATACATTTGGAAAAATGTAATACTATCCGGAATCTGGGCACTGATCCCCTGCAAGTGTTCCAAAACACCTAAATCCCTTGCCATCCACTCCAAATCAATTCCCTTGGTATCTGCCAATTTGAAATGCAGGTTCTTTTCTTCTTTTTCTTCCAAGAGAAGCGTTGCCGCTCTTGAATTTTCCAGCATAACAATGGTTCCGATGTTTTCCGGAAGATTAGCGCGAATATTCGTTGTGTAAATAATGGAGAATCCGAGATTATACCCCTCTTTATCCAGATATTCCATAATAGAGTGATCCATAATCAATTTCGGTTCATCGATAATAAATAGTAAATGTGGAAGGAACATGCTTTCTTTTTTGCTTTCCTCTATCTTCAGTTTTCGGTCTTTCAGCATCTGATGCAGGCTGCCTAATATCTGATCCCTTTTTCGTTCTGAGTTGATCGTTCCCACTGCATTAATTGCATGGATACGAAGGTGTGGATACCAACGCATCCACTGGAAGTCTTCATCATACTTTTCATTATAGATTGTTACGATTTCCAGATCATGATAACTCTGGAAGAACGTCAACTGCGCCAGTATCAGCTTTAACTGTTCATGAATCGTATCTTTCTCTCCCACCAGACCAAGATGTGCTTTCTTCAGATCCACTACGACCGGCTGTTCAATCTTTGAAAATTCACTGACAATATCTTTTGCCTCTTCCACCAGTTCATCTGTCTTGCTGTTAATATCCTCAGATGGCATCTTAATCTTAAATTGACAAGACGCGTATGCCTTTCCAACTGAAACTGCAAGGAAGTCTTCATCATTGGCACTCCGTTCATAGATACGCTCACTGTAATTATGAATCATGCTCTCAATTTCCTTCGCTTCCGGATAATTATAGCGGTATGCCTCCTCTTCCTTTTTGAACATCTGATAGATTTCTTTTCGCTTGCGCAGCAAATATTTTTGATAAGTTTCTTTACGCTGCCTGATTTCTTCTTTCAGATCTTTCTTATCCACTATGTACTTTACAATGGATACAATCATGGTGATTCCGGTTCCAGCTACCGACATCAGAATAAACATCCCACGTTTCATCAGAATGCTGACTCCAACCGTGACACACATCATAGCAAGGGATGGAAGAATTAAAGCCGCCAAACCACCTTTTTTCTTCTCTGGCATGTCTTTTGGCTTACTCATCTGTATGGTTTCTCCCGAAACACGCTTTATAATTCTCGGTGAACGCTTATATTTTGGAAATTCTTCTGAAACTGCTTCATCCACTGGCATCTCCAGAAGTGTTGTATGTATATCTGACAGTTCCTCTCCCCGAATCAGAATCCGGTCTGATAAAAACGTGATAATATAGCCATTGATATGCAGGGCGGAGCCTTCTGAAATGATATAGCACAATTCATATTCACAGGAAATTTCATTCAAGTGAACATCTAAAGGTTCTTCTCCTTTGGCAATCGTCAAAGAATTATCTAAAACGATGATATGGCAGCCTAAATCTTTTATTTCAATATCAGCAGAACACATTCCTATTGAAAAATTCTTCTTTCTTTGAAAACATCTTGTATCGTTGTTTGTTTTATTCTTCATAAGTTACTCTTCCTCTGTTGTATCGTATTGCTCCATGAGCGGTTCCATCTTCGTACTGATTTCCTCTAATTTCTGTGTCTTTTCTTCCCCTGTAATACTGGTATCCACTTCGATTGCTGATTTTTCTTTCATATATGCATAAAGTAGCAGCTGATCATCTGACTGCTGCATTGCGATATCCTCGGCCTGACTGGTATCTCCTCGTCCCAGATAAATCCAGTATTCCAAGCGGACTGGCGCTTCCTTAATAGACAGCGTCTCTAAAATATTCGTCTTTTGCTCCTGTGTCAGATTCTCACTACGCACATAGGAATTCGCCAGGATATATTTCTGATGTAATTCCATATCTGATACACTGATTTCCTTCATTGCATCAATACAGCTAACATAATCTGTTTCAATATAGGCATCATCTGCTGCAATAACTGCATTTTTGTAAGGATCTTCCTTCAAAAAACGATAGCCCAGATATGACGCAGATGCCACACACATAATCGCCAGAACAATGAGTCCTGCCTTCATTCCCTTATATGTACCCTTGCCGAGAAGCATCTTCTTTTCCTTCCGTTCCTTTTCAATCCGCAGACATTCTCCCAGCAGAATGTCTTTGACCGCTTCTGGTGTTACTGCCTCACGGATTTTGTTTAGAAGAAAATTCTTCGCCAGAAGTTTTTTTCCGCCTTTTTTGAAATCTTCGTAGGAATATCTCTTCTGTAATGCAAATCCAGCCAATGCTTTATAATCGTCCAAAAACTCTTCTTCATCATATCCGCGTCCAGCTGGGTAAATATCTCTCTTTTTCGCGCGTACCATCCGGTTTCTGTCGTAAAACAGATTCTGTGGGTGCAGCGAGAAATTATATTCTGCTAATCCTGATTTTAATGATTCAATGTTCACCAATACTGCCAAAATGGTTAAGATATCTTCATTTCTGATGTCTGACATACAGATGAATCCTTCTGTTTGATAGGTCAATAATAGTTCCTCTTTTTCCTCTTCCAGCCACATATCAACTAAATAAGGCTGTGGAAAACTTATTTTGCTGTATTCATATCCTGTCTTCGCTAAAAAGCTTGATTTTTTCTCTACTTCTCGTTTTGCTGTTTGCTCCATCTTCGTACCCTCTTCTCATTGTATTTCCAAAATATCTCCAGTGTAGACCTGTTCTTCCTCATAATTGTTGGCAGGCTCCAAATATAATCCTCTTCGCAAGGATTTCACTTTACCTCTCACAGCGGTCATTTCCCACAGTGCATCTGCCTCCCGGAGAATATGCAGTGTATCTGCTATCTTTTGCTGGGAATTGACTTGTACATCCTTTTCTTGCGAACGTTCTTTATTCGTAAGCGTAATCGTCAGTTTCATCGTTCGTCCACTTCCTCCTTTTTTTCTCTACATATCTAACTAACAAGATAATCATCATAACCACTGCAATTCCGATAATCGGAACAGCAATGCTCATATCGCCGCTGTCCGATGCAGATGTCTCTTTCACAACCTGCGTCTGTGAGGCGGTAAACAATTGTGATTTTACATCCTCATATGTATCACCGCTGTCTGCCACATCAGCGATGAAGACTTCCTCTTGCACGGTATCATAAGTTTGCTTGCTTTCCTGTTCATATTTCTGTACTTTTTCTTCATATGCATCCGTAAATACATTCGCGCCATTGATATCTGTTAGCGATGAATAGGTATCTGTGCGCTCTTGTAAAACAGATGGATTGATATTAATATCTGACATTCCACTTCCTCCTAACTGGATTCTATTTTTTTATGATTTTTTCACCTACTTCTTTTCCCAATAGTAAGCTGCAAGCCGCGGTTTGTGCCAAAAAACCAGTTATATATTCTTTTCCACACAATGTTGAAATCAAAAAGAATACTTGTAACATAACTAAAATAATGCCCTCAAATTTTTGAAATTTTTTGCTAATTGTTTCTTTTTCCCAAACAGCCAAATTAATCCTATGCGATATCACAGTGAAGAGCATTGATAATATACCTCCACTTAAAATCAACACAAAAATTGCTTTTATTCCATCTGCGAAAGCATTACTATTATCCTTACGAATCACCATTACCATAAAGCATAATAACGTCATACACATTGATATAATCACTTTCTTTTTTTCACTCATGCTTTTATATTCTCCTCTGTCTATTCAGGACAGCTGTCTCTAAATTCCATCCTAATTCCAGCACCAACAAGTGCCGATAAACCAACTTTCAATCTTGATCCTAACATGATGTTCTTCCAACACGATGGCCAAGTCCATTGTATTAGTACTTCGCTGCTTCCCCTTTGCTATTCACTGCTTGGTCTAGTCTGTTGAATGCACCATAGTTCAAGACTCGCGGAGCGTATATCAGAATGATTAATATTTATATCTGACATTGTTTCTCCTTCTTTTATCACACTCAAATTTCTATATTTCGCACTGTGTACTCAACACCTTTTATAAGCCTTATAATTGTAAATACTTCCCCATCCCAATCCGAAAACATATGCAACTATCAGCAACCCTATCGAAGCTACTGTTAAGACAATGTCTCCATCAAAATAATTTCCGAATAAAAAAAGTAAAACTACCCATATCAAAATAGTTATGACCATTAACCCTTTTCCTGGTCTCAAAATAGTTCCTGTGGCTTCATTTTCGTTTGCTTTTCCTCTGCACTCTATAGACTCTAATTTTCTTTTCCTATAATTGTAAAACAGTAGGCTTATTATGCATAAACTAAATATGTAGATAACGTCAATATACACTGAAATATCTGTGGGATAAATTGAGTTCACTCCTCCCAAACCACATAACACAAAAGAAATTTGAGTTTGTATTCCAGTTATTCCTATATGTACAAATATAAATTCTTGTTCTTCTTTTATTTTTTTTCTTGTATACAATGTAAATATGCAATTAATTACAATATTTACAATAATTGCCACTCTTATATTTCCAAAAGATACAACTGTTAATATCCCCATTAATATTGGCATTTCAAAATTTGTTAATGTATTGTTCTTGTATAGACGATCTAGCACACTATCTAATTCTTCTTTTTTATTCACTCGGGCACCTCATTTCGCTACTAGTCAGTAATTCATATTGTGTATCCTTGAGCCTATCACGCATTGTTTTTTTCTCAAAATTCTTTTGATAATCCATCTTATACCATAGATATGCCGAAACTGATATTCCTACAATAATTCCTATTATTGTCCCTGCGATTGGAACTACTGACCCAGTTACACCAAAAGCAGTAATTAGGGCTATACTTCCACCCGTAGCAAATTCACTTGCAAGTATTCCAACAAATGCCATATCTGTAGATACGGCAATATCCACAGTAGCATCCGATACTATGCGTCCTGTTGACGATCCATTTCCAACATTATCTACAACACCAGAAGCAACATCTGCCGCCACTGAAGCTGGTCCCAAAACCTTGCCGACACTTGATTCACTACCTCTTATTGCGTCAATAAGACTCACACTACCTTCCACTGTTTGCGACGTCATAAATACATCTTTATCTGTAATTTGCATCGTTTGAGATGCAGATTGTTGTGGAACTGCTTCAATTTTAGGACCATATGTTTCAGCCAAAGCTTGGTTGACTTTATCCCTTGGTACTGTATCTAATTCTGATGGTGGCACCCATTCTCCTTTTCGAAGTCTATCCAATATATCTTGTTCGTAACGCGGGGTTCTTCCATCTAAATCAACAAATCCCATTGGCTTATTCCAACAATATTCATATTCATTTAAGGAAAATGGTATAATAATACTCCCCTTGACTAAATCTTTTGAAATAAAGCGTCCTATATTTTTTCGATACTCCCTCGCCTGTGCAAAATAAGTTTCTGATATTCCATCATATTGATACCCAGTGTAGCCAAACATCTGTAATTTGCATTGGTCTTTATATAAATTCTGACCAAACTCGTCATATCCAAAGCTATCAGTTAGGTTACCATTCTCATCAATCAAGCGAAGCGGACTTCCCAATTCATCTTGAAAATAATAGTCTGAACAGGTGCAATCATCACCTGTCATTGCCACAACATTTCCATCCCACAGATAAGTTTGCTTTCCAAGGCTCTCCTCTTTTTGCAACAAGTTATGATATTCTTTTGTCAAATCAATCATATACTGTATCTGATTCTCAGGCAGTATTGTCTGTGATTGCAGCTGCCTCATAGGATTCAGATTCTCTGTCATTTCCTGAAATCCAGCATGACCTACAGATTTTCCAACACGATGACCTAATCCATTGTATTGGTACTTCGCAGCTTCACCTTTGTTATTTACTGCTTGTTCCAGTCTGTTTAAAGCACCATAGACATACTGATTCTTGATCTGTCCGTTTTCTACTATCTGACTCAAATTACCTCGTTTATCATAGCGGTATTGTTCTTCCGATAACGAATCCACTTTTGACAGTAACTGGTTCACATTATTGTAATTGTATGATATTGCCCTTCCGCCATCTTCCATATGGACACGGTTTCCAAAAGCGTCATAATCATATGTTCTTAATGGATTTCCATCTTTCTTTACATCATGAAGTCTTCCCAAGGCATCATAACCATAAGTGATGACCCGGTCTCCATCTTTTAATTCACATAGTCTCCGATGTTCATCAAATCCATAATAGACTGTTTTTCCATCTGGATAGGTAATGCTGATTTGCTATTCACTGCTTATTCTAACGCCGATCCAATTTTGATAACACATGATTCTATACTGTTTTCTGTACAACAAAACTCACACCCCCCTTCTGTTTTATTCCATACAATTACATTAATATTTTTATTATTATTACATAGTTCATGAATCTCAATTGTCCACATTGGTTTTTCCAAATTTTTACTAATCAAACATATTTTCTGTTCGTCTGCATCCAGCCTCTCTCCACTTAAATATTTCCTTTGCAACATATCAAATTCATCATAACCAGCTACATATATCACATTATCCATTAACATTTTTATCAAGACCCCAGTTTCATCCTTAATATATGTCTCTGCATTTTCAATCGATGTAATTCGATATGTATGCCCATCAATATTCTGAAACACATAAGTTCCACATTCAGAAATTCGTATTTCTGAATATATTTCTGCTTCTTTAGTAAGAACATATATTTGCCATGGGTAAAAAATACCTTGAATAAATCTTTGAAAATCACTCGAGTTCATAAGTCCTTTCACTTCATATTTATCTATTGTTAATTTAATATTCTTTTTAATATATAAAGTATTCTTCCACTTAAATCTATTCCTTACATTGCGAGGAAGCAATTCTTTTATTCTTTTCAGATTACTAGTTTCAAGTAATGCAAATACACATAATTCCATATCTGTTAATATAATAGATTTCATATCATATCTCCTATCCGAATTCTAATTCCGTACGTCTTGGGAAAGCATTTCCGAGACTTCGTAATCCTTCCCCAATTTTATCTACCGACCAATTAGCCGCTTGTTTAGCATAATCCATGGCTGATTTACTTCCATTTTCAAACCATTTCGCTCTCGCTATACCATCTACCAGTACAGACGCCACTGTACCTACCACTAATCCAATTGCAGCTCCCGCTACTGTCCCTGCTCCAGGCACTATACTCCCTACAGCTGCACCAATTGCAACAGCTGAGCCAACTGACCATGCCGCTTCTACCGATGAGTTCACTACTTTTTCTTTGACTGACAACTGCGGATTGCTCTTGTATTCTGATATAAAACTAACACCAGCATTAATAACCAATAGGGATTTGCTTATTCGGTTTAAATTTTGATTGGTTCTATACGCTGCACCTAATTGATCATCCCTAGTTAAAAGAGTCCCTTTAGAAATTCGCCTTACACCACCTCTTCCGCCATGATAATTTATCGAATCTGAGATATTAATAAGATTTTTATTATTAGCATTTACCTTAAAACTTGGAATATGCTTACTTATTTTGTTATATACTTCTATACCCGAAAAAACTCCATCTATCGACCATAATGCCCAATTCGTAGGATCAGCTGTACTTTCTCTAATATGCTTGCAATATTCTTCCCATTTGTAATGAATCTTTTTATTACTCATATTAGGACATTCCTCAGAACATCCCGTCGGATCAATATACCGTAACGGCTGATTTAATACATAATTATAGAGATTCTGTGTCACAGGGGATAAAAGATTTCCTTTTAATATATCAACTCCGCCAAATTGCCCTATTTCCACTCGATATTCTCTTGCTTGGGCAAAGTATGTCCCCGACTCATTGTCCATCTGATATCCTGTAAATCCAAACGGTTGTGTTCCCCCCTGATTCTGATACAAATCCATTCCAAACTCATCATACCCATAACTGTCCTTCAAAACACCATTCTCATCAATCAAGCGAAGCGGACTCCCCAGTTCATCTTGAAAATAACAGTCTGACCGGTTACCGTCATCACCTATCACAGCAGCAACATTTCCATCCCACAGATAAGTCTGCTTTCCATCGTTTTCCTGTTTTTGCAACAAGTTATGATATTCTTTTGTCAGATCAATCGTATACTGTATCTGATTCTCAGGCAGTATTGTCTGTGATTGCAGCTGCCTCATAGGATTCAGATTCTCTGTCATTTCCTGAAATCCAGCATGACCTACAGATTTTCCAACACGATGACCTAATCCATTGTATTGATATTTTGCTGCTTCTCCTGCTCCATTTACTGCCTGTTCTAAACGGTTCAACGCTCCGTACACATACTGATTCTTTATCTGTCCATTTGCCAGGATCTGACTGAGATTCCCACGCTTATCATAAGTATACGTTTCTTTCATATTTGTATCTGTTTTAGACAATAACTGATTCACGGAATTATAATGATAGGTAGTGGTCTGGCTTGCTTCCATCAGACTCGTACGGTTTCCAAACGCATCATAATCATACGTCCGCAGTACATTTCCATCTTTTACAACTTCATTTAGACGTCCCAGTCTATCATATCCGTACTGATAACTGCCACTTTCCACCTCTAGTCCTCTTCTTTGTTTCTCTATTCCGGTTTTGTTTCCCAATAAGTCATACTGGTACAGATATTTGTCCAAAATCCTTGCTGCAACATGAAATCTACTAAAAATGGCTTTCTTTAGGGTGAAATGCTTAATTATTTTTTCTTGAATACCCAAGAACAAAGTATAGTGGCCATGATGGAAACCCCTCCCATAGCCAATCCGTATAATGTTTGTATTTCACTGTAGTTCATCATTACAAGATCAAAGTTTAAGCAAATTATGCATGTGATTGTTAACAATTGCATTACTGTGTGTATTATAATTAAATATATTGCTACTTTTTCTCCTTTGCGGATTGGCAAAAATAGAAGTATCTTAATATACATTGGAACAAAAATACTCCCTTTATACTTTCCCATTATGCCTATCGCTGATGTTACCAACATCGTCCATATATATATAATAACTATTTCCATTTTCGCCCCTCTTTTATGACCCTGCTGGACATTCTATTTGTACATTTTTAATAATATCAATTAGTCCTCTTCTTTGTTTCTCTATTCCGGTTTTTTGTTTCCCAATAAGTCATACTGTTAGTTCGTGTATATTCCATTGGGAAATGCTTTCTTTGAAAGACGCCCAGCTTCATCATAACTGCAGGTAATGACTTTGTATCCGTCTTTTTAAGCGCTTAGGCGTATCTGCTCATCAACTCCATAATGGACTCATCTTCTGTCTGAATAAGTAATGCTCGTATTAGTAATGGTCCGAAAATAATTTCAAAAATCATTATCCCACAAGAAGTGCGTTGCAATGATATCTGTAATGATGTGTATTCTTTCACTTCGTATTTTATATTTAATAATTATCGCCTCTATTTCTTTTTTATAACGCAGTGCTATTGAATTTGTAATATAAAAATTGCCTTCATATTCTTTTAACATACTATCCACAACAGACTCGTTCCATATGAAAGAATAAATCAATCCACTTGTTTTCAAAGAATAATCAACTGATGTTCCATCTAAAGTGTAATTATAATTTTTTTTTATTTTGTCTGGCGGTTTATTACACAATGTTATCCATGCATATGGTTTAAATCTTACTTTCCCATTATTACACCTTTTATACTTGCCAAGATATCCAATTGAACCAGTTCGCCCCACTGCATGCGATACAATCATACTATTAATTTCCTTATATTTAATAAATCTCTTTTTATATAATTGATAGTATTGCATTTTTGTACCGTTATACATATATCCATCAGCATAACATCCTAAGAGAAAAATACATTCTGTTATTACAATAGCCGCATACACACCCATTGCTATTTTTTTATAAGGTTCTTTGACAAATATAATTAAAAAAAGGAAAATAAATATATGAATTAATAAAATTTTTAAAGTTTTATTAATAGTAAGATATTTGTATCCATATCCATCTCTACTATATATCCTATTAGAATTATTTACTATTCTAAACATTCTTCATCACTCCATCCTACTAACAGCAAATTATCTAGTATGCCATAAAATTGACCTAAACCTCTTCCAAAACCGCTTGTATACCCCATCAATTCCCGTGCTACAGAACCTCCTACATCAGCAAAATCTGTCATCCATTGCATACTTCCACCTGGAATACTACATATGACCCCTCTTCCAGCAGTTTTCAAGGCATTATCATTTATCTGCTCTGGTGTTTTGTATTTATTATTATAAGGATCTATATTATCTAAATTGTCTGTCACCCAAGAGCCTAGACCATTGGCTGCTCCTCCAATAATCGTTCCAAGAGGTCCAACTTTTGGAATCTTTCCTGTTAACGCTTGAATTCCACCTGACAGTGCACCTCCTGCGTAACCATTCAAATAGCTACCTCCCGCCCTTTCATTTGTCATTCCTCCTACTACTCCTCCTACTGCCATCCCTGCTACGACTGTAGCAGCCAGTCCACCAGTTCCTATTACGACTGCCCCCACTGCAACAACAGCCACACCTACTGTCACTACTTTTGCTGCGGTCTCTATCCACTTCGGCCATGCACCATTCAAATCTACTAGTACCATTGGATTCGCAAAGCAATAGTTGTAGCGGTTCGTGGTAAAAGGCAACTCTATAAATCCATTTATTAAATCCTGTCCTGAAAATCTTCCCACTCCTGCCTGATACTCCCTCGCTTGAGCATACGCTGTTCCTGCAATTCTATCTGGCTGGTAACCAGTGTACCCAAAGGGCTGGGTACCTCCCTGATTTTGGTAAAGATTGCGTCCAAACTCATCATAGCCATAGCTGACCGTCAGGCTTCCTTCTTCATCCGCTAATCTTATGGGACTGCCTAATTCATCCTGAAAATAGTAACTGTTTTTGTTGTCTCCGTCCTCTGACATACCCGCAACATTTCCATCCCACAGATATGTTTGCTTTCCAAGGCTCTCCTCTTTTTGCAACAAGTTATGATATTCTTTTGTTAGATCAATCGTATACTGTATCTGATTCTCAGGCAGTATTGTCTGTGATTGCAGCTGCCTCATAGGATTCAGATTCTCTGTCATTTCCTGAAATCCAGCATGACCTATAGATTTTGCGACACGATGACCTAATCCATTGTATTGGTACTTCGCTGCTTCACCGTTGTTATTTACTGCTTGTTCCAGTCTGTTTAAAGCACCATAGACATACTGATTCTTTACCTGTCCATTTGCTACTATCTGACTTAAGTTGCCTCGTTTATCATAGCGGTACTGTTCTTCCGATAACGAATCCACTTTTGACAGTAACTGGTTCACATTATTGTAATTGTATGATATTGCCCTTCCGCCATCTTCCATATGGACACGGTTTCCAAAAGCGTCATAGTCATATGTTCTTAATGGCTTTCCATCTTTCTTTACATCATGAAGTCTTCCCAAGGCATCATAACCATAATGATAGAGCCCGCTTTCCTGCTCTAAGCCTTTTCTCTGCTTTTCTATGATTGTCTTATTTCCATTCCTATCATAATCATAACGATACTGGTCCAGCATTCCCTGTGTATCATGGTGAATCAGACTACGAATCTGACCTTTTTTATCATAGGAATACTGCGTAAACATTCCATTTGGAAAATGCTTTTCTGCTAACATACCGGCTTGATCATATCCATAAGTGATGACCCGGTCTCCATCTTTTAGTTCACTCAATCTGAGATGTTCATCAAATCCGTAATGGACTGTTCTTCCATCCGGATAGGTAAGGCTGGTCCGTTCTCCTGCCTTGCCATAAGTATAGGCTGCCTGCTTTCCGTCCGGATAGGTTACCTTCTCTGCTCTTCCAAGTACATCGTTTTGAATCTTTGTCACACCAATCCAGTCTTCCATCTCCTGCAGATGTCTCAATGGATTATAAGAAAGCTTCACTTCTCGCCCATCCGCGTACTGAATTCTGCTGATGTCTCCCTGTGCTGTATAACCATAGCTTGTCAGATATCCTTCTTTATCTAACTTTTCAAGTAGCTGTCCTTTGGAATCATACTGATAGTGCTCTTCCAGTCCCAATGCATCTGTGATTGTGTCAATCTGACCTAATTGATTTCTCTGGTATTTTGTCACATGGCAGATACGATTTCTCTGATTCTGCTTTTCTGCCTGTAGAAGCTGTTCATCCATTCCCGATGTGTCTGCGCCTTCTTTCAGGCTTCCATCTTCCCCAAACTGACGAATTTCAATCAGCCTGTCACAGACATCATAGGTATACTCTGTTTCATTGCCAAGTGCATCCATCACTTTGCTCAGCTGTCCGGTCAAAGTATATTCATAGCGAGTCATATTTCCCAAACCATCTACCATAGAGGTTACATTGCCGACTGCGTCGTATGTATATTCCTTCTTTTCTCCTTCACTTCCTGCAATGCGCATAATCTGTCCCAACTCATCATAGTGGTAAGTGAGCACGAAACCTGATGCATTCGTATAGGTACTGACATTTCCATTGTTCTCGTAGGTATAGCATTCTTTTGTTCCATCGGAATGAAGCACGCTTTCCAACTGTCCTCCAAGATAATACGTGTGTCTTGTAATTCTTCCCGCTTCATCCGTGATTGTGTCCACATTTCCTAATGCTGTATAGGTATAACTTCTGCTATCTCCCAACTGGTTGATCTCTTTGATTAACTGTCCTGCTGCATCGTATTCCATGGTGACTTTGCCACCAAGTGCATCGGTGACCTCTGTCACATTCCCCTCATTATCATAAATATAGGAATACTCCATCCCCTCCGGAGCTTTTACATGAATCAATTGCCCCAATGGATCATAAGAAAATTTCGTGGTCACTCCCAGCTCATCCGTTTCACTTAAACGATTTCCATTTCCATCATAGGTGAACTGCTTTTTATTTCCAATTGCATCTTCTATTTCTTTCAGTCGGTTATTCTCATTGTATCGGTATACTGTTTTTGCCCCATTCGGTTCTAAGATGCCAGATATATTCCACATGGAATCATAGGATAGCTTCGTCTCTCTTCCCAACTGGTCGATTAATTTTTCCGGGCGATTCAGCACATTATAGACTCTCTGAATCACACTTCCATCAAAGTCTGTGATTTTCGTCACCTTATTACTTTTGTTATATTCATACGTTCTTGTATTTCTAGAAGCATTCGTCACGGAAAGAATATTTCCGGCTATATCATAGGTAAAACCAGTATGATTTCCCTTCGGGTCCACGACTTCCACTACCTGATTCCGATGATCGTAAGAATATACAGTCTTTCCTCCAAAAACATCGATTACCTCTGTGATATTCCCCTTTTCATCATATGTGAGGTTTATGGTACTTCCATCTGCCTGCACGATACTTTCCGGCAAACCTTTCTCGTTATAGGAAAAGTGCGTTTCTCTGTCAAGTGCGTCCACTGTCTCCAAAAGATTGCCCTTGACATCAAATCGATTGGTCTGCTTACGTTTGCCATCTATAGAAATGCTGACTGGCTGATTCTGTGCTCCATAAGTAATCGCAGTTTTTACTCCCAACGCATTGATGATTCCTGTCATATTTCCATGATTGTCATAAGACAGTCTGGTTTCGTTCCCCAGCTTGTCTATCATCTTTGTTTTCTGATTTCTGTCATTATATACAAAAGACTCTTCTCCATCCGGATAGATATTGCGGACATTGCGCCACTTTTCATCATGTACATGGATGCTCTTGCTGCCATTTCGCTCTGTCATTGTAATTTCATGCGTTTCATCATGATAGTCAAAGCTCATGACCCCGCCATCTGGGAATTCCTGATGAGTCACTCTCTGCTTCCCGTCATATATACTTTTTACACTGGTAATTCCACTCGGTCCTACCACGGAATCCAGCTTACCTGTTATATCATAGGAATACTGGAAACAACTTTTTTCTGGAAGTGTTACAGTTGTCAGCAGACTTTCCTTTACTTCATATATAACTTTGCGTCCTGTACTATCCGTGACCGCTTCTAATGTTCCATCTTCCCTATATGTAAATGCGAAAAACTCACCTGTATCCTTCTGAACTTTTGCCAAGACCTTCTTTCCAGCAGGATTTTCCTCATAGATCAGGCTCTCTCCATTTCCATTGGCATCTTCCATCCGTTGGTACATACCCTTTGTATCAAAGATTTTCCGTTCTCCCGAAAGTGTCTGATATACATAGCCTTCTTCTGTTTTGGATAGAAATCCTTGCGATGCTGTAACCGGACCGAAAACTCCATCCTTCTGATGGCAGAAGATTTCTTCTTTCCCATCTTCCAACATCACAGTTGCTTTCAGTCCGGTGCTGTTGCTGTCCCAGTCAAATTTGATAGACAGCTCATAATTATGATTCCAGTCACTTCCCAAAGCTCCCTGAAAGGAATTCAATGCATTATAAAACCGACGGAATGAAAACTCTCTGTTTCCACCTATTTTTAAATCCGTTCTGTTGTAGATAAAATTGCCTGTACTTAAATCTACCGGATCTTTGCTGCAGATACTTCCTATATTTTGACCTTTTGCGCCCGAAAGTCCACCTGTCATATCATAGAGCATTTTATTCTGATATGCAGTTCGGATATCATCTCTCCAGGCTGCCTTCATGTCCGGATGATACGCACCATTTCTGAAGGAACAGCTCACTGCCCCAATGCCGGACGAAGCCGCGATTCGCATCTGCTGACTGCAGCTGAACAATCCGCTGGTCCGCGCTTCAATCTGATCGTACTTTTGCTCCTTTTCTTCACAGTCTTTGATGATTTTCTGATCATTTTCTGCTAACTGATCATAATATTCTGCCATCTTATAATAATAGCTGATTACCGTCGATACAGGGGACACCAAACTTAATGTCCGGGCTGCCAGCCGATAATTTGTTGCAGAATTCTGATGATTTTGCTTATCTCTCTGCGCTGCTGTTTTCTTTCGAATAATAATAGAGCCGTCCAGAATTTCACCACCAACTGCACCACTCAATGTCTGAAAATCACTGATATCCCATAGGTTTGCTGCCTCCAGTGCCCGAACTATCATGGTATAATCCGCGAGTTGCTGCTTCATAGCCTGAAAAGCGGTACTCTGAATGGAAGCATCGCCCGTGAAGTTTGCAATGCCGGCTACGGCAACCTGTAAATCCTGATTATTTTTTTGTAATATATTGATCGCACTCTCGCATTGTGATTTTATTGTTCCCGGATTTATATATGAACTTGTATCCATCAAAACACCTCATTTCCTATTCCTGCCCTTGTTCCTGTTGTCGGCGTATTTTATCATAGAGACTTTCTAACTCATTGGAATTCTCCTGTTTTTTCTTTTTTACTAACTGATGGAAGGAATCCATAAATGTTGTACGTTCTTCTCGGATTTTTTCCAACAGCTCTTGTCGCTCATCCAACCATCCCAATTGCATCTTATCGTCACTTGTACAATCTGCCCTTTGCTTTTCTAACTCTTCAAAGTCTTTTTGGAGGAAGTTTTCCGCCTCTTCTTCCATATTTCGAATGCTTTTTTCCTGTCTGACCATTGCTTCGTACTCTTCTTCCATTTTGTGTGCTCTCTGTTGCACATTTTCCTCAGTGAATCGTTCCTGATCCATGACTTTTCCTCCTAATATCTGTATATAACAGTTAACCATTCTTCAACATGTCACTGATCATGGCATCATATTGGTGAAATGCAACATTTAAACTTCTAATATTAGCTGCATCCTGATCCAGTGCTACCGCAAATGCCTGCATGTTCGCCTGCGCCTCCTGGAACGCCCTTTTTCCATTCGCGTTGGCCGATATCTTACTTCTACTATCCTGTGAAGAAAGATTTCTTATCTGAAAACAGTTGGCTGCATTCGCAATTTGGGCTGCGCTGCCTTCCACACTTGCTGAATTAATATTCATATTACCCATTTTGAACTCCTCACTTTCCCTGATATATTCGAATTCATTCTATATTTGCATACCATTCACTGTTTTGTAAGCTAAAATTGACTATCTATAGCCACTTCTATTGCATCCTTAATATCCGATTTGCTCAATGGTTGTGTATCAGGAGTTATTGTTTTCCAAAAAATACTCCCTTCATTTGAATCAATTCTTACTTCCAGTGCTATATCTTGATAATATAATTTCTGTAATATCAAGTTGATTTTGTCGGCATATTCATCTTCCCTGATTTCACTCTTCAGTTGAATCTCTAAAATTAAATAGGCATTACTTTCTTGAATAAACTGATTCAAAGGACACTGAGCATCCCATTTGTTTTCAGAGACGCCCATTTCAGGAATTACCGTATATGTTTCTATAGTCTCTACATTTGCAACTAATGAATCACCCATGGTTATTAAATCATTTTGAAATAACCACATCGAAAAATCATCTTTCATCTTCCCATCGGATGTAACAATTGCCTTGAATTCTTGATTTATATTGTCTTTTGGAGCTACTATACAAGAATATGAATGAATCAAACCATATTTATTGTATTTTTCGTTTTTCACCATCACAAATTCACAATTATATTTTTCTTTTAATAGATCTAATAATTCCGCCTTCCCTGATTCTTGATCTGTAAATTTTGTTTTCATAGAACAACCTCCTATCATTGTAACTATCATCATTATCAATAGTAATCTAAATTTTCTATTCACCGCACACCTCTTTTTAGTATTTTAAAACAATCTTATTTTCCGTTGATCGTTCCTCATTAAGTTCTAAATCAGGATTACTTCTTATAGCATCTTTCATAGCTTCATATACTTCGTCATTTTTCACTTCAATTACTTCACGTATCGACAAATCTTCTGCAGAATATCCAGGATCTGTCTTAATTGCTAGGTTCCAAAAATGATCATCATTGTCTGCATTTTTTTTTGTGCTATGTTCCAAAAGTTTATTACCATCTACATTATATATTGTTTGAGTAGAAATAATTTCATCTTCGCCTGAAGCACACTGATAATTAATAAGCTTACTACCTACACTTCCTTCATTATATGGAAACAAGTCCGCAAGAATCTCACTTCTAGAGTACAGTCCTATCTCTCCTCCATATGCACCACCAAAAGCGTATGAACCTTTCCAGAATTGAAGTCTGTATTCTTTTCCATTTGCTTTGAATGTAACAATTTCAGTATCTAAATCCATTCCAAGCAGCACACCAAGATCATCATATAAATCCATAAATCCTGAACATCTTTGAATTCCATATGTCTCGTTTGTATAATAATAGTCGCCGTCCTCTTCCCCTTTATATTCAAATGCAAGGAAATCAGAGATATGCATTTTTTCTAACAAAATTGGAACATAATGGTTCTCAATTTTATTTCCAACTTTTGTCCCCCATAAATCCTATAATATTGCTTGGATATTTCCTATATTAGTCGGATCCGTTTGTACCGCTTTTATTAATTTCTCAAATTGCATTTGAAATTCAAGTGCTTCTTGATATGTGACTTTAACTCCAAAATATTCTTCTATTTTTTTATCAATCGCATACCGACTTTGTTTCCAACTTTTGTTAATAAATGAGCGCCAATCATTACTTCCTTGAAAACTTACAAATGCACCACCACTCCATCCGCACTTGATAGCATTAACTCCACTTGTAACCGCTGCATAAAGTGCGTTTGCTCCTGAATAGAGACCGCTTGTCCCAGCCTCAATATCATACAGTTTTTGCAATTTATCTTGTAGCTCCCGTATCAACTCATTGTTATTGTTAATACTGTTCTGATATCTATTGATACAAAGCTGAAGACCATACATCGACTCCGCAAACAGTATTGGATTTCTCATCAACCGTTGGCAATTATCTATAGAACGTTGCAGCGAATCGTTTGCATTCTGCAGCTGCGTAATGCTATCATTTAGTTTGTCCTCAATGAGTTCCTCATCTCCAACCTGACCTGCCAAGGATTCGTTATCGCTAATCATCGCCTCATTCGCACAAATCAATCCCTGAATCACAGCCTCATGATTGGAGAGTTGTGTTTTCATGCTGGTCCATGCAGCCCCCTGCAGTGCTGTATTTCCCACAAACTGCGATATCTGCCCAAGCACAAGCTGCAATGTCTGATTATCTTTTTGAAGGGTCTGATTCATCCCAGTACATTGTGTTCTTACATTTCCTGGATACAGTTTTAGTCCCATGTTTCCTCATTCCCCTTTCCGCTTATTTCTTATTGATACTGCTGCTCTATCTCCCTTTGCAGTTTACGCGTTTCCTGCTTTATTCTATCTTTCTCTTCTTCCAGTGTATTTTCCCGCAAAATGGAGGTCTCTTTTAGAAATTGACAGCTTTCAGATAACTGTTGACATATTCGCTGATTACCTTTCCAATTCCAAACTAATGCCTCCATGTATCGATTCACATTATTTTCATACTCCTGAAGATCTTCTCTTTCTTTTTCCAGAATTCTACTTGCTCGTTCATATTCTTCTTTTTTTTCTATTTTCTGCTTTTTATCATCTGTATTCCCCATAGAAACTCCTCGCTAAAATCCTTTTGCAATCATTCCCGAAATTTGAGCATCCAAATTACTAAATTCATTTCCCAGTGTACTAATATGTTCTGCATCGTCAGAAAGAGCTTGTTTATATGCTCTCTTCCCATTTTCACTGCTTTGAAATGCACTTTTTGCATTTCCTATTGCGGATATATTACTTGAAGCATCATACGCTATTGATGTATTTTCTAAACCGGTTCCAGCTTTTTGCAGTCCGATAGAATTCCCCTGTGCACTCAACAAATCGTTTTGTATCATTTGAACTACCTCCATTTATCTATAAACGCTGCAACTTTGCAGCAATATTTTTCCTTTTTAAATGACCGCTGGGTAATACTCCCAGCGGCCTTGTTGTACTACATTGCTCCGATTTTTCCAGCGATTTCCTGGTCGATATTCTGCATTGCTGATGATACATCGCGCAGCTGCTGTGCGATAGATGTAATTAAATCACTTGTTGCTGTAAAGCTTGGCTCTAATGAGCTGAATTGATCATAAAATGCCTGACTGCTCTGTCCAGCCCACTCATCACATAGTGAAGACACCATGTTTCTCATGTTAGAAACTGTCTGATTAAATTCTTCACATCTCTGATTGAATTCACTGGCTTTCTGCTCCATTTGTTCCGGGCTTAATTTGATGTTACTTGTATCTGCCATTTTCTCTTCCTCCTTCTCTTTTTTGTATGTATTTGCAATGCTGATAAATCAGCTAATTGCTCATGTAAGTTGGTCTGCGAGCATGCAGACCCTTGGTTCGGATGACATATCCGATAACGCTTCCTAAAATAAGCAATGCTAAAAGTACATATAAAATCCACTGTACATATTTGCTGCTCTGCTTTGTCTGCGCTGTTTGTTTCCCAACACTAGTTGTTGCATTTGCAGTTATGGAAACTTCATCTTTTAATCTCTGATAATCAGATACTGCTGTAAGCTGCAATGGACTTGCTATAAACTGATACGACTGCGTAAATTCCATCGTACCTAATCTTGTAAATGGCAGTTTTGCAGCGAAATCCGCCATTGCCTGCTGATTTTCTCCACTCGTTGTTGCCTTGACAGATTTTGCATCAGCCAATCCTTTTGTAACTGCATTTTCAGAAGTTTGTTTCGCTTCCTGAATATGTGTCTGCAGCGTCATAATATTTTCCTGAGTTGTTGTATATACCTTGTTGGCAAACTCAACATAAGACTGATTGTTTTCCGTAACACTTTTCTGCAGTTCTGAACCATTGGTTTTCATCTGTGCAACATATTCCTGCATTTTCGAAGTATCTATGATTGGATTATATCCTTCTAATATCTTCTGATATCCCTCTATTTCTGTCGTTTCATCAGCATAGCGTTGTTGAATTGTACTCTTCACATCTTCTGTGCGATTCACCAATGGAAAAATACAACCATTTGTCACAATACCCGTTACATTCTGTGCATCTACCGTTTGTATCGTAGTAACACCATTCTGAATGCTGTCAATGAACGCTTTGTAATCTTCCAGACGTGTTCCTATTGTAACTGCATTACCTGCCTCATCTGTTTCTGGCTTTCCCTGCTGATCTATAACAGTTCCGGTATATGGAGTGGACATATATGCTGCACTCTCCACTGTATCAAATGCTGATTGGATATATGCATCGATATCAGCAATGTTTCCTTCTACTTCAATATGAGAAGAAACCGTATCAAACGAAAGCTTCCCATTTGAATAATCTGAAAGTAGCCCTGAAGCACTTGTATATCCGCAACTGTTCATTTTAGCCATCAGCTCATTGTTTGCATCACACTCTGCTAAAACCGTTTGCAATGATTTGTCCGCCGCCGTTTCTGTCACAGTAAATTCCACATCCTCAGTTTCACCATTGACTGCTGCCTCCGTAATACACTGTAAAATTGTACGTAGGCATTCCATCTTCTGGATATTCTCATCGGATTGTTCACTGACAATTTTCAGTGTTACTATTGGCGGTGCAGCTTTCTCCGGTACTTGCGAGCAACTAATCTGATAAGCGGTTCCATTACTGTCTGCCACTTCGGTTATAGATAATGTTGGAATAGACTTTTTTAATTCCTCACCATATTGATCAATATGAGTTGCTGTCTCAGTTTTTAACTCGTCATTGTAAGTTTCAATACTTTTAGCAAGTTCCCCGGCAATCTTTTTTCTTTCTGCTTCCAATCCTTTAATCTGAGACGTGCTGTCTGCTTTTTGAGAATTGATTCCGTTATTATAGTCTTGAAGTGCTTGCGTAAGGCTGGTCAATCCGCCCTCATAGAGATTATTGCCATCTGCATCTGTCGTTAAGTTGATTTCTCCTACGTTACCTGATAAAGCCCCTAAGGCCTCTGTTAAAGCTACTCCACTTTTTCCTATAGATGCAATCTGACTTCTTGTATCTTCCACATTCTCCTGGTAATCTGCATCAACCTGCCCCACTAATGAACCATTGGTTTCCATATAGCTTGCAATATCAACCGGTGTTGTATTGTTTTCTTCTCGTTTTAATTCAGGAATGCTGACCATCTGGATCAAATCCGAAGCCTGAATTTTATCTATTGCGTCTTTATCCTGCAGATCATTCGACATAACCAACGTTGAATTATCCTGCGCACCATGAAATTCCTGCAGGACATTTGCAAGATACATGTAGCTTAAATCCGTGTCCAGTTCTTCTCCGAAAGTCAGCACCTGATACAGCACTTCTGTCTGCACTCCACCATCCAGATTTTCATTTAATGCATATTGTAATGTCGCCGGTGTTGGAGTCCCATTCAAACTATCCACACTGGTCGAGAATGTAGCAGGAATAATGATGTAGGCAGCATACGTATCATTTTCAATTCCCTGTCTTGCATCTTCCAAAGAAGTATACAGAAACGAATCATTGGGAAACTGAATTACTTTTTCGCCATAATAAACTGGTTCTGCACCAGTTGCACTGGTTCCTTCATCAAGATTTACTACTGCGATTACCTGAGACTCTGCTTTATTATTTGCCACAACATTCGTAGTATCTTTATTCTTATTCTGATGACCAATGTAGTAGCCGGCTAAACCGGCAATAACAATCAGAAAAATACCACTAATAGCAAATCCTATCGTTTTCTTCATTTCCTACCTCTGATCTTTTTTCCAAATCTATAATTGATTTGGTGTGCTTCTGCACAATAATATTGTTGTTCCTATCTCCAGCCCAAATATTCCATAAGCCATTCAAAAAAGTCTGCTGCTCTCATATTTCCGTTCATGCTTATTCCCTCCTTGTCTAAAATTTATGTATATGTTTCAACGAAGCCATTGCTTCTACACTAGAGTACACTTAGTTGTCGGATTTTTCTATAATTCTCCGGTAACTGTAAAGGTTTTGACGGTAACTGTCGCATTTTGTCACCGCTTAAAAGTTTCCCAATAGAAAAAACTGTTACTTCAGTAAATTTCTACTGAAGCAACAGCTCCCAATCTTTCAAATTAAGTTCTATATTACATTCTCAAGCATAATTTCAACCGTAAATAGTTGATTGTCCACATGAAATTGAATTTCACCATTATACCGTTGTACAACATCAGTCATACTTTTTATCCCGTAACCATGAAGCATCTTATCCTGTTTTGACGTAACTGGCTTCCCATCCACTATTTTGATTTTACCAGAATACGCATTCTTTTCTCGAATCATCAGCATGGTTCCCATACATTCTATTTCCAAAACAATCTGCTTTTGTTCCGCCTTCACCAATGCTTCAGCCGCATTTAAAATCAAGTTGCTAAACAAAATGCCTGTGTCAATATCATCCATCCGTATCTCCTCCGGAAGGATGCCTTTACATTTTATTACGATCCCCTCAAATTGATCCAACACATCACTAATGGCAATATCTGCAAAACTGTTTCCGGTAAAAGAAATTAGTTTACTATTGAAACGAGTATTTAAATTCTCAAGATACTTTTCCGCTCTGGATATTTCTCCATTTTTGACTAATGCCTGTACAATTCCCAGATGACTTTTCATATCATGGCGTAATTTTTTCGTATCCTCATCCGTTTTTTTTAATTTCTTATAATAGTTCTTCTCTTTGTTTAACATATCTGCATAATACTGAATTCTGATTTCATTCTGCGCCTGCTGGTGTACCGATGATATGTATATACCGCTAAACACTAAAACGAGAATGCCTATTCCACATGCACCTAGAAGCTCAAGCAAACTCTTATGGTCACTTAATAAGATACTTCTTTCAATCACGACCATGTAACACCCTACGAATAACAGAATAGCAGCTACTCCAGCTATTTTTGTAAGAATACTGTCAGTAAACTCCAGCTCTTCCTTCTTATTTTTATAATTTTTGGCATAAAATACAGCAAATGCAACAGCCAAAAGTAAAATCAAACTGATGTTATTGATTCCCTGCATGACAATTGGCTCTAGAGCCAGAGTTTTTATATCTGTGTCCAGAAGATAAGAAACCATACTCCCGACAAGTAAATCCACCAAGCTTATTGCAAAATAGCACGCTACAATGATAGGAACTTGCTTGATTTTTTTCAAAATAACGATTGCACTAAATAGTACTAGAAAGCCTTTCCAAGTACCAAGTGCTGAGCCTATATTCATAGACATGTTCATTCCAACACATATAAGGCATCCAGTTATCAAAGTTCCGGCTACAAGACTTAACTTTCTTGTAGTACATCTTAAAATCACATATGCTAACAAATAAATTTTGACGAATTCGACAATGTAATAGATGACCGCATAAATCCCAATTTTCACATCCATCCGGCTCTCCTACGCATTCTATCATAATATGCTTTTTTTAATCCCGCTTTCTTTCTAAAAGAAATCGGAAACTCTGCCTCATCTGTCATAATAATCTTATTTTTTCCGTATTCAATTTCTTTTACATGATCAAGATTCACCATAAAGGAGTGATGACATCGATAAAAACGATCGTCTAATTGTTCCTCCAACATTATAAGACTTCTTTTGTCTGTGTAATGCTCATCTTTTGTATAGATGATAACTTCATCCCCCGCAGCCTCCAATGCCTTAATATCCCGAAGACGAAAAAAAGGATTGCCAAGACTGTTGTTTCTAAAAATCCCCGATAACTGTTTCATGTCTTTTTTAGCATCTTTCATTACTTCTTCCAGTTCATCTTGATTCACCGGTTTGTACAAAAATCGGTACGCATGCACTTTATATCCCTCTTGCACCAACTCTTTATGATTGCTTATGAACACAATTTTGCATTCTGGGTTCCGCTCACCGATATCCCTGGCAATTTCCATCCCTTGTATTTCTGGCATCTCTATGTCTAAAAAACATAAATCCAAATCAGAAATATCACTTTTGAGTAATTCACTTCCAGAAACATAACTTCTGACTGTCATTACTTCACTTATTGCTTCTGCATAAGATAAAATATACTGCTCAAGTGTATCGCAGTAAACCCTCTCATCGTCACATATTCCTATGACCATTCCAACCCCTTCTTCCTTCGTATTTTGTTTTAAAACCTGCCATACACACGAACGCCACTACTTATATTATAAGATAAAATTGACAAATTGGCAAATCCGCTCACATACGATGATTTATAAATATCCTTAAGAATATATGAACTTTTCAACTTTTTCTTTATTATAGTTCAGATATTTGCTATAATGAAACAGTATGAATAAAGGAGGATATTATTCATGAATTATGGAAAAACAGGAGCCTCGAAGAGGCAAAAAGATATTTCTTCTAAAACTAACATGAAAAAGAAACGAGTCGGTGTCCGCTTATTCAAGGCTCTTGTAATCTGTGCTCTGCTTGCGATGATTATTGGTGTTGCAGGAGGTGCATTGTTTGTCAAGAAGATTTTGGATGACACTCCGAATGTTTCACCGGAAGAGGTTGTACCGCAGGGCTACACCACCTTTGTCAGGGCAGAGGACGGTACCGAGCTTGAAAGATTTGTTACAGGTGGTTCGAATCGTATCTACAAGACATTGGACGAGATTCCGGCTGATCTTGGCAATGCTTTTATTGCAATTGAGGATTCTCGTTTCCTTGAGCATAACGGGATTGATATGCAGGGTATTCTAAGAGCCGGCGTGGTCGGTCTTATGCATGGCGGTAACTTTTCAGAAGGTGCCAGTACACTGACACAGCAGTTGATTAAGAACAATGTCTTTACGAAGTTCACCGAGGAGAAGACGTTCTATGACCGACTGGAACGTAAGATTCAGGAACAGTTCCTTGCCGTAGAAATTGAAAAACAAATGTCCAAAGACCAGATTCTCGAAGCTTATATGAATACCATCAACTTAGGTCAGAACTGTCTTGGTGTGCAATCTGCTGCGATGAGATACTTTAACAAGAATGTCTCAGATCTCACTTTATCAGAATGTGCAGTCATTGCAGGTATTACACAGAATCCTACCGCATATGACCCGGTAGTCTATCCGGAAGATAATGCGACCAGACGTAACAAAGTCCTATCGGACATGCTGAAGCAGAAATTAATCACGCAGGAAGCTTATGACGAAGCAATGGCTGACGATGTATACTCTCGTATCCAGGCAACCTCGTCTACTGCAGATGATTCTCCATACAGCTATTTTATTGATGAATTATCTTCTCAGGTCATTGATGATTTACAGACAAAGCTTGGTTATTCTTATACACAGGCTTACAATGCGCTCTATAGTGGTGGACTTACCATTACTGCAACACAAGATCCAACAATACAGGCTATTGTGGATGAAGAAGCTGCGAACGATTACAATTACCCGGGTGAATTCTATTGGGGCGTTGAGTTAGCTGCTACTGTTACACGTGCTGACGGAACCGTTGAAAACTATAGTACACAGATGCTTTCCGCTTTCTGGCAACAACAGACCGGCGAACAGTATCCACTGATTTTCAACTCGCAGGAAGAAGCACAGGAAGCAGTAAATGCTTATATTGCAACATTTAATGTTGCCGAGGGTGATTATCTTGATCAAAAAGTCACCTTTACACCTCAGCCACAGACATCCGTTGTAGTCATGGATCAGCATACCGGAGAGGTAAAAGCAATCCTTGGCGGTCGCGGAGCGAAGGAATCCAGTCTTTCTTATAATCGTGCAACAGAAGCTACAAGACAGCCTGGATCATGTTTCAAGATTTTAGCAGCTTACGCGCCTGCACTTGATACCAACACAGATACACTTGCAACCGTAATCGATGATGCCGCATACGAGACAACCGATACACATAATGAGATTAAGAACTGGTATGCCGGCTATAAAGGAAATGTAACCGTTCGAAAAGCAATTGAACAGTCAATCAACGTTGCTGCTTGTAAGACCATCGCGGCTGTTGGTACTCAGACAGCTTATAATTATTTAACAGACTTCGGAATTTCAACTTTGGTCGATGGAAAGAATGAAGATTATCCGGGATTTACAGATATTCAGGAGGTAACTGCAATTGGTGGTATTACACGAGGTGTATACAACATCGACATGACTGCCGCCTTTGCTTCTATTGCTAACAATGGTCTTTATAATGAACCGATTCTTTACACACAGATTTTGGATCATGATGGAGAAGTGTTAATTGATAACACCCCGGACCAGCGTCAGGTTATCAAAGATTCTACTGCAGGACTTCTTACAAGTGCGATGCAGGATGTTATGAATCAGGGTACCGGTACTACTGCAAAAATGAGCAACATGCCGGTAGCCGGTAAGACAGGTACTTCCGATGATGGCGAAGGTGGTTCCAAAGATATTTGGCTTTCCGCTTATACACCTTATTACACATGTACGGTATGGGGCGGATATGACAATAATATGCCTCTCAGTGATACGGTATGGCATGAGATTTTATGGAAGAGCATCATGGAACGTATCCATGCAAATCTTGCATATCAGGACTTTGCAATGCCGGCAAGTATCGAACAGGCAACAATCTGTTCACAGACCGGACTGTTAGCAACCTCAAGCTGTTCCGGTATTACAGAGTATTTTGCGAAGGACAGCCTTCCAACACAGACCTGTCCGGGACATGCTTCAACAACGAAGAACAATACTACAACAAACAATAATAGTAACAATAATTCAACTACAGACGGCACAACAACCACCACACCGGATTCCGGTACCGACACAAGCGGTGGCACTGGTGGCAGCACTGGCGGTGGCACTGATACCGGTGGCGGCACTGGCGGTGGCACTGATACCGGTGGCGGCACTGGCGGTGAGACTGGCGGCGGCACTGGCGGCGAGACCGGTGGTGGCACTGGCGGTGGCGACACTGGCGGTGGTACGACAACTCCGTAGCTTCTATACTTAAAAGGGAATGTTCCGATGAACATTCCCTTTTCTTATTCGCCATGACCTACAAAAGCCCCGCCAATAATAATGGCAGGGCTTTTCTTCCTTTATAATTATATTATTTACAATTCTTATCTAACACCAATTTTGCTGCTCCACAGATTCCTGCGTCATTTCCAAGTGTTGCCAGAGAGAACTTCATCTCCTTGTTCGCAAAGAATGCGCGATCTTGAAACGGCTTTTCAATATAAGACAGAAGTACTTCTCCCGCTTTTGAGACACCGCCACCAATCACGATGATTGTTGGGTCTGCGATCACTGCCATATTTGCAATTGCATTTCCCAAATATCGTCCAAACTCTTCTGCAATCTCTTTTGCAACCTCATCTCCCGCTTTTACTGCATCAAATACAGCCTTTGCAGTTACCTTCTCATGTCTGAGCATGCTTTCTTTCTCATCCTTATTCAGACGTTGATTCGCAAGTCTTACAATTCCAGTTGCCGATGCATATTGTTCCAGACAGCCAAAATTTCCACAGCCACAGCTTTCTGTCTCTTCGTAGTTCACGCAGATATGACCGATTTCTCCGCCAGCTCCATTCGCCCCTACAACCAGTCTGCCATCTACAATCACACCACCACCAACTCCAGTTCCGAGTGTAATCATAATCATGTTCTTCTGACCCATGCCGCCGCCTTTCCACATCTCGCCCAAGGCTGCTACATTTGCATCATTTCCAATCTCTGCGTCCAATCCGGTCAGTTCTTCCAACTCTCGTTTTACTTCTTTATAACCCCATCCGATGTTCGCAGAATCCTTTACAATGCCCTCTGCATTGACCGGTGCAGGTACGCCCACACCAACACCAATGACATCTTGCTCATTGATCTTATACTCCGCAATCTTCTTTCCAAGTGCCTCGGCAATATCTGGAAGAACCGCTTCTCCGCCATTCTCTGTATGGCTTACGATTTCCCATTTATCAAGGATCTCGCCGCCCGCTTCAAACAATCCCATCTTCGTCGTTGTTCCACCGATGTCTACACCAAAACAATACTTCATTCTCTCTATTCTCCTACTCTACAATATTTTATCTCTTTGCCAGATTCTCCTGTACTCTCCGATACAATTCCTGTGCTGCATTGTATCCCATCTGTTTTTGTCTATGGTTAATTGCTGCAGATTCAACGATGATTGCAAGGTTTCGTCCCGGTCGAATCGGAATGGTATGACATACAATCTGATTGCCAAGGAACTCTGTGTACTCCTCTTCCAAACCAAGTCTGTCGTATTCCTTATCCTTGCTCCACTCTTCCAATGTGATAACAAGATCAATATTCTGTGTTTCTCGTACGCTCTGCACACCAAACAAGGTCTTAACATCAACAATACCAATGCCGCGAAGCTCAATAAAATGTCGTGTAATATCCGGTGCTGTTCCTACCAGTGTATCCTCACTGACCTTTCGAATCTCAACCACATCATCTGTCACAAGACGATGTCCACGCTTGATTAATTCCAAGGCAGCCTCACTCTTTCCAACACCACTGTCACCCATGATCAGTACGCCGACACCATATACATCCACCAGTACTCCATGAATAGAAATGCATGGCGCAAGCTGAACATTCATCCAGCGAATCAGTTCTGCCATGAAAGAGGATGTCGTTCTGCCAGTCTGGAAAATCGGTGTATTATGCTGCCCGGCCGAATCCAAAAGAGCCTGATCCGGCTCCATTCCATTACAAAAGATAATGCATGGAATATTGTAGGCCAGCAGGTCATCATAGATCTTAATTCTACGTTCTTCGTCAATCCCCTGCATATAAGAGTATTCTACATATCCGATAATCTGAATGCGCTCCGAGTCAAAGTGATCATAATATCCGGCGAGCTGAAGTGCCGGTCTGTTAATATCCGGTACTGCAACTGTCTTATCTTCCAATTCTACATCAGGTGTGAGATTCTTAAGATCCATTTTCTCGATAATGTCTTTGATCTTCACCTCGTTATTATTCATGTTCATGTCATACCTTCTTTCTCCAATTATTCATTGCATTCATTATATCATTCTCTAAAAAACTTGTACACATTCTTTGCAACATTTTCGTTCATTGACGGAAGTTTCATCAAGTCTTCCACCGTTGCCTCTTTGATTGCATCAAGATTCATGAATGCCTTCATCAATTCCCTGCGTCTTGCCGGTCCAACACCCGGAATATCATCCAGAATTGAATGTACCTGTCCCTGACTCCGCAGCTTTCTGTGAAACTCGATTGCGAACCGATGCGCCTCGTCCTGAATCCTTGTAATCAATTTGAATCCTTCTGAGCCGCGATCAATCGGAATCTCCACATTATCAAAATATAAGCCTCTGGTTCTATGATGATCATCTTTTACCATACCGCAGACCGGGATATTCAATTTCAATTCATCCAGCACTTCTAACGCGATATTGACCTGTCCGCGTCCGCCATCCATCATGATCAAATCCGGGAATGTAGTAAAGCTGCCAATCTCACGGCTGCTCTCCCGCTCAGCAAGTCCATGCTGAAATCTTCTCGTCAGCACCTCTCTCATACTCGCATAATCGTCCGCTCCCTGCACGCCCTTGATTTTAAATTTACGATAGTCATTGCGCTTTGGCTTACCTCTGTCATACACAATCATAGATCCGACCGATGCAAATCCATTCGTATTGGAAATATCAAATGCTTCCATTCTTCGTATATTTTCAATTCCGAGCAGCTTCTCAATCTCCTTCACGGCACCAATTGTTCTGCCCTCTTCCCGTTTTAACCGCTCTTTATCCTTACTTAAAACGAGCGCCGCATTATTTGCCGCAAGTTCTACCAGCTTCTCTTTTCTCCCCTTTTGCGGAACCTGTATCGCTACCTTATGCCCCCGTTTCTTTGCCAGCCATTCCTCCAATACCTGTGCATCCTCCACATCTGTCTGGAGCATCAGTTCTTTTGGAATGTACGGTGTCCCTGCATAATACTGCTTGATAAAGCTGGAAATGATATCTGAAATCTCTTCATCCTTCGCAATTCGCAGATAAAAATGATCTCGTCCAATCAGTCTTCCACCCCGAATAAAAAAGACCTGTACGACAGCATCTTCATTCTCTGTTGCCGCCGCAATGATGTCACGGTCCTCTCCGCTGCTGTCTGTAATCTTCTGTTTCTGTGAAATCTGCCGCACACTCCCCATCAGTTCCCGGTATTCAATTGCTTTTTCAAACTCCAGCTCTTCAGACGCCTGCGTCATCTTCTCCTCCAATTCCTTCAGGATTGTATCAAAATTCCCATTGAGAAATCGGATGACTTCATCAATCGACTTGCGATACTCCTCCTCGGAAATGTATCCCTGGCACGGAGCCTTACACTGCTTGATATGATAATTCAGGCACGGTCTCTCCTTCCCCGTATCTCGTGGGAGATTGCGGTTACAGCTTCGTATCTGATATAATTTCCGAATCAGATCAATCGTATCTCGCACTGCTCCCGAACTCGTATAAGGGCCGAAATATTTCGACTTATCCTTCACCATCTTCCGTGCAAGCATCACACGCGGATACGCTTCCTCCACCGTCACTTTAATAAACGGATACGCCTTATCGTCCATCAGCATCGTATTATATTTCGGTCTGTGTTCCTTAATCAGATTACACTCCAGCACCAGTGCTTCCAGTTCCGAATCCGTTACAATGTATTCAAACCTGCGAATATGCGTCACCATCTGATCAATCTTCGCCCCCCGGTTACGGCTGCTCTGAAAGTACTGTCTGACACGGTTCTTCAGGCTGATAGCCTTGCCCACATAAATAATCTGGTCTGTCTCATCATGCATGATATAGACCCCCGGTTTTCCCGGCAATTTCTTAAGTTCATCCTCTATCACAAAATTATAATTTTCCATACCTATATTATACTTGGTAGCGCGTGAAAGGACAAGGTGGGATTTGGCTGCTTTTATTTTCGTAATTTCTATAAATAACAGGCATCCACATCAGTTTTACAGAGAATTCCTAAGAAAGTGTCTGTAAATACGCAAACAATACCAGATTCTTACAGAATGAACATTCATATGCCTCAAATCTTAATAAAAATGGGGAGATTTTCTTAAAAAATGAAAGTAAAACAGCATATTTAAAGAATTTAGTTAGTCGAAGAAACTAGATGAGAGCCTGCGTATTACCCTCACGGACATTAAGCAGTGTGTTAGAGATAAACAAAAAGAAGCTGTGGAATTTTTGGACTGGAATTTGCTTTCAAAGCAAATTCCAAGTGTTCTCGAGAGTCGTTTTCATCAGAAAACTACTCGAATAGACACGATGTCCATAAATTTCAAAGCTTCTTTTTGACTTAGCTCTTACACATTGCTTACAGTCCGCGAGGGCAATGCGCAGGCTCTCATCGAGCGGCTTCAACTAAATCTAATCTATAAATCGGCGTCTTCCGGCTCCTTTTTCTCTTCGTCCTCTTTCATCCAATCCGGTACTTCCTTCATTACAATACGCCCTTCCTTCGGCTGTATCTTATCGGAAGTGACCTTCTCTTCTTTTTCCGGTTCCGGAATTCCTTTTACCTCACGGAAAATCTTCATGAATTCTTTTCCTGTGATTGTCTCTTTCTGAATCAGGAATCCTGCAATCTTATCCAGTGCTTCACGGTTCTCACTTAAGAGACGTTTTGCCTCTTCATATGCATCCTTGAGCATCCTCATGACTTCCTGATCAATCTCTGCTGCGGTTGCTTCTCCACAATTCATCACTGCACGTCCATCGAGATAACGGTGCTGGACAGATTCCAGACCCATCAATCCAAACTTTTCTGACATACCGTACTGTGTAATCATAGCTCTGGCAATCTTCGTTGCCTGTTCGATATCGTTGGATGCTCCGGTTGTGATTGTCTCAAAGATAATCTCTTCTGCCGCACGTCCTGCCAGCGCACCAACCAGCATTGCTTCTAATTCTTTCTTCGTATTGAGGAATTTCTCTTCCTCCGGTGTCTGCATCACATATCCAAGTGCGCCCATTGTTCTTGGAACGATGGTTATCTTCTGAACCGGCTCGGAATCCTTCTGCAGTGCATTGACAAGAGCATGTCCGACCTCATGATAAGAGACGATACGTCTCTCTTCTTCGCTCATGATACGATCCTTCTTCTCTTTACCCACCAGGACAACTTCTACCGCTTCAAATAAATCTGCCTGACATACCAGTTGTCTGCCATTCTTGACTGCATTAATCGCTGCTTCATTAATCATATTCGCAAGATCTGATCCAACTGCACCCGATGTTGCAAGCGCAATTGCGTCCAGATCAACGGTCTCATCCATCTTAACATCTTTAGAATGCACTTTGAGTGTATCAATACGTCCCTTCAGATCCGGTTTGTCAACAATGATTCGTCTGTCAAAACGTCCCGGACGAAGCAGTGCCGGGTCAAGTACTTCCGGTCTGTTCGTTGCTGCTAATAAAAGCAGACCTTTGTTCGTGTCGAAACCATCCATCTCTGCCAGTAACTGGTTCAACGTCTGTTCCCGTTCATCGTTGCTTCCCATTGCATTATCACGGCTCTTACCGATTGCATCAATCTCATCAATAAATACAATACAAGGTGCCATCTTCTGCGCTTCTTTAAATAAATCACGCACACGAGATGCTCCGACTCCGACATACATCTCCACAAATGCAGATCCGGAAAGTGAGAAGAACGGTACCTTTGCCTCACCTGCAACTGCCTTGGCAAGTAATGTCTTACCAGTTCCCGGAGGTCCTACAAGAAGTGCACCTTTTGGAAGCTTCGCTCCGATTCCGGTATATTTCCCAGGATTGTGCAGAAAATCAACAACCTCCTGTAAAGATTCTTTCGCTTCATCCTGACCGGCTACATCTTCAAATGTAACTCCCGTCTCCTTCTCGACATACACTTTAGCGTTGCTCTTTCCAATGCCCATCATGCCGCCGCCCTTTGACATCCGCTTCATCACGAGATTAAAGACGACAATCACCAGTAAAAGAGGCAGGATCAGAGTGATGAATACTTCCATCATCATCGACGACGCCGTATCCGGTATCTCCTGCTCATATTCGATTCCTGCATCGTATAGTGTCTTCGATAATTCATCATTGTTCACAGCACCCGTGTAATAATCCGGTTCTGCTTCTACCTTCTCGCTACCAAGCATCTCACTCAATTCGCTTGCTGCGTCGTTCTTCGCTGCCTCTTTCGATGTAATGTAAATGCGCGAATTGCCGATTGTAACTTTCTCAATCTTCTCCGCCTTGATCATATCAAGGAACTTGTTATACGTAATCTCCTTCGCACCCTGACTCTGCATCATTGTATATAATGCCATCACCATTAGTCCTGTGACGATTGTAGTGATGACAATAACCATCCAGCCCTGTTTTTTGTTCTTTGGATCACGGTTATTGTTGTTATTATTATTGTTCTCCATGTCTCTCCTCCTAAGCACCAATTACTATTATTATAAGTAGAGATTCCCCATAAATCAATACAAACATTATGAAAATACTGTAAACTTCGGACATTTCCATGCTTGTAAATCTCTTAATTATTTAGTATACTAGAGAAGAATATTACTTATTGAAGCGAATTCTAACCAATTCGTTTTTTAATTGGAGAAATAAAGAACAAAAGAAAGGTATGTTATGAGAATTGGATTTGACAACAACAAGTATCTCTCTATGCAGTCAGAGCATATCCGAGAGAGAATCAATCAGTTTGACAACAAGCTCTATCTGGAATTTGGCGGCAAGCTTTTTGATGATTATCACGCATCACGTGTGCTGCCTGGTTTCCAGCCGGACAGCAAACTTCAGTTATTAAAGCAGTTGAGCGATCAGGCTGAGATCGTAATCGTAATCAGTGCCAAGGACATTGAGAAAAATAAAATACGTGGAGATTTAGGAATCACCTATGACTCCGATGTGCTCCGTCTGATGGACGTATTCAAAGAGAATGGTCTTTTCGTTGGAAGTGTTACCATCACACAGTATTCCGGACAGAATAGCGCTGATTTATTTAAGAACCGTCTGGAAAATCTTGGGATTAAAGTTTATACACATTATTTAATTGATGGATATCCTTCCAACATTTCCCACATTGTCAGTGAGGAAGGATATGGGAAGAATGACTATATTGAGACACAAAGGCCTCTCGTCATCATCACAGCACCGGGTCCCGGCAGCGGCAAGATGGCAACCTGCCTGTCACAGCTCTACCATGAAGAGAAACGCGGTGTCCGTGCCGGATATGCAAAGTTTGAGACATTTCCGATTTGGAATATTCCACTCAAACATCCGATCAATCTGGCTTATGAGGCTGCAACTGCAGACCTCAACGATGTCAACATGATTGACCCCTTCCACCTGGAAGCATATGGTAAGACTACGGTTAACTATAATCGAGACGTTGAGATTTTTCCGGTTCTCAACACCATGTTTGAGAGAATCTACGGCTCCAGCCCATACAAATCACCAACCGATATGGGCGTCAACATGGCTGGCAACTGTATTTGCGATGACGAAGCATGTCAGGAAGCTTCCCATCAGGAAATTATCCGCCGCTACTATACTTCTTTGTGCAACCTGCTCAAGGGGAACTGCACGGAAGAAGAGGCTCTTAAGATTGAGCGCCTCATGACACAGTGTGGAATCACAATTCATGACCGTCCGGTCGTGGATATCGCTGTCAGTCTTGCGAAATCGCTCGGTGAGCCTGCCGCAGCAATACAGCTTCCGGATGGCCGCATCATCACGGGTAAGACAACAAAGCTTCTCGGTTCTTCCGCTGCTGTCCTGCTGAATGCATTAAAGGTACTCGCTGGAATCGACCATAAGATTCACGTCATTTCACCGGAAGCCATTCAGCCAATTCAAACCTTGAAGGTGGATTACTTAAAGAGCAAGAATCCGCGTCTTCATACGGATGAAGTGCTGCTCGCGCTCTCAACCAGTGCCGCAACCGATCCGGTTGCAAAGGCGGCACTCGAACAGGTACCGAATCTTGTAGGCAGCGAAGTCCATACTTCTGTTATGCTTGCAACCGTTGATATCAAAATGTGGAAACGGCTCGGCATCCAGCTAACATCGGATCCGGTCTATGAAACAGATGCACATTACCATTAAAGTTTTTGAGTAATCATCACAAAAGAATACATACTAATTTATTAGTAGGAACTTGTCAAAGGGGACAAAAATTCTGCCATGGATTTTTGTACCCCTTTTTCGTTATCAGTCACCATTCACACATTTTCACTAAAGGAGGAACTTATGGCAGTAAAATACGTATTTGTAACAGGAGGAGTCGTATCAGGACTCGGAAAAGGAATCACAGCAGCATCTCTCGGGCGTCTTCTTAAGGCCCGTGGTTATACTGTGACGATGCAGAAATTCGACCCTTACATCAACATTGATCCGGGAACCATGAATCCGGTACAACACGGGGAGGTTTTCGTCACAGACGACGGTGCTGAGACAGATCTTGACCTTGGTCACTATGAGCGTTTCATTGATGAGAGTCTGACAAAGAATTCAAATGTGACCACCGGTAAGATTTACTGGTCTGTGCTTCAAAAGGAACGCCGCGGAGATTTCGGCGGAGGAACTGTTCAGGTCATCCCTCATATCACCAATGAAATCAAAAGCCGTTTCTATCGCAACCCTGCAGCAAAGGATACAGAAATTGCAATTATTGAAGTCGGCGGCACAGTCGGTGACATTGAAAGCCAGCCGTTCTTAGAGGCAATCCGTCAATTCCAGCATGACATGGGGCATGAAAACGCAATTTTGGTTCACGTCACTCTGATTCCATACCTGCGCGCCTCTCAGGAATTGAAGACGAAACCGACTCAGGCAAGTGTAAAGGATCTTCAGGGAATGGGAATCCAGCCGGACGTCATTGTGTGTCGTTCTGAAAAGCCCCTCGATGACGGATTAAAAGAAAAGATTTCTCTCTTCTGTAACATTCCGGCAAACCATGTACTCCAGAACCTGGATGTGGAATATTTATATGAAGCACCACTTGCTATGGAAAAGGAGAATCTTGCAAATGTTGTATGTGAGAGCCTTTGTCTCGACTGTCCGGAACCGGACTTAAGCGATTGGAAGGTAATGGTGGACTGTCTGCGCACCCCGACGAATGAAGTAACCGTTGCGCTGGTCGGTAAATACATTCAGCTTCACGATGCTTACATCAGTGTTGTAGAGGCATTAAAGCACGGCGGAATCTTCAGCCATACCACAGTCAATATCAAGTGGGTTGATTCTGAGACGGTAACTCCTGAAAACGTAGAAGAAGTACTCGGTGATGTCTGTGGCATTCTTGTTCCCGGAGGTTTCGGAGACCGGGGCATTGAAGGAAAGATTGAAGCGATTCACTACGCCCGTACACATCAGATTCCATTCCTTGGATTATGCCTTGGTATGCAGCTATCTATCGTTGAATTTGCCCGCAATGTTGTCGGATATAAGGATGCACACAGTATCGAGCTTGCACCGGATACCACACATCCTGTCATTCATATCATGGAGGATCAGATTGGAATTGAAGATATCGGAGGAACGTTAAGACTTGGCTCTTACCCTTGTATTCTTGACCAGTCATCCAAAGCCTATGAATTATACGGAACCAGCGAGATTGCAGAACGCCATCGCCATAGATATGAAGTGAACAATGACTATCGTGATGTCTTAACACAGAATGGAATGTTGTTATCGGGACTTTCTCCGGACGGACGTATTGTGGAAATGATTGAGATTCCGGAGCACCCTTGGTTTCTTGCAACGCAGGCTCATCCAGAGCTGAAGTCCAGACCGAACAGACCACATCCACTCTTTAAGGGATTTGTAGAGGCTGCACTTGATTATCAGAATCAATAAGAAGCACACGACAAACCGGATGTGTGGGGAAATAAAATTTCCTCACGCATCCGGTTTTTTTAAGGAATCGTTGTCAGAAGTGCTTCACATTTCCCCTGTATTTCAAATTCCCCGGTTCCTGCGGTAATCAAAATACTGTCACCTTTTTCAAAATGAAATTGTTCACTTCCTGTGATAGATCCACTCCCATCCAGTATTAATATATGAAGAAATGACGCTTCATCGACACAGCCTGTGATCTTACTTAAGATTCCTCCATCCAGTACCAGCTTGTCCACCGTAAAATATGGACACGTTCCTAAATGAGGATCAAAAGATTGGCTTCTCACCTTCGGATCACGGTTCACAACCTCCAGTGCTTTTTCAATATGCAGATCACGCCTTTTTCCTTCCGCGTCTACACGCCCGTAGTCATATACACGGTATGTAACATTCGAGTTCTGCTGAATTTCTGCTATTACGATGCCTTTTCCTATGGCATGAACCGTTCCTGCCTCGATAAAAAACACATCTCCCCGCTGTACCGGTACTTTATTGAGCACCTCAAGAATCGTTTCTTCCTGAATCCGCTTTCTAAGTTCTTCTTTCGTAATTTTTTTTGAGAATCCATAATAAAGGCAGGCATCCGGCTCACATTCCACGATATACCACATTTCTGTTTTACCATACTGACCTTCCTTTTTCAGTGCATAGGAATCTGACGGATGCACCTGTATGGAAAGATCCTGCTTCGCATCAATGAATTTAATCAGCACCGGAAAATTGGGGAAGCTTGTACAATTCGTTCCCAGAACTTTCCGACCTTCCCAGTCAACATAATCCTGAATCGTCTTTCCTGCAAACTTTCCCTCCGCAATCAGACTCTGCCCGTCAATATGGCATGACAATTCCCATGTCTCTGCTAATTTTTCATCACAATACTCTTTATGAAATTCAGTAATCAGCTTATCTCCACCCCATAAATAATTCTTACAACTTGGTTTTAATTTTAAGATTGCCATACTACTCTCCCTTGTTTTCTTACAAATGTATGTACCCTGCGTATTATTTTGCCAGTACAATTGGAAGTGAATCTGCCAGATCGTTCACCTGGTTTCTGCATAAGGACTGTACACCGCCAGATGCAATATTTCCTCCGCTCACACCAATTGCCTCAAATCCGGCAAGACGAATCGACACCACACCTGCGGAAGAATCTTCAAATCCAAGCACCCGGTTCTTCTCACCTTCTGCAATACCAAGTCCGACTCTTGCTGTCTCCGAATAGAGCCATGGATGTGGTTTCGGTGCCAGCTCACCAATCGTTCCCGTCTGCGTGTTAGAAAACATCTGCCCCGCTGTGATAATCGCATCATAGAATTCCAAAGGATTTCCCATATGCAGACTGCGAAATGCTGACATAATTTCAGGCATTGCCTTCGTATATAATCCAGAAGTTACCAGCCCGATTCTTACACCATTTCCTTTGACCTCTGTCAGAAACTCTTTCAATCCCTTTGCAGGTTCAAAAGCTCCCTGTTTCCCTCTGCCTTCCAATATTTCTTTCATTTCATACTCTGTGATTGCAAAATATGCTTTTCTGGCATCCTCAAGCGTCTGGTTTGGACAGTATTTATCAATACAGTATTGTAGATGCTCCGACACCGAATGTCCCGATACATACGGTTCATCCTCTGCACAGAGCGCAAATTTCGGATTTTTCATAATTGCCGCAATACTCTGCTCAATAATCCATATCCAAAAGGACTCACTCTTTACACTCGTTCCGTCCAGATCCATCAGAATTGCTGTTGCCGGTCCTTCATAAGCTGCCTGCGGCACCTGATAGATTGCAGGATAGCCAAGTGCTGATTTCACATTGCATAATGTCTTATCTTCGTACACCATGAATTCTACTTTACGATCCAGTGGGGTCAGGATTTCTTTGATTCCATCCTTCCCGGTCTGAAAACTTTTATCTTCTGTCTCTGGAATTGCAATCATGTCTTCCATTCTTCCAATCCCCGGGTATATACTGCTCATAACGAATCTCCTATCTTTTTTGCTGCTTCTTTCATTGTCACTTCAATTGTCTTAATCTCATCCGGCTTCAGTTCGACTGTAAATCCGTGTTCATCTCCAATCAGTGCACCGATTCTTTCCTCATTCATATTTACTTCAAAGCATGTCTCAACCGGTTCTGCCAGACTCACACGGACCGCACGGTTTTCTGTCCGCGGATTGTAAATTCTCAAAATCAATTTCTCGTTATCCTCCGCAAATTTCACGCAGGAAATTTCTGCTCCTTCCACCTGAAGGAAGCTCTTCTCCATCGCAAGCACACCACTGCGTTCCGCGTCTACCGAGAATTGTGCTGCCAGCACGGGCACTGCCTTCATCCTGCTATGCTCAACAATTTTTGATTCTTCCCAGTCACCTCGATGTGGCATGAGAGCATATTCATATTCCATGGCTTCCAGAATCTGCCCCCCCTCCTGAGAAGGATAGGACGATCCACTTCTAAATTCTGTACAAATGATATCACGCACAGCGCGAAACAGGGTACATGACAGATATCCCGGAATGGAGGCATTGTATTCTAACAGCTGATCAGAGATAACACCAAATCCTCTGCTATCATCACTCACATCTACAAAATTCTGCATTGGCAGAGAATCCATTTCTGGATACCGCATGCCGTCATCCTCCTGATCTGCCCTTACGTTTCTATGATCCACAGTAAAATGTCCACCGGCATCTGCTGTCTCTGCCATAATGTCTGTATGGAAATAAACCGCAAGTCTGTGGTCACGCGCCGTATTTTTCACACGAAGCTTTACATCCAGCTTTCTTGCATTCTTTTTCAATATATAGCGAACCTCAACAGGCATGCTGACCAGTTCTTTGCTTCGTGCACTCTCCCCCTGAATTCCTGCTTCCGGTCGAATGCCTGCAGCCGGAACAACAAAATCATATGCAGCGCAGATGCTGGTCTGCAATGGAGTATTCTCCTCCATCCAGATATTTGCCTGCACACCTTGACTTGTATAAATCTGATTGTGATATGGTGGGAAATGAATCCAGTAATCACCGATATCTCCACCATCTTCCAGATAATTTAATTCACCGGTCTCATATCCCGTCTCTTTCTCTAAAATCTTTACACTTCCATTTGGCTGCACCGTGATCTTAAGATAACGATTTTCCATCACATTGGCTGCTCTTGACAGTTCCGTTCCATCGCTCATGCGCGTTGGCGGCCAGAATTTCTTTTCTCTCTCAAAATGCTCTTTTGGTCTCACACAGACAACCTTATAACCTCCCGCCGGAATTTCGCCGGAATTCAGAATCACTTCATGCCGGTCGGCATAGAACGGCTCCGGTCTTGTGTGTCGATTGACCGTCGGTGTTACCATCTCTTTTCTAGAAATATGTGCACATTCCAGTTTCTTTCCCTTCATATCATACAAATCAAAATCCCAGATATTCTGTTCTCTCGGTGTATCAATTACCAGCTCCAACACTTCCGTTCTCTCTTTTGGAAGTGGATTCACAAGAAGCAGCAGAATATCCTGCTCTGTTACATTTTCCTTTTTTATATGGGCGGCAAAATAACGAAGCACCTGATCGCTGACACAACTCGATATTTCCACACACTGATCAAGACGATACATGACATCTCTTACCGTTTTATCCTGTACAACACCATTAATACTATCATGTGACTGAGAACCCAACAGGTAGTCTCTCGCTTTTTCCAGATACCTGCGATGATAAGGCAAACCAGACAGAAAGCCGAATACCGCCAGCGGTTCTGCTACATTCATCAGACTGTTCTCTGCATTTTTGTGAAGTTTCTTTACCGGATAGCGGGTCATCAGTGCATTTGCAGAGACAGAAGGTGCCGGACCATCCCGAAGCTCTCCTTTGATGACGCGCAGATCTTTTCCTTCGAGCTTTTCTTTTAACACCTGCGCATATTCCTCTATGCTTGCATGATGAAGTGTAATTTCTTCTTCCTTCAGTGCCGAATTAATCTTCTGAATCAATTCCGGAAGCATTGTCTGCGCACAGGTCGAGTCTGAACCATCCATCAGTATGCGGTCCTCTTTCAGATGTGTTGCCTCCACAGCATCCCAGGAGCACAGTGCAAGTTCCTTTAATTTCTCTTCATGGACAAACTCTCTTCTGTTAAGCATAAAAAAATCCTGTTCACTGCCTGTTTTATCAGCCTTGTGGTACAGTCTTGTCCCGCCGTATTCATAGCGGAATTCATCTGACTGATACGCTCTGCCACTCATAGCTTCCATATAGGTGTTCATATAAAAATTCGCGCGTGCCTCTTTTCCAAGTCTTGTCGTCAGCATTCTGGTTCCATCTTTTCCTTCCCAGATAAATTCGCTCTCCGGCGCACGTCTTTCACTCACTCGTTTTGCTACAATAATCAAATCCATTCCAAATCCTTTGTATATCTGCGGGAACTGACTTGGCTGTCCCCATCCAAAAGATTCATATCCTATATTCAGTTTATGTCCGAACGCCCTGCATACCCGATCACCTTTCAGTAGGTTTCGCACGAGGCTTTCCCCACTCACCGGATACAGATCCGGTAATGTGTACCATGGTCCAATCAGAATCCGCTTATCTTGAATTTGTTTCGTAAGACGTTCTCTGTTTTCCGGACGAATTTCCAGATAATCTTCTAGAAACACACTCTGTCCATCAAATAAAAATCCTGTATATTCCGGATGCTCTTCCAGCGTTTCCAAAAGTTCATCCAGCATCTCTGCCAGATAGATTCTGCTCTCCCATATCGGATAACGCCACTCCCGGTCCCAGTGTGTATGTGTGACCACATATCCCTTCTTTTCCATTTTACCCTAACTCCTTTATTCTTTTTCTTATCCTTTTAATGCTCCTGCTGTAAGTCCGTTTACAAAATTCTTCTGTGCAACCAGATAGACCAGAATGACCGGCATTGCCGCAAAGAATACATAGGCAAATACAACGCCCCAGTCAGCAGAATATGGACCAACTGCTGTATAGATTCCCACCGTAATCGTCTTGATTTGTCCAAGCAGTAACGGTGTCTGGAAATCATTCCATATTCCAAGACCTACAAAAATTGCGATTGTTGTTGTACATGGTCGAAGCAGCGGAAATAAAATCTTCCAGAACACCTGGAATCTTGTTGCACCGTCGATTTCAGCAGCCTCCTCCAATTCAATTGGAAGTGAATGGATATAATTGGTATACATGAACGTCGCAAAAGAAATATTTCCGGATACAAACACAAAAATCAGAACCGGTACGCCAAATGGAATCGACAGGTTTCGAAGTAAAATACAAAGCGGCATATATACGATGACATACGGCACCATAATTCCAATCAGAAAATACACGCGGAGCATACCGGAAAATTTTGTCTTTACTCTTGCGAGATAATACGCAGCCATCGATGATACAATAACCGTCAGGGCTGTTCCTGCTACCATCAGAATCGTGGAATTCCGATACATTTCCAGCATATTTGTATTCGGACTCTTGATCACACTGACAATATTCTGAATCGTTGGTGGAATCGGCAGTGACAGCGGCTGATCCAAAATGATATCTGAAACCTTAAATGTATTGGAAATTGCAATATAAATTGGAAGTAATACAATCACTGCAAGAATGATTAAAAATACTGTCTGTAAAATTGTGACTGCTCTTTTTTTCGCTTTCATTACATCTCCACCTCCTTCTGATTCATTTTAGTTACGATAAATACGGATATTGCACCGATTGCAAGGAATAGAACAACAGAAATTGCTGAGGAATATCCCACCATACTGTTTGAGAATCCCTGCGATACGATATTATAGACGATGGTCTCTGTATCGTATCCCGGTCCACCATCGGTCATAATCTTTACAACATCATACATACGCAGTTCATTGATGATACTCATCAAAAAGCTTACCGTCATTCCCGGAACAATCAGTGGCAGTGTGACATGACGGAACTTATTCCATCTGTTTCCTCCATCTACGGTACATGCCTCATACAACTCGTGTGGCACGGTCTGCAATGCAGCTAAGTAAAGCATCATATGATAGCCCAGTGTTCTCCAGATCTCCACAATAATAATACATACAATTGCCGAGCCATGTGAACCAAGCCAATTGCCGATTAATCCTTCCTGTCCAAATGTCGTTAGCATTCCATTCAGCACACCATTGTAAGACAGAATGCTTTTCCACACAAAGGAAATGGCAACTGTACTTAGCACAAATGGAATAAAGAATATGGTACGGAAGATATTACTCTTCACCGATGCCGTATTAACCAGCATGGCAAGAAAAAGTCCCAGCACATTTACGAATATAATAACTACTACAGAGATAATCAATGTATTAATGACTGCATTTCCAAGTCTTGCATCGCGAAATACATTGATATAATTTTCGATTCCGATAAACTGCATCGCATTGAATCCATTCCATTTATTCAAGCTAAAATAAAAAGCCATCATAATCGGAATTACCAGTAACATGGTATAGATTACAAATGCCGGTGCAGCAAATCCAATCGACATTCTTTTTTTCTTCATCGAATCATCCTCTTTATATAAGAAGAGCTACTGTAAATTTGAATGATTTCACTTCAGAATCTACGGCAGCTCTCCTTACTTCTTATAAAAAACTATGTTGTCAGTTCACTATTATTGAGCATCTAATAATCTCTGATACTCTGTATCCCAGCTCTCAACTTCTGTTTTTACATCTGCACCATTGAAAATATTCTGGAATGATTTGTCCATAAATGACTGCATTCCGCTTGGAGCTGCATTTTCACCCGGAAGTTTTACAATTTCCTGTACGGTATCATTATCAGCAATGTTATCGATGAATTTTGTTGTAACATTGCCCTGGTCATATGTAACAGCTTTCTTTGTCGTCGAATATAACCCATCTGCCTGCAAATATGTCTTGTATACATCCTGATTTTCATCAAACACGTATTTGATAAACTGGAATGCTGCATCTTTATTCTCACATGTTTCTGAAACGCCCCAATATGAGCAGTCTGCAACTGTAATCTTGCTTCCATCCATTGTTGGTAATGCAAATACGCCAAAATCTTCATTGCTCTCTGAATCAAGACCTGCTGCCTGCCATGAACCGTCTACCATCATTGCTGCAGAACCTTTTTTGAATTCTTCCGCTGCCTGACTGTAGCTTAATGACATTGCACCATCATAATAATAACCTTTGTTAACCATATCCTGCCATTTTGTCAGGACATCAACCGTTGTATCATTATTCCATTTGTTCGTACCTTCTTTTAACTCCTTATTAAAGTCAGGATATTTAGAAAGTAATGCCGTATCGCCTTCTGCAATCCAGAACGGCTCTCCAGTTGCCCAGATATCACCTGTACCACCACACATCAATGGTGTCTGCCCCGCATCTTTGATGGTCTGACATACATTCATGAACTCGTCCCATGTCTGAGGTTCTTCCAGATTGAGATCTTTAAAGACTGATTTGTTATAATAGCACTGCATCTTGTACTGTTTGAAGCTTGGTACGGTAATACATTTTCCATTATATTGACAAAGTGTAGTATCATCGAAAAGCTCCTGCACGTCCTGTGGAACCTCTGTGAAAATACCTTCCATTGTTGCAAGCTGTTCTGCTTCAATTACAACATCCGGGAAACTGCCACTGCTGAGCATGGTCTTCCAGAAGGCCTGTCTGTCATCCCCTGTTGCCAGCACCTTTTCTACTGTGATGTCCGGATGATCTTTTTCAAAAGAATCAATCATATTCTGCCACACTTCTGATGTAATGTTATCTGTCTCAAATACACCAAATGTAATCTTTGTTTTTCCACTGTCTGCCGTACTTCCTGTTTCCGTTTTTTTACCACATCCGGCTAAACAAGATGCAACGAGTGCTGCTGATAACGCAATCGCGGTCAATGCTTTTCTTTTTTTCATATTGTCCTCTCCTACTCTTTCACTTCATTTTCAAGTAACAAATCGATTTGTTTTTGTAAGTTCATTATATTTCACAATACACAGGAAGACAATTTTAAAAATTGTAGAAGTTTTTCAAAAATCATAGGTTTGATTGCATTCCGAATTCATTTATTATAGAATTTATTTAGAAATCATACTTTTCAAAAGTGAGGTCAGAATATGATATCCTTCAAACGATATAAAAATAAAAGTCACAGCATTTTTACTAAGATCACGATCCTTACAATCAGCTTCGTTATATTAAGTTCGATCATCTCCAGCACGATTCTGATTTTTCAGTTTTCTGAGCGGCTGAAAGATAAGGATCGGCTTCTTGTCTCTGAAGCTGCAAATCGTATTGAGGATTTTACTCGTACGAAATACAATATGACATTTAATCAACACACACTACTACACTCTACTGATTATGTAGCAAGCATTATCAGCGCAACAAGAGATCATCCGACTGAAATCTATCAGTCACAGAACCTGAGTAAAATCACGGAATATCTAAATGCCCTCACCTATTCTGACAGCAGCATCTGTGATTCCATTCTCTTTACCGCCGATGGCGAGAATGCATTTTCGCACTCAAATGGGGGCGGGCGGAAAATCTATGTCAGTTATAATTACGCAACACTTCCTTATATACAGGAATTTTCAAAGTCCTCTGATACCATTACTGCCATATATGATAGCGATCCTCCTTACCTGACGTTATCTTCCGGGAAGACATCCCCCGGCGTCATCAGTTTTATCGCCAAAATCTATGATATGAATTACCCGACCAAACAGATTGTCACCGGATATATGATCATTAATTTTTCACTTGACAGCATTGATGATACATATAACGATATTGAATCCTCCGCTGATGGCACCTATCTGATTGTAAATGGAACTTCCGACATCATATATTCTAACGAACGGAAGCTAGTGGGGACGCAGTACACCGATGATCTGATTCCCGCACCGGATATTATTATGGATAAATCAATTAGCCTGTCCGGTCTACGTGTCATTGCCGCTGTTTCTGACAATATTCTTCAGAAAAATATTAATCTCATTATCTGGCGTCTGACTTTGGTGACATCGTGCTGCATCTTATGTCTGATTATTACCATCACGATGCTCCACAAATACTATCGAAAGCGCTTTCAGCAATTAGAAGATGCTATGGTGCAGTTCAGTAATGGGGATTTTGAAGTACGCCTTTCCATTGATTCAGCAGACGAGATTGGCTCACTGAGCAGAGGCTTTAATGTCATGTCTGACACACTTGACTCATATATCAAAAAAACCTATCTTGCAGAGACACAGAAAAAAACCGCAGAGCTCTATGCGCTGCAGACTCAGATTCAACCTCATTTTCTTGCAAATACCATTGAAAGCATTCGCATGAAAGCCATGGAGGAAGATGATTATGATGTAGCAGAAATGCTCTCGAATCTTGGGAATCTGTTTCGGTGGATGATTCAGTTTCATCAGAATATCGTCTATCTGGAAGATGAGACAAGCTACATTGAATCTTATCTGGAGCTTCAGAAGTTCCGCTTTGGAGATCGTATTCGTGTAACTATGGATATTCCATCTGAGACTCTATATCTGGGCGTTCCGCGATTTACGCTGCAGCCGATTGTAGAAAACGCAATCACGCACAGCCTGTCCCAGAATCCTCAGCCGCTCCACATCATAATTTCGTGCTCTATCCAGGCGGATCATCTGGTTCTTGTGGTCAAAGATGACGGTCTCGGTATGGAGAACGAGATTCTAAATAAGCTCAGGCTACATATTCAGGGTGCGACCGAAGAATCCGCATTTGGCGTTGCGCTTCGAAATGTTCATACACGAATACAGATTTTATTCGGTGATGCTTACGGACTGTCCATTGATAGCTGCCGCTATCGGGGAACTACTGTAACCGTTACATTGCCGGCTATGAAAAAGGAGGTAATGGAAGAACAATGTATAAAATGATAATTGCAGACGATGAGCCCTTTATCCGCACCGGCCTGTTGAAACTAATTGAATGGGAAATTTACGGCATCGAGATTATCGGCGAATCCGGGGATGGTGTGAAAGCTTATCTTCAAATCAAGGACCTGAAACCTGATATTGCACTGATTGATATCTCCATGCCTAATATGAACGGTCTGGAACTGATGGAAATGTGCCGGACATTAGAACATCCACCGAAATTTATTATTCTGAGCGGGTTTAACGACTTTGCATATGTACAGAAAGCACTTCAAAATGGTGCAGTCAATTATATGTTAAAGCCTGTCGACCAGGATGAACTCATACAGACTATCCGTTCCACTGTACGCCTTCTCGATCAGGATTCTTCTTCTCATCAGCAGTACCGTGAGATTATGCAGACATTGCGTAACGATGTACTGATTCGAATCCTGAATAATCGAATTGACACGCTGGAGCTTCGGGAAAAATGTGAGTTTGTGAAGCTGCATTTTCACTGTAACTCCATGCATATCGGTATGTTACAGATTATACAGAGCACCACAGCGTCCAGCCCCTATTGGATAGACTATTCAGACCTGGAAGCATGCGAGAAGCTTTGTAACCCTATCTGTGACTGTTATGCGGCAATGGAGGATGAGCATACCATCATTCTGATTTTTAAAGACAAAACGAATATGCTCCCACCGGAACAGTATGAAAGTCTGCTCTCTCAATGTTCGCGTCATCTTGCTCAAAAAGCGCAGACCGATCATGAACTGCCTAATGTCCTTTCCATTCTCAGTGAACGGATCGAAAGTCTCCAGGCTCTACCTTCCGGATATCGAGACTGTCGCAGAGATTTCGAAAAACAGCGCATCATGCAGGATTTTTTTCAAAATGATACCCTTTCCCAGTGTCATGAAAGTGCTGTCGTAGATTATACTGCATTTGTAAGGAATCTGGAAAATTGCAAGTATGAAGAGATGGAATCCTTCCTTCATAACTACCTTGCCAGCATTGTTGCTCAGAACACTGTAAATGAGATGGATACCGTCAAATATTATTCAGTTGAGTTCATTATCTGCACAATGCAGGAACTTGAAAACCATCTTCTGTTAAATACAAAGATGCAGCAGCAAAAACAGAAGGCGTTTCAGATTGTAGCACAGGCCGATACGCTTCCGGTCCTTGAAAAGGGATTAATTGCTTTCTTCTCTGCTCTCGCAAGTGAACAGAAGAATCTCAACGATACCAATTACTCTCCTATGATCCAAAATGCTTTAAATTATATCATAAGCAACTACACCGACTGCAATCTTTCCCTAAAAACACTGGCCGGGCAGATGGATGTCAACGCCGCTTATCTTGGGAGACAGTTTTCTTTGGAAACGAACGAGTATTTTTCAGATTATCTGAATCAGATCCGTATCTCCCATGCGTTGCACTTTTTAACCGATACTACTTTAAAGACCACGATGATTGCAGAACAGGTCGGTTTTTCCAACATCAGCTATTTCTTTACAATATTCAAAAAAATAACCGGTGGACGTCCAGGCGACTACCGGAAAAATAAAGTATGAAAAGAGGATTTCTATGAATAAATTATTTCAGGCAGAAGGACCGATATTTTCCTTTCTCGGAAAAGTTTCCGATATCATTATACTAAATATCATTTTTTTGATTGGATGCATTCCCATTATCACAATAGGTGCTTCACTGACAGCCTTAATCACAACCGCCTCCAAATGTATCTGCCGCGATGAAGGGTATCTTTTCGAAACCTTTCGAAAAGTCTTTATTTCCAGTTTTAAGAAGAGCACTCTTACTTTTATTCTTTTGGCCATCATGACACTTATCTTTTACGTAGATATCCTGTATGTCCAGAGTGTATTTTCTTCTCCATTTCGCCAGATATTTACTGTTTTGTTTTTGTCCGTTGCCATTGTGTTATTTCTGATTTCCGAATATCTGTTTTTCTGTATCGGAACAGGAACTCCCTACTCAAGTAGTGAGAACGATAAGCCGCTCCGGCGGCAGCCTCTTTTACGCTCTTTCAAGGAGGATATAAAAAAAGCATCCCTGCTTTCAATCGGATGCCTTCCTTATACATTATTAATTACATTGATCAATCTTCTTCCGGTGCTCATTACATTAATCTCAGGTGCACTCTATACCGGTCTGCTTGCAGTATACATTTTCTTCGGCTTTGCGCTGACTGCCGCTCTTGACGGATTTTTCATATTAAAAGCATATACAAAAATTATTTCCGGTCATAGCTGCCAGAATGAAAGCCATCGAGATCAAGAGTAATATACCGATATCCGAGACTTCGCATATACGAGCAGATTTCTTCCCGGTTTTGAATTGCGAGTTCGAGCCTTTTTGCATCGAGTTCGACTCTCGCAATCTCAATTACCTGTGATTGCTCCCCATCCCGAGCCGCCTCTTCGTGCACTCTCACACGCACGTTATAGAAACCGAATTTCTTTAGAAATCTCTCCCCCGCTTCTACTTTCTGCATCTTTTCATAAGACAACTCTGTCCCATATGGAAATCGTGTTGCCATACAAGGTGTGGAAGGTCTGCCGGCGGATGATACATGGTACTTCGCTGCCAGTCTTCGCACCTCTTCTTTCGTCATCCCCACCTCTGCTAGCGGGCTCTTGATTCCCAGCTCTTTGACCGCCTCAATTCCTGGGCGGTAGACATGCAGATCATCTTCATTCGTCCCCTCGATGATGGTATGAATTCCAAGCTCTTCTGCCCGGTCTCGCACTTTTTGAAACAGACATTTTTTGCAGCGGTAGCATCGGTCTTTTGGATTCCTACTGATATCCGCCTCTGACAATTCATCAACTGAAATGACAATATGTTCTGCGCCCAGTTCTTCTGCAATCGTTTTCGCCTCTGTCAGCTCTGCCGCCGGATGAAGCATCGTGTGAAGTGTCACTGCATAGACTTTGTTTTGCGCGGCTTCACATGCAAGTGCAAGAAGAAGGCTTGAATCCACACCACCAGAAAAGGCAATCATCACATCTTCTGTTGTATACTCCTGCATGATCTGTTTTATTTTGATACATTTTTCCTGATAATTCACAGACTCTCCTTTACCTGTATTCCATCTGAATCAGCTCGTACACATCAATATATGACATCTGATTCTTCTCACACAAATCTATGACACTGCGATATTCGGGGTACACACGAAACAGATTTCCGCTCCTGCACACCTTCACCTGTGCCATTCCAATGGATGTTTCGATTGTCTTTTCTTCCCGCTCTAATACCGTGCGTTCCATCTTCACGCGGCGGATTCCAATGGTTGTTGTCTCCTCAAAGATAATCTGCTCCATTTGCGGAATCTGTTCTTCCAGACAGATTACATTTAACTGGTAAGCCGGACGATTCTTTTTCATGAATACAGGCAGATAATGCACATCCCGCGCGCCTGCCGCAAATAACCGTTCCATCACATATCCCAAAGCTTCCCCTGTACAGTCATCCACATTTGTCTCAAGCTTACAGATGGTATCACGCTCTGCAGTCTGATCTTCAATCAGCATCGCACGCAGCATGCTCGGTCTGTTGTAAGTTCTTTTTCCCGCACCGATTCCGGATTTGATAATCTTATATGTTTCAGGCAGGCACTCGCTTGTCTTGAGGGCAGCGACAACCGCGGCTCCTGTCGGAGTAACAAGTTCTCCCTCTGTATCTGTTCGGTGAAGCACCAGTCCGTGTGCCTCGGCAATTGCCATCACCGCCGGAACCGGAACCGGAATCACACCGTGCTGACAGCGCACAAAGCCCTGCCCTTCACTGATACTTGGAACAATCACCTCTGTAATATCCAGATTATCAATACACACTGCAATCGCCACAATATCCACGATTGAGTCCACTGCCCCGACCTCGTGGAAATGTACTTCACTCACTTCTACACCATGTGCTTTTGCCTCCGCCTGCGCGATAATCCGAAAGATCTTCATGGCAAGCTCCTTTGCCCGTGATGTGAGCTCTGCATGATCGATGATAGCCAGAATTTCCGCTAAACCACGATGTTCGTGGTGATGATGATGCTCGTGGTGTTCCTGTGATTGTCCTTCATGCGTATGTTCATCATGGTCGTGCTTCTGCCCGTGCAGATATTCCATATCATGATCATGATTCTCATGGACTTTATCCAGATGCACATTAAAATCACAGACATCGATTCCTGCTTTCTTCACTCTGCTGATTTCTATCTCATATCCTTCTAGTTCAAGACTTGCCAGTGACTTTTTTAACACTTCCTGATCTGCTCCCAGATCAAGTAGTGCCGCCACTGTCATATCTCCGCTAATTCCGGAATAACATTCCAGATACAATTTCTGACTCATTTTTCTCTCCTTTTTTCTGCTGCCAGTCGGTTAATCTGCGTTGCCATATATCCGGCACCGTAACCATTATCAATATTCACGACTGCAATTCCATTTGCACAGGAATTAATCATCGTAAGCAACGCTGAAAGTCCATGCATACTCGCTCCGTACCCGATTGAAGTCGGAACGGCAATGACCGGCTTATCAACCAGACCGCCAAGAACGCTTGCAAGTGCACCCTCCATCCCGGCAACTGCCACAATACAGTTCGCACTCTGTATGGTATCTAATTTGGATAGCATACGATGAAGCCCACTGACCCCTATATCATAAATACGTTCTACCTTCGTCCCAAAATACTCTGCCACCTGGGCTGCTTCCTCTGCAACCGGAATATCCGCTGTACCGGCGCTGCACACTGCAATCCTTCCAATGCGTTCCTTACCGTCTTTTTCAATCTTTAGGATATGTGAAATCTCATCATACCGAACTTCCGGCAGATGATTTCTAATCAGTTCATACTGTTCCTTCGACGCTCTCGTTCCGAGCACTTCACCGTCTTCCTGATATAAACGTTCATAGATATCCAGCAAATGCTGATCTGCTTTGCCACTACAGTATACAACCTCTGCAAATCCGGAGCGGAGCTTGCGATGTGTGTCCAGCTTTGCATAACCCAGCTCTTCAAATGGTTCTCTTCGGAAATACTCTTCTGCCTCTTCCACAGACATTTCACCGTTCTTCACTTTCCACAATACTTCATTTGCTTCCATTATAATCCTCTTTTCCAGACCCTCGTCCAGTTATATTTTACCATTCTACCTCGTCACATTATTCAGCCATTTATACGATCGATACCGCTTAATGGAAAATGGCAGCTTCACAATCTCATCACTCACCAGCAGCACATATACTGCCATAACAGGAAGGTGTAGCACAAACGCGCCAATAAAACCTGCCACAATCGATACGCCCCACAATGTTCCCATATCAATGATCAATCCAATCTTCGAATCACCGCCTGCGCGGAAGATTCCGACGATCAGCGTAGAATTAATGCTCTGTCCCACACAATAATATGCCATAACATATGTCATATATTGCAGATACATACGCGCCTGTTCACTCAGTGTCAGGAAGTTCCCCGCTATCGGCATCACAATGAGTACGACCAGTCCCCCCAGCAGACCGAGAATCACAGACATTTTCCAGAATCTGGTCGCATATAGTTTGGCCTGCTCTTTCTTGCCTTCACCAATTGTCTTTCCAACCAGAATCGCAGTTGCGCTTGCAATTCCAAAGGATAGAATCATTGCCATCTGTCTTCCGACCTGCATCACTGAATTCGCCGCAACGGCAGCCTGCCCCATTCTTCCGATGATTGCAGTCACCGTCGCGATTCCACAGCCCCATGCCAATTCGTTTAGTACAACCGGGGTCGCATATTTCAGAAAGTCCTGTGAAATCAGCTTGTTATGGGCAAATAAATACTTGATACGGAATTTCAAAACCGGATTAAATCTGCGATCGTATACAAACACAATTACAAGCTCTACGATTCTTGCAATCAATGTGCCCAGTGCCGCACCGCGAATCCCCAGTGCCGGACATCCAAACAAGCCGAAAATAAAGATTGCATTCAGAACAATATTCACCAGCAGTGATGTTCCATACACAATTGTAGAGATAACAACCAGCTCCATACCACGAATGACATTGGTATAGATAATCGTAATCGTTGCAATCACATACGAACACGCAATAATGCGCAGATACGGAATCCCCGCCTGAATCACCACCGTATCATTTGTAAAAATGCGCATCACCATTGCCGGTGCTGCAAGCACCACAATCGTAAATATGACCGCAACAATGATACCAATCCGCATCGTCATTCCAATGATTTCTTCAATCACTTTGACATTCTTCTGTCCCCAGTACTGCGCAACTAAGATCGTTGCGCCGGACGTCAGTCCGAAAAAGATCAGTGTCATCACAAAATACGCCTGTCCCGCTAATGATGAGGCTGACAGTGCTGTCTCTCCCACTTTGCCAAGCATCACCACATCGGCTGCGCCCACGCTCACGTTAATCAGATTCTGCAGTGCCAGCGGCAGCACCAGTGTAACCACGCTTCTATAAAAATTCTTTTTTTCTAATGTCATTTTCCCCAAATACCTTTCAAATTCTAAATTTATTTTACGTCAAAAGTGTGACGTTCCTTCGCTTCATATCCACCAGACCATCTGACTTCATCTTGCCGATTTCACGGGTCATTGCACTGCGGTCTACACACAGATACTCCGCAAGCGTAGACACAGAAAACGGAATAGAAAAGCTTTTCTTTCCCTCTTTTGCCGCCTGAATCTGAAAATAATACAGCAGCTTATTGCGAATCGAACGATTGCTGATTACTTCGATCCGTTCACTCAGATTCTGCGCTTTTTCGGAAATGATTGCCAGCAGATTTTCAATCATCCTCTGATGACAGGCGCAGAGCTTTCCACAAGGCATGATCATCTTCTTATATGGCACATATGCCACTATACAGTTCCGTTCACACACCACCTGGAATTGATCACCATACTGACGTGAAAATGCAATGACTTCTCCAAAAATTTCACCCATGTCCAGATGATCGAGCATCACAGAATTTCCTTCTATGTCAATACGCTGCACCCACGCACTTCCACTTTCCATGATACCGATCTGCCCCTGATTTTCCTGAAACGTATAAATACGTTCCCCTGTTTTATATGTTCTTCGAACTACTTCCAGACACCCGTACATTTTCCTGCAGTCCTGTGAAGAAATCTGATCAAAGAGCTCTCTCGTTTTCACATCCATACCCTATCCCCCACTTTTCACTTTCCTTTTTGTCTCAAATTTAACACAGTTGCAATTGCAACAGAACTTTCGCTATTTCTATAGTATTATATATTTAAATAAAGGTAAAGACTATTTTATGTAAAATACATTTTAGACCGGAGGAAATCATATGAATTATTTAGAATTAAAAAATGGAATTTATTGGAATGGCGTGCTCGATACCGAGTTGAAAGTATTCGATATTATTATGGAAACGGAATTTGGTACCACCTACAACTCTTATATCATCCAGGGAAGCGAAAAGACCGCACTTGTGGAAACTGCCAAAGCGAAATTCTGTGATGATTATATCAAACGTATCGAAGCAATCACACCGATTTGCAACATTGATTATATCATTGTCAACCACACCGAACCGGATCACGCAGGAAGTGCGCAGCGATTAATCGAAATGAATCCAAATATTATGATTGTAGGCACTGGCACCGCTATTAATTTTTTAAAGCAGATTGTCAATCACGACTTCTACAGCCTGCCGGTCAAGGAAGGTGCCACTCTTTCCCTCGGCGACAAGACTCTGCAATTTATGGCTCTGCCAAATCTGCACTGGCCAGATACCATGTATACTTATGTGGTAGAAGACAAAGTGCTCTTCACCTGTGACTCTTTCGGCTCTCACTACAGTCATGCCGGAATCCTGCGCAGCACCGTCACGGACGAAGAAGGCTATATGCGCGCCACAAAATATTACTTTGACAATATTCTCGGCCCATTCAAGAACCCTTATATGTTAAAAGCGTTGGATCGGATCAAAGATCTGGATGTGGAAATGATCTGTCCCGGTCACGGTCCCGTTCTTGACAGCCACATTGATGAGCTGAAAGAAACTTATTACAGATGGTGCAACGAGCCTGCTCCAAACGAAAAAAAGACGGTCATCATGCCTTATGTCAGTGCTTACGGTTACACCAAAGAGCTTGCTTCTTATATCGAGCAGGGCATCAAAGACAGCGGTGACATTCACGTAGAAAGCTATGATCTGGTTGAGACAGATTCTGGAATGGTTGCAGGAAAGCTTGCATCCGCTGACGGCATTTTATTCGGAACCCCAACGATTTTAGCAGAAGCTCTAAAACCAATCTGGGATCTTGCAACCGGACTCTATCCGCCAATTTTCAAAGGAAAGCTTGCAAGCGCATTTGGCAGCTACGGCTGGAGCGGCGAAGCTGTTCCACATATCATCGAACGGCTGAAGCAGTCAAAATTAAAGGTCTTAGACGGATTTCGCATTAAATTCAAGCCAAGCGAAAATGAACAGACCGATGCTTATGAATTCGGCTACAACTTCGGCTGTGTTCTTCTCAAAAAAGAAAATGATCACGTACAGACCGGAACACGCCAACTTGTAAAATGCCTTGTCTGCGGCGAGATTTTTGATTCATCACTTGAAACCTGCCCGGTATGTGGTGTCGGTCCTGAGAACTTTGTTCCGGTAGAGGATGTTTACACCGGTTATACAAATCCAACCGATGAAAAATTCGTAATTCTCGGTGGAGGTGCCGCCGGATTTAATGCCGCAAAAGCAATCCGTGAGCGCAACGCAACGGCATCAATCCTCATGATTACGAATGAGTCCGCTCTCCCATACAATCGGCCAATGCTTACGAAATCTATGATGGTTGATATGACTGGAGATGCTCTCGCCATCGAATCCGCAAACTGGTATCAGGAAAACAACATCTCCTGCCTGTTAAATACTGCAGTCACAAAACTGGATTCTTCTGCAAAGATGATTACACTTGCCGACGGAACGCAGTTTGCATTTGACAAATGTATCTATGCCCTCGGCAGCGAATGTTTCATCCCGCCAATCGCAGGACATGAGCTTCCGGAGGTCATCGCTATCCGCCGGATTTCTGATGCAGACACAATCAAAGCAATGCTTCCGATTGTAAAAGACGTTGTAGTCATCGGCGGAGGTGTCCTCGGACTTGAAGCCGCCTGGGAACTGCGCAAAGCAAAATTAAACGTAACGGTCTTAGAAGCTGCTTCACAGATTATGGGACGACAGATTGATCCGGCCGCAGCCGATGTACTTACAAAACAGATGGAAAAACAGGGAATCGCGCTTCATACCGATGTTCAAATTGCAAGCATCGATGGCAGCGAACACGTAACCGGTGTAACACTGTCTGATGGCACACATTTCATGGCACAATTGGTGATTGTATCCGCCGGTGTCCGCGCAAATGTATCTCTCGCCAAAGAAGCCGGCATTGAAACAGACCGCGCCATCCTCGTCAACAACAAGATGGAGACAAATATTTCCGATATCTACGCAGCCGGTGACTGTGCAGAATTCGAGGGCATCAACTATGCACTGTGGTCAGAAGCTGTTGATATGGGATACTCCGCAGGCGCAAATGCCGCTGGTGATGAGACACTTTACGAAACCGTTCCCGGAGTTCTCTCCTTCAACGGCCTCGATACCAGCCTCTTCGCCCTCGGTGATAATGGTAAGAACACAAAGCTTGCATACAAAACCGTTGAACTGCATGATGACAAAAAAGGAACCTATAAGAAATATTACTTCGTCAACAACCGCTTAAGCGGTGCCATCCTGATCGGAGACACCAGCGAGATGGCCCAAGTCATGGAACAGGTAGAAAAGCATGCATTGTTTAAAGAGGTCGTTGCGCTTTGATGTAGTTGCGCTTTCAAGTCGTTGAAGACATTCGATGGGAGCCTGCGTATTGCCCTCGCGGACTGTAATCGATGTGTAAGAGCTAAGTCAAAAAGAAGCTGCGGAGCTTCTTTTTGCTTATCTCTAACACCCCGCTTCATGTCCGTGATGACAATACGCAGGCTCTCATCTAGTTACTTCGACGAATTCAAAGGCATTAGGTGTTGTGATTGCTCGCCAATCCACTTTGGGGCGACTGGGAGATTTGGTGCAAGTTGGAGTGAGTGAATTTCGGGTGTGTGTTGTGGATAAGGGCATTCATTGAAGCTTTAGAGTTGTTTGAAAAAGAAGAGACGATAGATTGAGGGGACTCATGTATTTCAAATACATGAGTTCAGTGATGCATAGAGTAAGAATCTTCAGATTCTTGCTCGTATCATCACGGTACTCAACCTATCGCCTCTTCTTTTTCTAGCAACTCTTAGCGCCCAATTATCGCCCGCAAACGCAACGCACACCCGAAATTCGCGGAGTCCAATTCTGCACTAAATCCCACTCTAAACCATCTTCACACTCGCCTGAAATTTCTGCTTTGCTTCATCTACCTTCTGTTTCTGCGCCTCTGGTGTTGGATAGTATCCCTTTGTGTGCATGATCTCAAACACCTCATTCTGAATGCTGTGTTCCTGATCTAAGATATGAAGAAGCTCACTCCTCACTTCCTCATGCACGCACTCATTGGAAAATGTATTAAAATTATTTGTTGTTGTTTTCTGTGCTGTCAGTGCATCTGCCAACACCTCTTTGTCTGAATATAATGGCTGCATAATCTCCTCCTGCTATCAAATTAATTTTGTTTATCCCAATAAAGAATATAACGAATTCAAATGTCCCTGGTGCTTCGTTGAAATCTCTTTGAATTTCGCCTGAATCTCCTGATCCTGACTGTGTTCAGATAACATCTTGAATTTCTTTACAAGCAGTTCTTCGTCCGCCATCAAATCATTTAATGCGGATAATTCTTTTTCTGATAATGAATGCATTTCGCTAACCTCCTTTATTTTTATAAAGGTTAGTGTGTACATTTACAAGCAGCTTTATTCTATTCTTTCTCTATATCATCTTGATTTCACTGGTTCTTCCGATACTCGTTCGGAAATGTAATCTTTTAATTCTTTCATATCGATCTTTAATTCATTTTCAAAAATTGCGACTGGTATTCTTGCATTCCATCCATATATTGCCGGCGTACAATCTGCAAGAAAATCGTAAACCAATACACGTTCATGCACAAAATCTACCATCCAGTATTCGCGCACACCTGCTGCTTCGTATTTTGATAATTTCAAAGAAGAATCATTCTTTAACGTAGAAGCTGATATAATCTCAATCACCAAATCCGGTGCTCCATAAATGCAACGATTCGTAATCTTGCTATGGTCGCAGACAACTATGATATCCGGCTGCATCATTGTGGTATCATTGCAGTCCAGCTGTACATCAATCGGTGACATGATTGGAGTGCATGAGCCATGTTTCTTTTTGATAAAAGCATCCAGTATAATTGTTATCTGTAAAGCTAATATCTGGTGGATAAACGTCGGTGCAGCCATGTCATAAATCACACCGTCTATCAACTCCACATGCTTATCCTCGGAAAGTGCATCATAATCCTCAATCGTATAATCCCCTTGTCTCTTGCCGTAAGGCATTGCCGGATCACGGAGCTGCCTCTTCGCTTCAAAAAATGCCTGCAATTCCAGAAGTATGTCATATCGCGGCGTCTGTATACTTCCATCAAAAATCCCATCTACCATACGAAACGGAATCGTCGTTGCATCTGCAATCTCTCTGCATGTAATCCCTCTCTCCGCCTTCATCTGTCTCATCTCTTCCAATGTCATATCTGCGCCTCCCGCTTTTCGAACATTTGTTTTGTATATTGATACTATCATATTTATACTATATTTTCAACTATTACATACAAAAAAGATGTAAAATATTCTTTTCACATAGAATACTTTACATCTTTTTTGAACTCTTACTATAAAATTTACTGGAAATCCATTACATCAATCCACTTCATGAGGAAATCTTTCTCAAGCTCATTATCCTTGGTAAGCTGTGCTGCTGCTACGATTGGAAGCCACTTCTGCACATACTGTTTTGCTGTATCACTCTTCTTACAGAATGTATCTAAGTAAAGATCTGCTGCTTTCGTATCTTTGAGTGCAAATAAAAGATATGTCATAGCTGCATCCGCACTTGCATTTCCCTGTGTTGCATGTGCCCAGTCAATAACTGCCATCTTGCCGTTCTTTGCCACAATAATGTTACTTGGATTGAAATCTCCGTGACAAACTTTATCATGTTTTGGCATACTTGCCAGACGAGTAAGCAATTCATAGCGTTGTGTAGCATCCAAATCCTTGCATTCGTTAATCTGTTTTGACAGCTTATCTTTTAGCTTTGGAAGTGCCGGTGCTTTTTTGCTGTGGATTGTAAGCTGCTGATCTACAAATTCATCCATGTATTTGTCAATGTTCTTCATGTCCGGACCAATCATCTCCTCTAATGTCATGCCCTTCTTTTCTTCAATGACAAGTGCCCATTTTCCGTCCACTTCTGTCATTTCTTTTAATTTTGCTACATCCAGTCCAGTCTCTTCTACTCTTGCCTGATTGAGTGCTTCATTCAAAATATCTGACTTTGCATAGACATTATCGAAAACTTTTACAATACCTGCTTCTGTACGATATACTTCTTTGTGTGCTCTTTTTACGATTAAATTGCTTTTCTCTAATTTCATGATAAAATCCTCCTTGAACCTGTCATAATATGAAATATTCAATTTTTGTTTTCATCGTAACCCGCGCTCGATTGCGATTTATTTTTCTTTGTTAAGTACATCATACTCCTCATTTTTTCATTTGTAAATACTTTTTGTAGAATTTTTCACAAATTATTTTATATGTTTTACATCGTTAAATTTTTATCATTCTGTGTTTTTTTTAGATTGTATAATCGAGTAGGAGGGAGTGATTAACTCCCGTCCTCTCACAGCACCGTGCGTACCGTTCGGTACACGGCGCTTTCAATAGTTGACGTGCACGGACTGATATGCTGTGACTAAATCATAAAAGCCAC
>JAQUVD010000019.1 GCA_028693555.1 Hespellia sp.
CTACGAAATGACTATAACACTTTGTGTAATTATTGTTCAGTCTGAACCGGAAACGTGTTCAGAAATGAACGGAATCAATGTTCAGCTGATAGCGGAATGCGCGTTCAGTTTAAGCGGAATTTGCAAATCCGAACTGTGAACAAAAGTAAAGAGGAAATCCACACAAGATTTCCCCTTTACTTTTGTCTATTTAATTATAAATCAATTCATTCAACACAATTTCCTCTGCCCTGTTACGAATGCTATTCATCTTCTGCACCCAAACAAGCTGCTGGTTGGCTTTCATTTCCTCTGTTACACCTTCGGCTACTTTTATCTGCTGGGCAATACGTTCAAATCGTTCTAATGCCTGTTCGTCAAGGTCTGCAAGCTGTTTCCAAAGCGTGCAGGACAATACCATACTTTGATACACAGCAGGCTTGTTTTCCTCCAAATGACGCTTGTAGAGCCGTCCCCAGCGACCGATAGGACGCTTTTCTTTTGGCACTTCCAGCACTGGGATATAGCAATCCCCAACCAGCACATAATCAAGACCATTACTTTCATCATGTATTCTTTTCTTCAATTCGCTCATTTTATGCATTCTCCTCATTCTGGTATTTGTAAGGTGCAAATCTGACTCTCCAGAAATATTGGTAAATCGTTGGTAAAATCGAGCTTGAAATGCAGAAAACGTTCGAATTACAAGGATTTTGTCATGCCCCGAATATCCTGCCGTAGCAGATGAAAAGTATTTTTATCTTTTCTTACATGTATCTTTTCAAATCTTTAATTTTACACGTTTTTTCAGTTACGATTTATTGAGATTATTTTTCATGAGTTGATGTATTTTTATATATCATGATGGTCGAAAGGTGCAAAACGAGGTGTAAATCATACCAGTTTGCACCTTGACTATTTTTATGTTCTCTAACCATCTTTTCATACATTACATACCCAAAGCTTTTTTCTTGCTAATCTTTTGAAGCTTGGTTTTTGATATTCTATCTGCTTCTAATGATGCTTCCTCTATCATCGGAATCTGTCTTACACCGCCTTCTGTTTTCGGCTCCACCATACTATAACCAATATATCTTTGAAGCTAGTGGTCTACGTTAATCTTCATATTTTCAAAATCAATATCTGCTTTTGTAAGACCAACAAATTCTGAAATACGAAGACCTGTATTTAACAAAATGAATATTCCATCATAATATCTGCAAAAATACTTATCCTCTTTTACGAATTTTAGGAACTTTCTCTCATTTTCATGAGATATAGACTCTCGTGTTACCGAATCGTTGTAGATAACACTCATAAGTTCATAGCAAAATGGATTCTTACGAACAATATCATCGTCCATTGCGAACTGAAAAACTGGTCTTAAAACACCTCTGATGGTTCTAATAGAACTAAATCCTCTTCCACCTTTCTGTAACTTAACAAGCCATGCTTTTGCATCCGAAATCTTCACTTCATCAATTCTTTGTTTTTCACCCCTTGTTTTATCGTCATGGGTAAAGTGGTGTCAGAACTTTTAAGTTTTGGGTAAATACCTAGTAATAATTAATTAAATCATATAGGAAACAATTTGCTTTATGTTTTATATCATACACATTCTTTTCATCAAACAATGGTTTCATTCCTTCAGAATAACCTGCTTCATCCCAATCATGTGATAACTCTTCTTCAAATCTTTGACAATTAATTCCATTATGTATAATTTCAACTAATGCATCATAATCTGCATCATCTGGTTCTGCATTATACTTACGAATAATTGCTCCAATAGTGCCCTTTAATGTCTTAACTTTTTCACTGATTTCTCCATCATTTTTCCGAACATTAAATTGCAAAAATCTCTTGCACAGTTCCTCTGTATATTGTACAGAACGCTTAACATACATTGACTTTTTCGAAATCATCCAAACGTGAAGATCTGCAAGCATTATCATTTTTTTTATTATTTCTTCTAAATAGTTTTCATCAAAGTCTCCAAACAACACATTGTATGGAATTATATAAGAATAATACTCTCTCATATACCTACATTTTTCTATAAACTCTCTTAAAGAAGGTTCAAAAATCTTGTGTTCTCTTGCATAGTAATCACAGAAAACATTTACTAATTTACTATGGGTTATTTCTACTATATCATCTCCTATCTCAATGTTTGTATAAACAACAGCAAGCATTGCGTGAAATAAAGCATAATAACATGAAAAAAAATACGACGTAACGCACCCATTCTCTTTATTACTTTTTGCTTCCATCAAGAGCTGCGCTGCTGATACAACTTCTTTGCGAGACCTTATAACCCTTGTATTAATATAAATTGCCTTCATTATTATATCATCTCTTAAAAAGGAGCTATATTTTTCTATCCACATTTGATAATACTTTTCACAGTCTTCCTCAATCATATCAGATTCAATTATTGAAAAATCCTGTTTACACTCCTTAATTCTTCCAGTAAATTTCATGTTGTCCTCTCATTGCTATTCTATTTAGGCGTTTGTGAAGCTGCTTCTGTGTGAGATTCTGAGAAGTTCTCGCATCAATAATTGCTCTTATCACCTCAAATTCTGAATCTTAAATCTGCAAATCTGACTCTCCAGAAATATTGGTAAATCGTTGGTATAATCGAGCTTGAAGTATGGAAAACGTTGGAATTACAATGTTTTTGTTATGCCCCGAATATCCTGCCGTGGCAGATGAATAGTACTTTAATCATGTAAATTTCCCCCACATTTCCTTTAATTCTTCACTATCTGAAATCAGATTAATAATTTCTTCTGTATTGGTGATCTGTTCTGCACTCCCTCTGTGGACAGCTGTAGCAGTTAGAGCTTCTTTAAATAACTTCTTATCATATTTTTGTGTTGTCCCCAGAATATAAATATCATAATAATCTCTCGGTCTCGTATTAAATATTCCTCGACTTAAAACTGTTTCCACTTTCTCTGCCATCACCGTTTCGATATTATATCCCCAAAGCCTAATACGTACCTCATCATCAAATATCCCAGTGAACTCATATTGTACTGCAGATGGTGTAATAGCATCTCCTGTGGATACATCTATGGAAAGCGGTGTAACTATCGTATCATATACTGCATTCAGCCGTACACAAAACCCACTATATCTATCATCCTTGCGAATCGGTGCAATAGACACCACTTCAAATGAAATATCATCTGAAAGGTCTATATTACAGATGTTCTTTACTGCTTCTAAAATCTTTTCTTCTGTCAGTGGAAGATTCTTCAATGTGGTATCCAAATCCATTGTATATCTGGTATCCAATCCAACAATCGCTGCAATCAGCATACCGCCTTTTATAACAAATTTTTCATTATACTCTGATTCAGACATTCTTGCCAGAAAACGTTCAAACATATAATTCTGGAGAACTACCTGTTCAGCAATATTGTTACTTTCCGCATAATTCTTTATTTTGGCTTTCAAACTCATGGCTTTTGAACTCATAACAGTACCTCCAGATATTTCTTCAAATCTTTTGCCACCTTAAACTGTTTGGAATAAATAGAAAGTAAATTCAAATCTTTTCCATCATAGTTTGCATAGTTTTTAATAGCACTGATAACCATTTCTTCATCGCAACGCTTGCGGCATCTAAGGAAATCACAAATTGTCCTTTCAATATTATAACACCTGACTAGATTACCTAACGTGGTATATCTTTCTATAACGCCCACTCCATGCAATTCTGGTTTTACATAAAAGCAATTACACTCATCTTTCAGAGAGTTTGGCAATGCAGTGTTGCTTGGAAGCGTTACTGTATGCATAAATGGTGTACGCTCTGACAATCCATTCAAAAACAATGCCGTATCATGCGAAAAAATAATTTTATCAGAGCGGAGCATCAAGGTATACATATCATCATGTACTGCATTGGGAAGCGTATAAACACCCTGCCTACAACGTTCCAAAAGTCCTTCTCTGACGTAATTCGTCAAAATCTGATTGGAGTATCCTAAAGCTAACACTTGTGCTGTTGTAATTATATTATTATTCTTTTTTATTTCATCATAAATCATCTGATTGATTTCCATTTTTCCACCTCCAGTCATTGACTTTCAAATGGAATTTTATCACTTTTCCATTCAAAAATCAACACCCTTGCATTTCTGCAAAGGTGTCATAATAAATATTCTGCATCATTTTATGAATTTATCTATAGACCAGTTCCTTCAGCACAATCTCTTCTGCTCTATTGTGAATACTGTTTTTACATCTGACCCATTCCAATATGCTTTTTTAATTCGCTCATAATTCGCCTCTCCTGCGTCTTTTATTTTGTCACATCAAGACCCTAACTAACGGTTCAAAATTATTTTGAAATGGTGTAGTAATGGTGTAGTAGAGGGTGTTACGACGCTGAAAATGCTTTATTTACGGGATTTTTAGACATTTCTCATGATACTGCCATGGCAGATGAATAATATTTTTATCATTTTCACATATCTCCTCGTAACTCTCATTTTTCTTCTCAAACATCCTATTTTAAAGGGTTATTAAAAATTTCGTTTTTGTCTGTTGAATGCATATCTTTGTATTAGCAATCCAAACTATTAACATCCAGCAAAAACTCTTTCACCCCCATCATGACATAACCATTGTCATCACGCCTTGGCTTCATGCTTTTTTCTACCAAAATAATCTTCTTGAAAGAATCATTTGCTTTGTCAAAGGATCTGGTTTCCTGTTTGTATTTCTCCTCATCGGGAATTGCATAAGCTGATTGGATGTAATATTTTTTGCTGCCCATCGTGGCAATAAAATCAATTTCTAACTGCTTTCTTATTTCTTTCCCAGCCTCGTCTCTTTCTCGTGATTCTACAACACCCACATCAACTTTAAAATCACGGAAACGCAATTCATTGTAAATAATATTCTCCATAATATGAGTGCCTTCAATTTGTCTGAAATTCAGTCTTGCATTGCGAAGTCCCACATCTTCAAAGTATATTTTGTACGGAGTGCCTATATATTTTCTTCCCTTTACATCGAATCTTTTCACTCTATTAAGCATAAATGCATCTTCCATATGCTCAATATATTTGTCTACCGTTACTTCGCTTATTCTTGTTCGCTTTACAGAAGCAAAGGTGGCAGAAAGTTTTCTTGGATTCGTTAGTGTTGAAATTCCAGAGGAAATCACATCCAGTAATTCTCCAATTGCACAATCCTCATGCAAATGATATCGGTTAATGATATCCCTTAGATACAAATTTTTCATTTGAGTTATAAGATACGTTGACCTCTGTTCTTCTGTCCCCATAAGTGCTACTGCCGGAAGTCCTCCATAAACAGAATAATCATCAAAAGCTTCCTCTTTGCTTCCATCATATACACTGAAAAATTCAGAGAATGATAATGGTAAAATGTGAATTTCATCACCACGTCCTTCAAACTCTGTCAAAATATCTTTTGAAAGGAATCTGGAATTACTCCCAGTAACATATACATCTAAATTCTTTTTACGCAGAAATCCATTTAGTACGGACTCAAATGCACCAAGATTCTGAACCTCATCCAACAGCAAATAATACATTTCTTTATCTATGATTTGCTGGTTCAAATACTCCAAAAATCTTTTTGGATCCACTTTTCTATCTTCTTTCGTATTGTCAAGCATAAGAGGATCCTCCCCAATCTTAATCAAGTCGTCCGCAGAATCAAATGCAAACATAATCACATGATTATCTTTAATTCCGTTTTCTATCAAATGATTGTAAAACAATGTATTTAACAAATACGATTTCCCACATCTTCTGATACCAGTAATTACCTTGATAAATCCATTGTGTTTTCGATTAATCAGTCGCCTAAGATACACATCTCTTTTTATTTCCATTTGTCACCCCCACAAATGAATATTTTTGCCGTTTACGTCACTTCTATAAAGCAAATTATACATCTATTATTTTTACATGTAAACTCTTCGTTTTATATTTTTGCCGTATATGGCAAAAATATTCATATATCTAGTTTATTAATATAAATCTTCAAATCTGACCCTCCAGAAATTATTGGTAAATCGTTGGTAAAATCGTATTTGAAGTACAGAAAACGCTGGAATTACAAGGATTGTGTCACGCTCCGAATATCCTGCCGTGGCAGATAAATAATATTTTTATTACAGTGTTACAAATGGGTTATTTCCCCAACCTGTAATCGCCTCGTTAACGCTTACTCTACTCACTTCAACAACAGGTATTACCTCCTCATTCTCCAGATTATTCTAATCCCTCTTCTATAGCATTTGCTATCATTTTTAATCTATTTATCGTTGATTTAACGTTCTTCATAGTATATGTTGTGTTTTCTTCTGCTGGTGCCTTTTTGTATATCTTCAAAGCATTAATCTCATCTTTTGATAAAAGTGCGAACACCTGTAATATTTCTTCCATTGAAGGAGAATTATCTGTCATCCTCAATAGTAAGAACATATCTCTTGGAGAAATGCTTTGTAACATTTCCTGTTCTTTTCTAAAAGTTGAAATTATCTGTTTAATCAAATTTTGTTCTCTCTGCTTTTCAGATATTAATTCTTCTAATTTTGATGAACCCTCAGGTGCTTGGAATAGTAATGCAATCTCCTGAGCATCTAACCCCAACTCTTTAGATTTTTTTGCAATATCTATTAATTCTTTATCTGTAACAAGTGCAACCGTTTTCTTTATTGCAAAATTTTTAATTGTATCGCCACTAAATCCTGCGCCTACAATCGCAACGTAATCAGCACTATTTTTTTCTTTGTGTGCCTCAATTGCTACATCACTCACGTCACCATGTGAAACCTGACCACTCGATTTAGATTTCCCGTCAACAATGCCTATAATAACTTTACCCTCGTCATTAGTCCACCTTACCACAACATCGGTGTTCCCAGGACCTCCAATTCTTTTTGCCTCAAAACCCATATAACGAAATATTTTTGCAATTTCTTCTTCAAATGCAACTCCAGATGCCTTTCCCTCTGCATATGGATCAATTGCTGCGGCGCTCAAATTATTGAATAGCCCTTCATCTAAAGAATTTTCATTTTTGTTCATATCTTTATGTACATTTTCTTTACGCTCATTTGGTTTTTGATAAATTATTTCATCAGCAATAGGAAGTGTTTTCGCAAACTCCATACCAAATGCAGATGCTTTTAGATGTAAATATTGTGGTTCTTCTAACAATCCTGCTTCTACTAGAAAGCCGGCAATCCATCTTGCTTTTTCATTATTAAGACCATATTTCTTTGCTTCCTGATATATTTCATTTCTCGTAATATCATTCTCTGCAAAAAATATCATTTCCCCTACAAACCGAAAATGGCAGTGTAGTATCCTAATAAAATCAATGTCAGCGCCCGTCTGACACCATTCCTTTGCCCCAGAACTTGCGACATAAATATTTCTTCCAGTTTCTTCTAATAACCCAGACGCCTTTAAAAAAGGCATCATTGATTCAACACTACTAGCCCTTAAGCTGAACTCATTACCAATATAATTAAAAAGATCTGACCTAGATACTTTATCACAAGAATATTTTAGTATCTTTCTTAAATTGTCAATTTTATTAGGACTAGGAGACCACAAATTATACGTACAACGATCTTTGTGTAATTGATCATTGTCGGACAATTCTTGTATCATGTTTGATATCTCTGTCGGTGGATTAGTTATTGTATATTCTGCCTCTACAGCCTCAAATGATTCCAGCACATCTGGAGTAACCAAAATCCAGTCTTTTAATGCTTGTTCCCCTGTTTCAGTCAAAATCCATTTACGGTTTCCAACCCCTTCAATTAGACCTAATACCTCCAGCCAGTCCATCCTTCTTCTTGTATTTGAACAATTTTTCCAATCAAGATTGTAGTTAGAGCATATTTTTTCATCCACTTCTTGAACCGTACTTGCCTCTGCCTCAATAATCAGTAATAATTCTCCAAAAATGCGAATTTTCTCTTGCATTACAGTGGCAATATTATAGAACGATACATCACCAGATAATCTTTTTCCAGTCTCCGACAAATATAGACTACCATTATGATTCTCGACAACGCCTATACCTTTTAAAAATGGCGCATATTCTCTCCAAGTTTTAACTTCTTCGATATCATCTAATTTAGGACAATCGTCCATCGCATTTGCATTTTCAAGGGCAAGCTGCTTAATTAACCCTACAATTATCTTGGTATATTCACTTTTGCTTCCTAACAAATCTGGAATTGACCATGATTTTTTTCTCCACAAATTCTTAATATCATTATTATCCATACACCCCTCCATATGCATTATAAAACAAGTATATTGTATTTGACTTAACTTAAACTTTAAGAAATACCTAAAATCAATTATTTTCCTTAGACCATGTATATATCTAGAGTCTATTTTTCTTCTAACGTGACTTCATTCGCCGGAATTATAAACTTCTTCAAATACTCCTGCATATTCTGATTATACGCATATACATAACAGCCCTTTATTCCACGAGCTAAAATAGTAGTATATGTATTAATAATTAACTTTTTTAAGGTTTCCTCGTCTGTTCTCGCTTTTACTTTCGAATCTTTGTATTCATCCAAATTGATAACAATTGAATTAGTTTCAAAATCATAATCAATTTCTTTTCCAAAAATAACTCCAACATAATTCATATCATATCCTTGTGTAGTATGGATACATCCAATTGTACAATGCGAATCCTGTCTAGTAACCCATGACTCATTGGTTAAATTCCAAATGAACTTATGCTTCTCAATCAGAATGTCATACTCACCATTTTTCACGAGTAAATCGTAACATGACATATCATCTTTCGGTTTATTCTTCTGTTTTGTTTTCCATTCCCACGAAAGACCTGCAACGGTCTTGCACAAACCCATTTCGTCATCTTTTTTCCGAACAGTTTCCACGAGATGTTCTACGTCGTCAAAAATCATGAAATCGTAATTCTCCATATTTTCACGTTCTTTTCGTCTGCATGCCATTACATCCTTAATATACTGTAGATAAGTATCTCCACCCTCGCATCTCATCTGAGTTTCAAGAGTATGTTCATTTGTTTTATAATTATACTTTGCCAAAGTGTCTTTGTAATCTTCATGTGAAATATCTGAAGACTTAACACTCTGAGTTTCATCATAAAAAAGAATAATATGTCTTGCTGATTTCAGAACCCATTCCAGCTGATTCGTTTCCATTGGATCTAAATCTAATGCTCGACTGGTATCATCAAATGGTTTATAGCCAGTAAGATTTTTACGTTTTGATAATCTATGTGACTCATCAACAAATAAAATATCATAATCGTTCTTTATCACATGAGTTGGGCCAATGACCATTTCACTTACCAGCCCATTACCACACGCTTTGAAAACCTTTTGAACTGTTCGTCTTATCCCTGGCATTGGAAATACAAAGCCAATTTTAAAGGGGTTTCCACCTCTTTCAGTTAAAATGTAATTTTTTAATCTTAATAATGTATTTCTCTTATTCTCATCTATATCATCCTCAAAATTATCTGATTTTACATTCAACAAACTATCATCAATATTGATTGCATTCACTAACGAATTAATAATACTGATTGCAAGTACTGTTTTTCCTGTACCTGCACAACCATGTACCAGGCTCACACCATTTATTTCTCTTGAAAAACTATCAATGATTTCGTTAATAACATTAATACTGACCTCATTCTGTTCTCCTGTAAGAGCGTTATATGGAGAAAATTTAAAAATATTTTTATTCTCAATTATTTCAAGAGAATTTTTAGCCAGATTTCTATCAATCATTTCTTTCCAAATAACCATAAACTGATTTCGATAAAACTTTCTCTGATAATAATCGTGTATAGCCTGCTGTCCCTTGTTCTTATTCATTATATTTTTAAATCTACCATCGACTGAGCAATATTTAATCAAACGCTGCTCATAATCTAAAATAACCGACTTATTAAAACGACCATCAAAAACAATCTCTATAACTTTCAGATTCTTCTTTTCTTCATTTTTCAAATGTTGATCCATTCGAGTAGCAGCACTTGTTGTTTCCCCTATATAGAGATTATTATCATCGTGAATAAGATAAACTACAGGCCAGTTAGTTCCCTTTGTTGTCTCCTTCAATTTTTGCAATCCACTCTCATTAAATGCGAATTCTTGTATTTCATTCATGACGGGCATAACGGCACCTCACATTATTACAATTTATTGTACTTATCGCTCTTTCCTTTTGCTTTTTCAACTGGATATTTTTCATCATTACGCCTGATTTTCTCTTGTACTATTTCATCCAGATTTAACCCGCATACATCCGCCATCAAAACACAATAATTAATGACATCTGCAAGTTCTTCTTTTATTTTCTCGATTTTCTTGTCAGAAGAAGTATCGGCACCACTCCATTGAAAAACTTCTAATAATTCTGATGCCTCTAAAGAGATTGAAATTGCTAAATCTTTTGGATTATGAAATTGTTTCCAATCTCTGTCATCTCTAAATTTCAAAATTTGATTAATTGTTTCCTGTGTCATATTGTTTATTCTCCATCCTTCTAATTTCAGGTATATATTTGTTATAGCGTAGTGCCATATTCATACCTTTCTCTAATAAATCATCAATATCTATACTGTGCAATAATAACTATTATATTATATCACTCGCCCTAAATTCATTCAATTAAAACAACTCTTATTGCATTTGATTGGTAGGCATTGCGCTAGAGGTAGATAGCTTCTGTTGGGGCGTAAGCATAAATTCAAACGCTGTGGGTTCGAATCCCGCCTACCTCATTTTGAAGCTTTCGTCAAGATTCGTCAAAGAGTGCCGTGACATATAAATAGTATTTTTATCATGGTTTTTTTGTTTGTTTTTATGTTATAAATCAAAGCCAAGCAAATTCAATGCAACAAAAAAATATATCCACCGGAAGCTGAAGATAATACTTTCTAGAGAACTTATTTATAAACTCAGATATTGGGCATCTTATTATTGCTTTTTCCAGTCATGATTTATTGAATTAGTACTCCAATCTATTTTCATCCAGCACAACTCTTTCACCCCATCATGACATGACCATTGTCATCACGTCTTGGCTTCATGCTTTTTTCTACCAGAAGTAGCTTCTTAAAAAAATCATTTGCTTTTCATAGCTGTCACGAATCCGCTTCCATGCTCTGCCATATCTTCGTCTGGTATCTGGATTGCGTCCGTACTTTTCATACTGACTGTTCCTTTCATCATATTTTTTGTCAGTAAAAAACGAGAGTTCCTTTGCTTTTACCATTCAAATCATATATCTTAACATCAAATGCTTGCAATTTATACCTCTTTTCTCGCTTGATAATTTGCCATTATTATTTCACCAATTTTAATATTGGGATTCAGATAGTGCTTGTTTGGATTCTTTTCCTTCAATTCGACAAATTTAATTGCCTTCATGGGGCAGGCATGGATACAGGCTAAGCAACCCTCGCATACAGTATAATCATATGATATTCTCCCATTCTCACTGGATATACAGCCCTTTGGGCAAACCTTTATACAGGTTTTGCAATTTACACAATTTTCATCCACTTTATACAAAGGATTCTCCCCGGATGGTTCGATCTTTCCTGTTCTCTCCAAATAAATCCTATGCTGTTCTTTATCTATATTGGATGCCTGTTGAATATATCTTTTCTCTTTAGCTATATCTGCTTTTATAAGTGCAATATGTTTCTCAACCTCTTTTTCTTCATCCATAAGAAGCTGCTCTTCTATGTCAAATCCCGGCAATGCATTATCCACCATGATAATTGAATTAATATAATCTGCTTTTTTTCCAATCCCTTCCAAATATTCCTGTGTTAGTTCTGCACATCCCCCATGATGAAATCCATATGTTGAAATAATAAAAAAATAATTGGTGTCAAATTCTGAGTTTTTAATAAATGCTTTCACTATACCGGGGACTTCATGCCCGAACGTCGGACAGACAATACCAATTTGCTTTGCTGAATACTCTCTTCTTGATTTTTTCATTTCCTGCGGTATACTAAAGATTTCTTCCTCTAGCTGTTTTGCTACATAAAGACTATTTCCTGTTGCCGTAAAATAAAATATCATAATTATTCTCACCTTTATCATATATCTTTTAATGTTCTGCGAATTCTAGACAGCGATTGTGGTGCAATTCCAAGATATGTTGCAATCAATTGCTGGCTCACCCTGCCCTCAAGGCTGGGGAAGTTCTCTCGAAACGCCAGATAACGTTCTGTTGCGGATTTTGTCACGGAAGAAGTCTCTTTTTCATTTTTTAGATTAATTGCATTTTCCAACATATTCACATAAAACAGCAGAATTCCCGGTTCTTTTTTCATATAATTCATCAGGCGTTCCCGATTCAATTCCAATATCCGACAAGTTTCCAGTGTTTCAAATTCACAGGTATGTGTTTTCTCCATAGTCAGGAAATCACCATTGTAGATAGAACCTTCTGAAATGAAAATATGTGTAACATCATTCCCTTCCATATCAAGATAAAAGCCACGAATGATTCCTGATACTAAAAGAAAAACTCTATGTTCTGTATTCAATAGCGTTTTTTTAGCATACTCTTTGATCATACATCCTTCTGCCATTTTCCAAAATACCTCCGGAGGAAAGTATTTTTCATTCTTTTTCAGAAATTGAGCTATGCTTTTCCTGTCCTCTTCTCTCATGTTCCACCTCTCGACTTTCTTTTTGTATTGTATACGTTCCTTTCACTCTAAATATATCACATGTCAAACTTTATATTTGTAAGTTCTTCACTCAATTTCCAAAGTTGATCCGCATTTCTGGTATCAACAGCCCATCTTCTTACACCATTTCGCTGTGGATAATCATCTGCAACCAATTCTGCAATATTACAATTTTCGCAATATACTCCACCTATTTTTTTTAATTCTTTACTAACTGCACACCATACCAACGTTGCTGCTCCTTCCGGAATCGTTTTGAACTCAATCATCTGTTCATCTGCAACTGGTTTTCCGTCTTGACCTATAACAGGTCTTGCTACTCGCTCCTCCATTGGAATATCTCTGGTTAAATCCGTTGTCGGAACACATCCTGGATGAACAGCATAACTTCTAACCCCATATTTTTTTGCTCTTTCATCCAACCCTATTGCAAATAAGGCGTTTGCGGTTTTTGCCTGTGCATAAGCATCAAACTTATCGTATTTATGTTCCAAATAATTTGGATCATCAAAATGTATCCCTCCAAGTCGATGTGCAAGTGAGGAAACAGATATCACTCTTGCATCTCTTGCTTTTTTTAATGCAGGCCACAGTCTTGCACTTAATTGATAATGTCCAAGATAGTCCGTAGAAAATTGTGATTCATATCCTCTGGAATCTCGTCGTAGAGGGGTATACATAATTCCAGCACATAAAATCAAAATATCCAAGGTTCTTCCTGAATCGAGAAATTCATCTGCAAACTGATCTATAGAGCCTGAATCCATCAAATCCAGAATCTCCACCTCTACCTGATCGAATCCCTTAAGATTTTCTATTGCTTTCGTCTGTGTCCGAGCCGGCACAACAACAGTCGCTCCAGCCTTTGTCATAACCCTTGTTATCTCAAGACCTATTCCGGAATACCCTCCCGTGATAATAACTGTTTTACCATTCATATCATAACCTTGAATTACCTCTTCTGCGGTTGTGTGAATATCAAATTCATTTTTTATCGGTCTTTGTAAATTGCTTATCATAATATAAACTCCTTTCAGATGATTAATATTTGTTATATGTCAAATATATCATTCTAAAAAAAAGTTGCATTAACACAGGTTCATTAAAACATCACCTTTTAGTATTTGTTGAAGAATTGTGTAAATTTACCGTAACCACACTCATAACCTGGAAAGGAAAATATTTTGTAGTGAGCACTTCTTGATGCACCTACCCATGGAGCTACGGCTTAATTATCGGTATATATGTTTGCCCCATTTCACAGCTTCGGCTATCTGATTAAACTGGAAGATTAACAATCCTCATGCAGGAGATCTTTTATATAAATGCTTCTGTTCCCTGTAAACAAGGACAATCGAAAGTATCAATGCCAACACATCACTAACCGGCTGCGCCATAAAAATACCGTTAATCCCCCAAAGCATAGAGAAGATATAAATAAACGGTATTAAGAACAGAATTTGTCTTAAAAATGTAATCACGATTGAGGGCACAGGCTTTGCAATCGATTGAAAAAATGTCGTTACAAGCATTACAAATCCCAAGATAGGCGTGACACAAAAATTTGTTCGAAGTCCTGTAACGCCAAGCTCCAACATTTCTTCCGAGGCACCAAAGGCCATTAGAATTGCTTTTGGAAAGAACATAACAATGAACCAGATGATACAGGTAACACCCACAGAAAAAGCCGAAGCCTGATACAAAACTGCCATAACTCTCCTATAATTTTTTGCGCCAAAATTATTGCCAATAATCGGTTGAATTCCTTGACTGATTCCGCTTGCAGGCATTATCACAAATGTCATAATACTTGCAACAACAGCGTACACGCTGATAGCTGTATCCGATCCATACTTTCCTAATTGACTGTTATAAACAAGACTAATGAGCCCCATAGCCATTTGTGCAATCCAAAAAGCAAAACCACAGGATACGATTTTCTTGGACAATTCAAAATCAAACGAAAATGTTTTTCTTTCAATCTCCACTTTCGTATATCCTTTGAAAACGAGGTATGCGCCAAATAATGCGGAGAGAATTTGTCCTATCACTGTCGCCCATGCCGCCCCTGTAACGCCCCAGCCCAGAACCGCCACAAACACAGCATCAAGAACAATGTTCGTTACAGCACCGATACCAGTGACGCACATCCCCAGAATCGGCTTCCCGGAAACGCGCACAAAATCACAGAAAACCTGTGTAAGTCCTTGAAACAGACAGCCCAATGCAACGATCTTATAATATTCCATCGCATACGCGTATGCCGTTTCTGTCACTCCAAATATCTTGAGGATGGGATTTGCAAAAATAAGCAAAATCACAGACAGCAGTATTTCAAAAACAACTACTAATATCAATGCATTCCCAAAGGAACGGTTCATATTTTTCTGCTCACCTTTTCCTGCAAACAGGCTGAACAATGAGGAACCGCCCGCGCTGCAGGTAAGCCCGAAAGCCATCATCATATACGAAAGTGGAAAGCAGATTGATAATCCTGCTAATGCGGAAGTCCCATTAAAATTTCCTACAAATATACGATCCACAATATTATAAATCGCTGTAATCAGCAGTGAAATCGCCGCCGGAATAGAATACTTCAATATCATAGGAAATAATTTTCCTGTTGAAAAATCATTCGTTTTATTCATTTTTTCCTCGCTTTCATTTTATAAAGTTAGTTTCCTAAGTATTTGATTGAAAATGATGGATAACGCATCTGAATTTATCATTCAGACAGGTTATCCATCATTTTCCTGATTACCTTGAAAAAGACTTGTAAATCAGCTTCGGAAACATCCTTTACGAGTGTTTCCTCTAATGCAGTCAAATCCTCCACAACTTGCTGCTTATACTGCAAAGCTTTCTCCGTTACGACAATCTTTTTCAAGCGGTTATCATAAGCAACGGGCTCACGAACGATCAGTCCATTTTTTTCCATTTGCTTTAATAATTCCGTTGCTGTAGACGGCCGGATGCTGTATTCTTCCTCAATATCTTTTTGAAATATATCTTCTGTTTGCGCAAGCAGAAAATGAAGTGTTCTTCCCTGCGATCCACTAAATTGTTTCCGTGAAGAAAGTGTATCCAGCTTCCTACGCAGCTTGTTCGAAAGCTTACCTACATACCTTGCAGCACTTCGTGTAAGTGAAATCATAACGTCCGCCTTTCTTAGGTTCCTAAGTAATTCTATATCGAATGTTCCTATTTGTCAAGTCCGCCTTCATTCCTTTTTTGTAAACCCACTCATGATCTCATTCGCTTTTGCATACACTTCATTCGCGTCCACTCCGATATCAAACTTCCCATCCTCGTAGAGAATTCTTCCGTTCACCATCGTCATCTTCACATTCTGCTTGCTCCCACTGTACACAAGATTTTTGGAAATGTTATTGATTGGCTGCATATTCGGTTGCTGCAGATCAATCATGATAAGATCTGCAAATTTGCCTTTTGCAAGCACATCCGCATTTGATAGCCCCATTGCATGCGCACCTTCTACCGTTGCCATACGAAGCACAGCATTTGCATCTACTGCTGACGCATCTTTGGCTTTCAACTTTGCAAGCCCTGTCACAAGGAACATCTCTCGAAACATATCCAGACAGTTATTGCTTGCCGGTCCATCTGTTCCGAGTGCAACATGAATTCCTTTCTTCAACATCTCTTCAATCGGCGCAACACCACTTGCCAGCTTTGTATTGGAGCCCGGATTTGATACGACATAGATATTTTTCTTCTTCATAATATCAAGATCCGCATCCGTCATATAAACACAGTGATAACAAGCCCCTCCATAATCAAAAATCCCAAGTTCATCAAACAACGCAGTCGGTGTCTTTCCGTAACGTTTCCTACATTCTTCCACCTCTGATTCGCTCTCTGAACTGTGCGTGTACATTGGTGCCTGATATTTGTGAGACAGCGCAGCCAGTTTTTCCAGATTCTCTCTGGAGTTGGTATACTCTGCATGGAATCCCAATTCAAAATTCACAAGACTCTCTTTATCATTATATCTGAGATACCATTCCTCCAATTCTTCCAGCGACTGACTAAAGTTGTTGAATGCCCCACACATCACGGTACGAAATCCCGAGTCATAAGAAGCTTTTGCGATCGTATCCGGTGTCAGGTACATATCAAAATTTGCAGTAATTCCACTGGTCAGATATTCCATAATTGCAAGCTTGGACAGATGATAGATATCATCCGGTGACAGCTTTGCCTCCATTGGAAATATCTGCTTATTCAGCCAGTCTGACAGTGGCAGGTCGTCTGCATAAGAACGCAGAAATGTCATTCCGGAATGTGTATGGGCATCCTTAAACCCCGGCATAATCAGATTCTGATCTGCATCAATTTCTCGATCCCACACGCTTTCTTCCATTTTCGTATCTTCGCCAATTGCAGATTTCATTGCTTCCGTCTTTCCGACATAAGCAATTCTATTGCCGACAATCTGAATCTCACCTTCGAAGATGTCCTGCCCATCTTGCATCGTGAGAATTCTTGCATTATAAATTCGAATATTCATATGCTCTTACCTCTTCTTAACTCCCGACTATCAGAAACTTTTTACAATATTTTGTGGATTTCAACAATTGCTCTGCTCACTAATTCTTTAAACTGTCCGGCAACACGGTCTGCCGTCTCCTGCACCTCTTCATGACTGAGCGGCTCATCACTCATGCCGCATCCAAGATTGGAAATGCATGAGATTCCACAGATCTTCATTCCCATATGATTTGCTGCAATCGCCTCGTTGGCTGTGCTCATTCCGACCGCATCTGCCCCTAGAATCCGGCACATCCTGACCTCGTGCGGTGACTCAAAGCTCGGTCCGGTCAACTGCAGATATGTTCCTTCCTGCAGTTTCACTCCAAGCTCTTCTGCTGATTTGCGAAGTACCTCTCGTAACTCCTTATCGTAGATTTCGCTCATGTCCGGAAATCTCGTTCCAAGCTCTTCGATATTCTCACCGATCAGCGGATTCGGAATAAAGCTTGCAATCTGATCTGTAATCATCATCAGGTCTCCTGCAGAAAAATTATAATTCACACCGCCTGCCGCATTGGTGAGAAAGAGAACCTTCGCCCCCATCAATTTCATCAATCTGGTTGGAAGCACCACATCTGTCATCGGATACCCTTCATAATAATGGACTCTTCCCTGCATGCACACAACCGGAACTCCATCCACATATCCAAAGATAAATCTTCCCTTATGTCCTTTTACTGTCGATACCGGAAATCCTTCAATCTCTTTATAATCCAATGTTGCCTCAATCTGGATAGAATCCCCATAATCACCCAGTCCTGACCCCAGAATCAAAGCGATTTCCGGTTTGAAATCAATTTTTTCTTTCACGCTTTCATAGCATTTCATTAATTTTTCGTATACCTGATTCATACTCTACGCCTTTCATTCTCTTTCATTTACATACTCACAGATTGTATCATACAACAGCTGGGGTTCAATTGGTTTCGCGAGATGTCGGTCAATCCCTGCCTCCACAGACGCCTTCACATCCGTATTATATACGTTGGCAGTCATTGCAATAATCGGTACCGTCTTTGCATCTGCTCTATTCATCCCGCGAATTGCTTTTGCCGCCTCCAAGCCGGTCATGACCGGCATTCGGATATCCATCAGAATCACATCATAATATCCCGGCTCAGATTCAGCAAATTTATGGACACCTGCCTTACCATCCTCCGCCCATGTCACAACTGCTTTTTTCTGCTCCAGCAATTTTATGACAATCTTTGCATTCAATGGATGATCCTCACACATTAATATCTTCAGATTCTCAGGAAATTGCTTGGTTTTTTCCTTATCTACCTCGATTTTTCCTGATTTCTCTTTTTCATCCATTTCAACTTTTGACATATCAGCTAATGGGAAATTTAAAAACAATGTGATTTCTGTCCCCTTGTCAACCTCGCTTTTTACGGAGATTGTTCCGCCCATCAGATCGACTAACTGCTTCACAATCGCCATTCCCAGGCCTGTCCCTGTCGAATTATCGGTATCTATCCGTTCTTCCTGCACAAATGGTTCAAACATATTTGACAGGAATTCTTTACTCATCCCAACTCCATTATCTCTGATGATAAACTTATCCACCACCATATCTTTCGTCTGTGACACCAATTCCATATCAAAATCGATGCGACCTCCCTTTGGCGTAAATTTTACCGCATTCGTAAGAAGATTCATGAAAATCTGTTTCACTCTCTGTTCATCCAGACGCATATACTGCCATTGAATGTTCACCTTATTGAAATGAAACTCGATATTCTTTTCTTTGATATCAGGCGTGATCATGCTGATAATCGAATCAAACAATTTTTTCTCGTCACATACCTTTGATCGAAGCTTCAGGTTTCCGGTTTCAATCTTATTGACATCCAGAACATCATTAATCAACTGCAGCAGATATTTTCCCGATTCCCGCAGCTCTGGAATGTATTTCTTTACCGCCTCTGCCTCTGTCTCTTTTTCCATCAGATAAGACAGCCCAAGAATCCCATTCATCGGTGTCCGCATATCATGACTCATACGAGAGAGGAAATCCGACTTCGCCGACAATGCATTTCCAAGCTTTTCATTCTGTGTTCTGCTTTTCCTTGCAAATAGAACCAGCATAATAAATGCGACTGCAAAAACTAAGACGCCTGAGATAATCGCTATCACAGCTATCGGGCTCTGATACAGCGCAGCCCGAATATAACTCGACTGTGGTCTGTCCTCCTGTCCCCAAATATATATCTGACTCATTTCATCATCGGTGATCATAGAGAGTCCCTTGCTGAGTATCGATGAAAGCACTTCATTCTGATCCACCGCCGCAAAGCAGAACATATGACTGTAATCTGTTGAAAGCTTTGCGCTCAGATTACTAAATTGATACATCCCCAAATAATACTCTGCAATATAATTATTAATGACCGTCATATCAGCCTTGCCATTTGCGACGGCTTTCATACACTGCTCATATGTATCACAATATAGGAAATCCGCTTCGCTGTAACGCTTCTGCAGATATTCTGATGTGTATCTGTATTTTTTAATTGCAGCAATCGTACAGTGTTCTGCATCAACCTTTTTTTCCTTTTTCTGGATCACATAGTAATTGATATCCTGAACCGGAGTACTCAGACTAAAATTATACTCCTGTGCATAATTCTGATCATAAAAGAATCCAGTAACTACATCAATCGCACTCTTTTCATTCGAATCTTCCAACGCGGATACTGCACGAAACTTCACACCAAGCTTATCACACACTGCTTTTGCCATCTCCACGTAGATTCCATAATAAGTTCCGTTTCTCTCGTGAGCGAGATATCCTTCGTTCGGTTGAAATGCAAAGGTAATCTCATCCAGAGAATCTAGATATTCGCTTTCGGTGATTGTCAGAGGCACCGTAGTCCTTTCCGGGAACCACTCCTCGTACAAATCGGATAAGAACAGGGGTTCATCCAGCTTAATCTGTGCCATTGCATCATTGATGGTTTTCAGATCATCATTATCGATTAACATGCTGATATAGTTCGATGTACTGTCAAACCGATCCAGCATCTTCATACCTTCATCCATATCCATAATATTCGTAATCAACGCATCTGCCACACCTGTATCGAGTTTGGTTCTGGCATCCTCATACGTCTCACACAGGATAAGCTGATCAGTACTTACTCCAATCGCATCCAAATAAGACTGCACGTTATTCACATCGTAGAAGTTCTGTGAAACTGCAATCTTTAACGTTTGAATCGTATCATAATCCTGATAATATAAATCATTTCTTTCATTTAATGTCAAGATCACATTATACGTATCAAGAATACTTGTCCCAGTATACCCCAGTGTGGTTGACGGGTTCTTCGGAAGTGTTGCCGGCATACGGATATCAGCCTCTCCGTCAAGCAGCATTCGTTTCGTACTTTCCCAGCTGTCCGTCGGAACAAATTGAAAATCGATTCCTGTATATTGGGAAATTTTATCCAAAAGTTCCACACCATACCCGGTCTCATTTCCCAGATCATCGTATTCAAAGAATCCATCCAAAGGGTAAAAGGCAACTCGCAGTGATGTGTTACTTGCATGAACCGGCTGACAGATTCCAAAAATTATTGCAAAAAGGAAAAGACATCCAATCCATTTTGATACCAAATTCTTTCGTTTTATCATTCTTTTCATCCCCAGCGCTTCTGCGCTTATCCTGCAATCACCCGGTTCCTGCCAGACTCTTTTGCCGCATATAATCTTTGGTCCGCACACTTGATAAAATCATTTACAGTAAAGTCTGGATATTCTTCTAACATCACACATCCTGCACTCAGTCCCAACGTAATATCCGGATGGTCTCCCACATTGATGTGTCTAACCAATTCTATTACCGTCTCCATTCTATCCCTGAACAGCTCTGCCGTGATATTCCTGCAGACAATCATAAATTCATCACCGCCAAATCTTGCAACAAAATCCCCCTTACTGACTGTCATATTGTTCTGTATAATCTGTGCAATCCGCCTTAATGCTTCATCTCCAACTGTATGCCCACATCTATCATTCAAGACTTTAAATGAATCCACATCTACCATAGCAATTCCAAGATTCGTTCCACATTTTTTTGCTTTTTCGATATAAGCTTCCAGCTGCCCATCAATGTGACGACGGTTATAGACACCGGTAAGTCCGTCGAGTTCCAGCTGCTGGTGTATCCTGTCCAGTTTCAGATAAAGCATTTCTTTATCAAAAACATTATCGACGTACTCACTGTCAAGGTGCGTCACCATCTCAATGACTGCGTCCCGTCCCTCAAATGGAACGTATTCTGAAATCACGCAGTAAAGACCATCCGATGTGTATTCGAGCTTGCTCATCCTCGTCTTTCCTTCCAACGCTTTCAAGGAAATGCAATTACTGCATCTCTGCTGTCTGCCCCAAACCGAAAAACAGGACTGAATCTCACATTCTTCTCCAAAATTATCACATACCATTGTTTGTCTTGGATCGACGAGCCTCACGATATCAAAGTGTGGTCTCAGCGAGGCAATATATTGCTGCGCTTTGTCCATCGGTATCGTGACCGGCTTTTCTACCTGTCTTTGTTCATTGTTGGCAAGTGCATTATGGACTTTGTGTCTGATGATATCCGGCTTATAAGGTCTCACAATATGATCATCCGCTCGCACTTGAAGTGCACGACGTTCACTATCTGCATCGCCCTGCGACGTAATAATCACAGGAATATCTTTCGTTCGGGCATCCGATTTAATCTTATGAAGCAATTGAAATCCATCCATGACCGGCATGAGCAGATCCAGCATCACAATCTTAACTCTTTTATAATTTTGTTCCAAATACTCCCAGGCCACCTGGCCATTCTCTTTCTCCACAATATGATATTCATCCATGAAAGTTCCTGCAAGAACCGCTCTATTCACGTCAACATCATCCACAATCAGCATCTCTTTCCCTGATATTGCAGTCCCCTTTTTCATATTCTCACTTTGAGCAAACTGTTCCAGTGACTTACTTGTACATATCATTTCTGTAATCTGGGATGTCTTTAGAAGTTCAAAAAAAGCTTCCAGGTCCATTGGTTTTGCATAATAAAAACCCTGCACATAATTACAATCCATCGAGCGCAGCGTTGCAATCTGTTCTCCAGTCTCAACGCCTTCCGCCACAACAGCCAGATTCAGCCATTTGGCCATACTAATGACAAAACTCAGTATTCCTTTTCCTGTTTCTTTCTTTGACTCATTCTGAATAAACCGCATATCAAGCTTTAATACATCCACCGGCATCTCTGCCAGCATATTCAATGAAGAATATCCGCTCCCAAAATCATCCATCTCAATCACAAAACCTAATTTACGCAATCTGTTCACAACCGTAATAATCTGCTCCGGATTATTCGTATACGCTGATTCTGTAATCTCAAGATGCAGATAGCGAAGTGGAATCTTATATTTCGCAACCAAATCCAGCATGATATCTGTCAGCTTGGGATTATACAGGTCTGCTCTTGATACATTAATTGAGATAGCAAGCGGAGGATTTCCCATCTCCATCCAGCGTTGCATATCCTCACAGACTCTCTCCCAAACATAGCGATCGAGCTTCGTAATAAATCCATTCTTTTCAAGCAGTGGAATAAATGCTCCCGGAGACATAAACCCTTTTTGAGGATGAATCCATCTGACGAGCGCTTCTGCACCTGCAATCATTTCCGTCTGAAGGTCATATTTGGGCTGATAATACACATGGAACTGCTTCTGTTCTAATGCCCGATCTATATTGCTCAGAATAAATTGTTCTTCTAATACCTTATCGCGGATCGATTCATCATAATAGGTAAACATGTCATAGTTTCCCTTATTCTGATCCGTTGCCAGACGTGCTCTCTGGCACATCTCCTCTACCGCAATGGAATCATCTTCCATATCATATATGCCGCCATGAATTCGAATCTCCATTTCAACCGGTGCTTTCGAAAGCTTCTGATTCCAGCGCATAAATGTATCTTCAGAATAGGATTGTCTGTGGGATAATAAAATATAAAATTCATCCGCTGTAAATCGGCCGCAAATCCCGATCTCCGGCTGTATATCTTCTAATATCTTTGCCACATATCGCAGAACCGCATCTCCCTTTTGCAGACCAAACGTCTCATTGATTAGTTTAAACTGTTCGATACCGATGCAGACCATATCAAAATGTTGTTCCGGATTCTGTTGGATGTATTCTGTGACTTTATCAATAAAGAACTGCTTACTATAGAGCCCCGTCACCTCATCTCGCTCAATCTTATTGATTACCGCTGCGGTCTCACGGAGTCGAATTGTATTCTCCAGCCTGTGACAGATAATGTCTGCTTTATATGGTTTTGCAATAAAATCCTGCGCACCGAGTGAGAGTGCCTGCACTTCTGCCTCTTCACCATCTGCCTGCGATGAAACAAGCACCGGAATCTTGGATAACACGGAATCCTTTGACAATTCTCTCAACACTTCATGTCCATCCATGACCGGCATCAGGATATCAAGAAGCACAGCTGAAATAAGCTCTGGATGTGCGCGAAGCTCTTCTAACGCCTGGGCACCATTCTCCGCATAAATAATCTCGTATTCATCCTTTAATATTTTTCCTAAAATCTGGCGGTTGATCAATTGATCATCAACAACTAATACCGTTCTCTTTTTCATATGCTTTATCCCCTGTTATCGTCCTAAATTTATTCTAACCCAAATCTGACTAAGATTCAATATTAGAAGATATTTTATTGTCGCAATATGAAGTTTTTGATATAATGTCCTTGAAACAATATATTAAGGGAGAATTCGCTATGACCAAGTTCACAAAGCAGGCAATCTGTGCCTCCTTCACGAAGCTTTTAAATGATAGACCTTTGGGTCAAATTACAGTAAAAGATATTGTTGATGATTGCGGCATTAACAGAAAGACCTTTTATTACTATTATCAAGATATTTATGCACTTATTGATGACTTGTTCAAAGCCGACCTTGAGCGCATCAAAGAAACACTTTCCTCTGATGTAAAATGGCCTGAGGCACATAAAGCACTTGCAAATGAGCTGTTGAAAAACAAAACGGCAGTATTCCATATTTGCCGTTCGCTTGATGATACCAAGTTGGAACAGACTGCATATGAGCTTGGTATGCAGACCATACCAAACTCCATACGTGCAAAGCTGGGAAATGTGGAGGTTGAAGATTCTGACCTCAATCTCATTGCAAGCCTGTCTGCGTCTGCATTGGCCGGATTTCTGGTCAGATGGGTTCGTGACGGCATGAAAGACGACCCGAATGCAATGATTGATCGAGCCACAGCCGTTATGCAGGGAACTACCGAACTTGCCCTTGCGAATGCGGCTAAATTGAAAAAGAAATAAAAAGAAAATACGGTCAAATGAAGCCAGGTGTTACATATTTCCACACACTGCTTTGTTTGTCCGTATTTTTTTGCCTTTTTATAAACTATACTTTAGTCAATAATATAGGAGGTAGACTACAATGTATACTATGAAGGAAATCAAAAAAGCGGTACGCAAGGATCGTGACCTCAAATCGTCACTTGTTAAGACCGCCGAAAAAGACGCAATCCTGTTTGACATCACCGGCGACAAAGTGGCTGACATTGCCATTCTTGATGTGACTGGTGATGGCAATGCAGATACAATCGCCATTGATACCATTGGTGATGGCTATTTTGACACGGTATTCATCGATACCGATGGCAACAACATTCCCGATACCATTTTGTGTGGCAATTTGCAGCAGGGTGTTATCAATGAAGCGATTCAGGGGCCGGAGGTTGAGACAATCATTACGGAAATTGCCGACACGGTTATTTCCACAGTCATGGAGGCTGCTTTTACAGAAGTGGCGGTCGACACGGTTGCGTCATCCTTATGCACCGAACTGGAAAAGGCCGCCAAGGCTGCTGACAGGGAATATCGTACACAAATGAAAGAACGAAAAAAAGCAGAAACCACAGAAGCAATAAAACAACAGCTCAACGAGCGCAAGCTTAAAATCGAAGCCGCTTTGAAGCGTGGGAAAAAGCAGTAGCCAGAAAGCTTGGCGTTTTGTTGGGGGCAGGCATTGGCGGTCTTGCAGGTGCTGTTGCTGATTCGGGTGATATCGCCAAAAACGGCTCCATGCTGGAAAAGGTTTCTGCAGATCTGACCGATGGAACCGTGGCGATTCTCGCCCTTGCCCAAGAGGAAGGCAACGCCGCAATAGACAGTAAGTTTGAAAAATACAATGCTGCAATTACCCGGTATGATGCAGCTGAAATCCAAACTGAACTTGACGCAGCTAAAAAAACGCAAAAGGAAATGGAAAAGCAGGCCAGGGCTGCACTTCGACAGGAAAAAGCCGATAAAAGTAAAGCCAAATACGAAGAAATCCGTGCAAAGATAGCCGGAAATTTTGACACGCTGAAACGCGAACTTAATAAATAAAGTTTAATCCCCTCGCTTCGTACTCTCTTGTACTTGAAGCGGGGGGATTGCTTACCCTATATCTATCCATTTATACTGAATTCTTCCTTATATGAACCACAACATCTGCTCTGCTTGCTAATTGTTTCGAGTGCGTAACCAATATGACGCACTTATCATCCTCATGTACGATTCTTAAAAACAATTCCATTATCTCTGCTGCTGTCTCTTCATCCAGATTTCCAGTCGGTTCGTCTGCCAGTATAATGTCTGCACCTTTCCCCAATGCGCGCGCAATAGCAATTCTCTGCTGCTCGCCACCTGAGATTTTCCTGACATTACGTTTTGCTGTCTCGCTGTCTATTCCTACTCTATCCAATAGCTCTTTGCACCTTTTTTCTGGCTCTTCCACAACATTTTTTGTAATTTCCATGGCGGTAAGGATATTTTGCGTTCCATTCATATATTCCAGCAGATTATAAGACTGAAAGACCATTCCTATATGACGGTTTCTATACTCGTTCACATTCCCCTGCCAAATGTCTTTTCCCTTATAAAGGATTTCTCCAGCTGTTGGCTTTTCCAGCCCGCCAAGGAGGGACATGTACGTGCTTTTTCCGCTTCCGGATGAACCCAGTATCGCATATAGCTTTCCCGACGAAAAAACATCGTTCATATTATCTAATACCGAAATAGAATCTTTTCCTTTGTATTTAAAAGTTAATGCTTTTACTTCCAGTATATTACTCATATAGCGTCTCGCCCCCTTACTAAATCTTTTGGTGATTTCGTGAAAATCATGATGGATATCATAACAACTGCACATAATATCATGATAACACCCATAACCAGCGCAAATATCAAATCACGGCTGCCAAATCCCGGCTGACTGCCTATATACTGCAAAATCAGATCAGGAATCGGGATCTTTGACAATACAACTTTGGTTCCTATGATCCCCAGCGGAATGCTGATCACAAATGGTATCAAAAGTTCAAACAGGAGCTGTGCTATCACACTTCCTTTTGACTCTCCCATAGAAAGCAGAATCCCGAACTGTTTTCTTCGCCCGCTGATCAGATAGCTGACAAACAAACCAAATATAGCCAGTGCAGTTCCATATCCCGCATACATGACTACCTCATAATAGTTTCTCTGCGCCGTTATGATAGAATCTTTTTCCAGGTATTGGTAATTCTGATTCACGACTCTTGCATCCTTCATTGCTTCCGGCTGCTTTTCCTTCATCCATTTTAACAGTTCTAAGCTTTTACTTGCCTGTATCGTTTCAAAACTGATCTGATTAATAGAATCACCCGAAACAAGCGATGTAAGATATCCCATAGGAATAAAAATCAGATTTTCCTGGCTCATAGACTCTGCATATCCCTGTGCATTTCCATTGAACTCATCTCCATCTGAATGGATTCCAACTACTTCCAGTTTAACTTCAACCCCATCCTTATCTTGAATCTTGTATGATATCTTGTCACCCAGACTTATATCATTATTCATTGCCACAATATCACTTATCACAGCAACCGGCTGCCCGGCATCCGCTTCTGCGATTGCTCTGCCCTCTGTTATTTTATAGGCCTGTGTCCGAAATGACGGATAGTAATTCAAATCAGAAACACCGATGATCGTACTGTCCTGTGCCGTTTCATAGTCATAATTTTCATACATTGCTTCCTTGATCAGACGGGTATTTTCACTTACCTGATAAATCTTCAAATCACTTCCATAAGCCGGAACACTTTCGCTATAACATTGCATTTTCACACTCTTTTGATTTGCCAGTTCTTCAATGAAATCTTCCGAGAAAGTCTTGCCCTTCACTCCGATTTCAAATCCGTCTTCCTCCGCAAATACGGTGATACTTCCATTTTGTGAATCCCCCAGATTTCCGGCTGCAATCCCTGTCAGATTGAGCAGATAACCCAACGGCATCAATACCGTAAAGACCACCGTAAATATGACAACAAGCAGAATGACAGATATATACGAATTCATACTATATTGAACCGCTCTTTTAAATGCTCTCATATGATTTCCCCCTGTCCGAGTCAGATTCTCCGTGGCTTTCTCATCTCTAACAGCAACATTAACATAATTATGATAGGAATCACAAACAGTATCACTATGATAAAAACAACATTCTTCGGCTGTAGTCTAAAGTCCAGATTTTTATTGCTGTTTTTTAGATATGCATTATCATCATAGAGACTTTTGGACAGAGGCGCTGCACTCCAGTTATCCTTGAACAGTTTTTCATCCTTTTGTGCATCCAGCTTCGTTTCTACAATTTTATTATAAGGTGCTGCAATCATATTATTTGTCACTGGTGCAACACTTACTGACACGATTCCTGCAAGCGTAGCCGCCAAAAGTATCACACTCATCATTTCAATCAGAAACTGTCCCACAATTTTAATCTTGTTTTCGCCTAATCCACGGTAAACTGCTATTTCATAACGTTTCTCCCGTATGACCAAAGCCGAAATAATCCCGATTATGATAAGGATACCTAAGACAAAAAATAACAAAATGACAGCCGTTACTTTTCTGACCTCCATGAGCGACTCCCCAATTTCTTTTCCCCAGGAAGTATCCCACTTATACACAAATCTCCCCTGCTGCTGATCTTGATCAATTGAAGTATCTCCTAACTTATCTTGTAACCCTTTTACAGTATCATCCAAAAGGAATCCATCTTCCGAATATACATAAACAATAGCCGGATACAACGCATAATTTGCTCTCAAAAGATCGGCCGGGATAAACAGGAAGTTACCCGGACTTGCCGTACGCGATTTTGGTGCTTCTGATATGGATTCCCAATGAAAGATTCCTTTCACCTTTAAATTCAGGGAAGTGGATGACATCCCCATGCTCCGGTCCATATACGGCAGTTTGATTTCTACTGTATCTCCAACCGTTAAGTGATTCAGGCTTGCCATTTCCTCTGAAATAAGGACTACATTCTTTCCCTCATCCTCCGCCGTTATAGGTTTTCCTTTTGACAGATAAAAGCCACTCCCGGTAAAAAAAGCAGAATCCTCCGAACTGGTGACGGAAAAAGCCTGACTATCCGGCTCTTTATATGCCGACATTCCAAGCGATTCCATCACTCGTTTCATCGCTTCGTCGTATTCCCCTGTCAACTCAACATTTTCCGAATAAGGGGTAAGATTTTGCAGTTCCATCTCATGATAAGTCAATAGATTGACTGCTTTGACATTATCAGTTTCCTTTATCGATTCAATATCGTCATCTGTAAATGAGCATATCCCCGAATCATCTACATTTTCTTTATGTACCATAATCATGCTGTCTAAAGACTTCTGGATAAATGAAATTTGATTCTCCGTAGAAACGTATGCAAAAAACACAACAAACAAAATCACAAAAAGTACAAAAAATACACTAAGCAGAATCACATTTCTCTTCCGCTTGTCTATGATTGATAAGTAACTGCGTCGAAAAATATTCACATTATCCCCGCCTCTCTCACCTATGATGCCCAGAAGGTTTCTCTTCCAGGTGTCCGTCCAATCTTTTGCTCTTATGTCTAATTATACAGCATTTTTTTCGCCGTAGCAACAGGTAGCAAGCAGTTCTTTGGAACTGAATTCGTCATCTTTTTTATAGGGAGAAAACTCTGATATTCCCCACATTGACAGAGCCTTGATTTTGCACTATGATAATGAAGCGAAATCTCAATTTGGACATTCAAAATGGATTTAAAACTTTTTGGGGGAACATCCTTATGGAAAACGACTATCTAATTCAAAAAAAGCCATTACATGCGCTCATTATATTTTCACTTCCCATTATCATCGGGAATCTTTTTCAACAGACCTACACCATGGCAGACTCTGCTATTGTAGGACGCTATGTCAGCGAGCAGGCTTTGGCCGCTGTCGGGGCGTCCTATTCTCTGACCAACATCTTTATTTGTGTCGCTATCGGAGGCGGAATCGGCGCCTCTGTTATCGTCAGCCAGTATTTCGGTGCAAAAGATTATGTCAGGATGAAAACAACCGTCTTTACATCTCTTATCGTATTTCTGGTTCTGAGTGTGCTCTTAGGCGGGATTGGTCTGCTTTTTAGCAGAGAAATCATGACTGCCCTGAACACACCGGGTGATGTGTTTGATGTGGCAATCGAATACCTGAATATCTATTTTATCGGACTGCCGTTTCTTTTTATGTACAACGTTCTGTCCGCAATGTTCAACGCACTGGGAAAATCAAAAATACCGCTCTGTTTTCTGATCTTTTCCTCCGTTTTTAATATCATTCTGGATTGGATACTGGTGACACAGTTTCATATGGGTGTCGCAGGAGTAGCCTGGGCAACCTTGATTGCCCAGAGTATATCTGCCGTCCTGTCTTTTGTTGTTCTTATCCTTCAACTCAAAGAATTGGACTCTGGACACTCCAGGGTATTTGCCGGAAAAGAGTTACTGCCTATTGCAAGAATTTCTCTTCCGTCCATCCTGCAACAGTCTACCGTTTCCATTGGAATGATGCTGGTGCAGTCCGTCGTGAATGGTTTCGGCTCTGAAGCACTGGCGGGATTTTCAGCGGCAATGCGAATCGAGGCACTGTGCATCGTTCCCATGATCGGCATCGGGAACGCCGTTTCCTCCTATACCGCACAGAATATTGGTGCCCATAAGCAGAAGCGGGTAATCGAGGGCTATCATGTTGCCAATAAGCTGGTATTGCTCTTCGCTGCAATTCTCTTTCTAATATTAGAGCTGTTCAATAAGCAAATCATCGCGCTGTTTTTGGGTGCCGACGGTAACAGTGTTGCCCTATCAACCGGGCGCAGCTATCTGATCTTTATGGGGCATTTCTTCTGCCTGATCGGATTCAAAATGGCAGTTGACGGCCTGCTGCGGGGAGCCGGTGATATGAAGATGTTTACGATTGCAAATTTAGTGAATCTTTTTATCCGAGTTTTTATTGCAATGACATTTGCTCCCCGTTACGGAATCGCCATGGTCTGGTATGCTGTACCAGTTGGCTGGTTTGCAAACTGGGTCATCTCATTTATGGAATACCGCACCGGAAAGTGGAAGAAAATATATCAGGGGCAGCCGTGATGCGCCCCTTTTAATCTTCTCTGACAATCCCCCTACGAGATTCGTCCACTCTCCATCTCCCACACAACATCCGCCACATTCATGGTAGATTTTCTGTGAGACACCAATACAACTGTCTTTCTCTCACACGCCTCTTTCAATGATTTTAAGATAATTCCCTCATTCAGTGCATCCAAATTACTGGTTGGCTCATCCATGAGCAGCAGCGGTGCATCGTGTAAAAATGCTCTCGCAATTCCAATTCGCTGCTTCTCTCCGCCTGACAATGTATCTCCCAGCTCTCCGACTTTGGTGTCATACCCGTTTGGCAGACTCATGATAAAATCATGGATAGAAGCTTTCTTCGCTGCCTCTATCACCTCTTCCCTGCCTGCTCCCGGCTTACCCACCGCAATATTGTTCGCAATCGAATCATGGAACAGATGTGTTTCCTGGGTCACATAACTTTCTGTATCCCGCAGGCGTTTCGTTGGTATTTCCTGCACATCACTGCCGGATACCAGAACCTTCCCATCATCCACATTCCAGAACCTCATAAGCAGTTTTAAGAGGGTAGATTTCCCAGAGCCACTGCTGCCGTGAATGCCTGTGATTTTTCCCGGCTCGATCTGTAGCGAATAGTCCTCCAGAATCTTCTCCTTATCATAGGCAAATGTAACATGCTCTGCGCCTGCTCCGAGGAATTCTTTATCCCCCTGATAATCGCTGGTTCCATCGTCCATAATCTCTTCCACCAATGGCTCTTCCTCAAGAATGGACAGCACACGTTCTCCGCTTGCAAGCGTCTGATTCAGGTTATTTGACAGATTGGACAGTGCGATTACCGGTCCAAAGGAGCCCATCATCGAAATCACCGCCAGTACCTGCTCCATAAAAGTCACAGTTCCATTTTGATATTGGAAAATCATCAGGAACAATACAGCAAAGGAAAACAGCAGTACCACAAGATTGGTAAAAGACCTCTGCTCACCTTCCAGCCGGCTCAACTCCTCCTGAATTGCTCCCAGTTGTCTGGATCGTCCGGTGATTGCTTCTTTTCGCTCCTGTCCCTTGCCATACTGGATTGTCTCATCCAGTCCGCGCAGGGAATCCAGCACAAAGCTGTTCATGGCTCCAAATGCATTCCGAAACTTCATGCCCTTCTCGCCGCCATCGCGCCCATTCATCAGTGGAATGACAACACCGACCATCAGATATCCAATCAGCGCAATTAAGCCCGCCCATACAGAGTAATGTCCGATGAAAATGGTCATAATCGCCGAGGTGATAACTGCAATTGCAATGGGTGAAATGGTATGTGCGTAGAACACTTCTAACAGCTCAATATCTGTTGTAATAATGGAAATCAGATTCCCCTTTTGTCTGCCCTCCAGCTTTGCCGGACACAGCGCTCTCAGTGCTGTAAATACTTTATTTCGGATGATTGCCAGCAGTTTGAATGCAATAAAATGATTGCAGTACTGCTCCGCATAATGAAAAATCCCCCGACACACCGCCAGTACCACCAGCAGGAGAAACAGGTTTCGCAAGCTCATGCCGAGCAGCGGTCCCCCTCCTGCGAACATCACGGTCACCCCCATATTTTCCAAAAAGGTATGAATGATGCCGTACCCCGCCAGTATGGCGAGAAAGATTGCACACAGATAGCCGATGACTCCAAAGAATACCGCCACACACATCACTGGAAGGAGCGGTTTTACAAGAGTAATCAATGCTTTCATAATCTGAAATCCACTACGTCTGTCTTTCGTCTGATTGTTCATGCGTTCACCACCTTTTCCTGCTGCTCTGCCGCATACTGCTCCATGCCGCTCTGATACTGGTACAGTTCGTAATAAGCGCCATTTCTATTCATAAGTTCCTCATGTCTGCCCTGCTCGGCAACCGTGCCGTCCTTTAACATATAGATCCGATCTGCCTGCACCACATTTGCCAGACGATGGGAAATCATAATGACAGTTCTTGTCTTCGCAAGTTCATGAATTACATTCATAATCAGTTCTTCACTTTCCACATCAATATTCGAGGTCGCTTCGTCAAAGATATACATCGGTGTATCGTGAAGAAGTGCCCTTGCAATCGCCAGTCTCTGACACTGTCCGCCGGAGAAATTGCCGCCCTTCTCCTGCACCGTGGTTCCAAGTCCCTGCTGACTCTTTAAGAAGCCGTCCAGATTCACCTTTTTAAGTACTGCCCAGAGTTCCTCGTCTGTGGCGTCCGGTTTTCCCATTCGCAGATTGTCTGCCACCTGCCCCTGGAAGAGGTAGCTGTTATGGGTTACCAGTGTTACGTGTGACATCAGGCTGCTTTCGTTAATTTTCGAATGCGGCTGTCCATTGATGGTAATTGTTCCGCTGTAACCTCGATTTCTTCCCATCAGGATTCCTGCAATCGTACTTTTTCCGCAGCCAGAGGTTCCCACCAATGCGGTATACGTACCTGCCGGGCAGGACAAGTCCACACCTTTTAGAATCTCGCGGTCTGCTTCATAATGAAAATGTACCCGCTCCATCGATGCTTCGATGCTCTCTCCGACTATCTCTCCGTTTTTTTTCTTCCTGTTCTGGAAGGTCTAACAATGCAAAGATTTTGTCACTGGCTGCCATCCCGTTCATTGCAATATGAAAAAAGGAGCCAAGCATTCGCAGCGGAATGAAAAATTCCGAAGCCAGAAGAACAATCGTCAGCGTTCCCGCAAGCGTGATATTTCCCTTGCCAAATTCTATCAGCGCGACAACCATCCCGACCGCTGCTCCGCCATAGGCAATGATATCCATCACACTGGTAGAATTAAGCTGCATGGTCAGGACTTTCATGGTGATTTTACGGAAATGCTGTGACTCCTCATCCATTTCCTCCGCTTTCTTCTCATCTGCCTGATAGATTTTCAGTGTTGTCAGTCCCTGCAGATTCTCCAGAAAGCTGTCTCCAAGATTCGTGTAGATGCCCCAGTATTTATTCAGGAGCTTCTTGGCAAACTTTTGAACTGCCATAATGGATATCGGTATCAGTGGCACACAGATTAACAGCACCACACTGGCTTTGACATTGACAAATGCTAAAATGACAAACAGCGTGAGCGGAGCCAGCAGACTATAAAACAGCTGCGGCAGGTATTTTCCAAAATAGGTCTCTAACTGTTCCACTCCCTCTGTGCTTAACTGTATGACCTCGGACGTGGATGTCTTTTCTCTGTACTCCGCTCCAAGACGGAGCAGTTTGTCATAAATCTTCTCTCTCAAAATCCGTTTCACGTCCACACTCGCCGCATAGGATGCTCTTGATGCCATCTTATCGCATACATACCGCAACGCCATCGCACAGGCAATGACCGCCGCTGAGCCGTAGATTGTCGTGGTCCCTGCCGTTCCCTGTATGGTCTTCTGCAGCAGCCCAGTGATCGTAAACACCACGATCACCTGGGCAAGCAGCGCCATCCACTGCCAGAGCACATTGTAGACGATGTATTTTTTTGCATGGGACAGCAGCCCCACCAGTCTCTTTTTAATCATGTATTCGTATCCTTCTCTTTCGCCTTCATTTTGTTCTTTTCCCGCAAGCTGCACACGACATGCCAGAGAGCCATCCCAGGATGGTAAAAGAGCATCCGCGGTCCTGAAAACTTCATGACCTTACGAATCTGCTCCCTCATTTCCGGTTTATAACAATGTACCTTACAGTTTGCACAAAATGTCTTCTGCTCCATAAAAGGGCAATGCTCACTTCTGGCTACCGCATAGTCCCGGAGCTTCTGACAGACAGGACAGAGCCTCTGCCTGCTGTCCTTTTTCGGATGGTTTTTCCGGCAATATAATACAATCATTTCCTCCACCACCCGCTCTTCTTTTTTTCTTTTCCTGTCAATGACTTCTATTTTCTTCTCTTTCATTCTTCTGTCACAATATTCTGTGGCTCCTTCACAGTGTGTGCATCCTCAGGTTTCAGCGTCTTCACCCGGAAGAAGAAATACAGCAGATGGCACACCCACACAATTGCAATACAAATTCTCCCTACCGGAACCCGGCTCATCATAACAAAGCCGAGAGCCATAACCACTGTTACAGTTCCCACAATTGTCAGCTTTGTTTTCATAGTCATCGCTTTTTTCTCCACGAAGCTCTCCAAATGCTTTTTATAAACTTTCGTATTCACGAACCAGGTGTGCAGCTTCTCAGAACTTTTTGCAAAGCAAAAGGCTGTCAGCATATAAAAGGGAACGGTTGGCAGTATTGGTAATACAATTCCAATACTGCCCAGTGCCAGACTCAAAAATCCCAGCGCTACCCACAAAACTTTTAACGGATTTCTTTTCATTTTCTACCTCTCTTAATTCAGCCAGCAGACGCGGTGTCTAACCCATCGCAAGTGTCGTAGTCTCTGCATACAGATACGGCATCGGCTCTACTGCGATTCCACCTTTTGGCTTGAAATTTATTGTTGCCCGCAGATATATTAAGCTAACTTATATCAGTTTTTCCTAACCTTATATTCAAAAAAATTGCACCTTCTGTTATTTTGAAAGTACCAATTAGTTAGTCATAGCTATCTCCAAACAAATTATATCACATGCGCTATAAGGCGTCAAAAAAAATACGAAAAAAGTTATACTCCCCATGTATAATTTTGAAGAATTCCTTGCAGAATAAGGATTGTAAGATTTAGTAGTGCTGTACTCTCCGGCATATGTGAATTTCCACCACCATACAAAGGGAAACAAAATTGTTCCTCGGCGCTGACGATGAAGAATCAGCCGAATTAACCGTACCTATGTATGACTTTGGCAATTCTTCAAAGATGAAAGCCTATCGCAAGAAAAACCATATCACACAATAGGAGCTTGCACAGCTTATGAGAGTAAAGCATTTTACACTTCGTAGTTGGATTCTGGTGCAGCTTCATTTTATGTCATAAGCGAATCGAACAGCTCTAGCATAGCTCACGGGAATCCCACCCCTGCATGGTTCTCATGCAGCCGTACCCTTTGCCTGCGACGGTTTTTTCACGCTCGGACTGTGGCTGTACGGGAGTATCATTATCACGATAAAGAGGTCATGGCGTGTCAGTCCGTCGGCTCTTTCCCTATCGACCACCTGTCGCTTATCGAACAGGAACAGTAAAATGTAAATAAATGATTTATTATGCGCAAAAAAGAAGATAAGTACGATTTCAAGGCGTTTGGACTTGCGATAAAAGAAGCTCGTAAAAAACAAATTTTAACTCGTGAACAGGTGGGCGCAATAATTGAGATTGACCCACGATATTTGTCTAATATTGAGAACAAAGGACAGCACCCCAGCTTGCAAGTGCTTTATGACCTTGTTTCTCTTTTGAATGTGTCCGTTGATAAATTTTTCTTACCTGCGGCTGATTTAGCGAAAAGCACCAGACGTAGACAGATAGAAAAACAGATGGACAGCTTCACAGATAAAGAATTGATGTTAATCGAATCTCTAGCGAATAGAATTTGCAAAATTAAGGAAACAGAGGGTAAAAATTAATCTTCTGTTTCTTTGTATTCTTATCCCCAATTAATTTCAATATATTTTCACTAAGTATTTTATTACTTACTTCGTTTGATGGACTTACTATTTCGATAAGTTGTCTGCTCAATAGTGGTTCTCCATACGGAGCGGCCGAACCATATAAACATCTTTCTGGCAATTCTGTTACTGCCATGCGAACAGCAAGAGTGGAAAAAGCTGCTGATAAATCTATATAGACATTTGGTACTGTTTTGGCAAAGTCTAATACGTCCATCCAGTGATATCCCCCATGTGTCCATATATGACGGAAACCTTTTGATATTTTAGCGTTAACTCCATAAGAATTTTAATTCCATTTAAAGTGACGGGGTTAAATGTATGAATCCATATAGGTAACTGTGGGAAATCTGTCAAAACTTGAAAAATAGGCTCTAACTGCTGAATTTGTGAATCAGAACCAGGAGTAAACTCACCTACACCTTTTAGTCCATTGGCTATAATATATTTTTCAACCCATTCTTTTGTTTCTTGTAACGATAATTCTAAAGGAACAGAACCAAACCCATAGAATTTATTAGGATATTTATTCAAAACATCTACCAGTATCTTAATATTTTCTTTCATTCTACATATGTTAAATTCTTTCGTATTGCTACCAGTTAAGATTTTATATAATGCTCCCATTTCAATTTTCAATTCTTCAAAATTGTTGACTCTTTCCGGATGGCTATCAATAATCATATAAATCATCCTTTCTTTGACTTAACATACTGGTTATAATAAAAAGGTATCATCTTCCCGTAATGGGAACAAGTACGCACATTTTTGAAATAATGTATCTTTTTTGATATGTATTATATAAAGAAAGGATGATATAGAATGGCAAAATCAATCACACCGTATGACATCTGCCCTATGGCTTTAGGCATTAATGTTTTAAGTGGAAAATGGAAACTTGCTTTATACTGATAAATGAAGTATTTTATATATTTTATTATTTAATGATGTTTGGGGTTCTCTTTCAAAAAAGCGATACTCTACATATTTCCATTTGTCAGGGTTATATATTAGCACTTTACCTAAACACCTTTCAGAAGTTTTCAAGAAGTTTAATGAAGGCATTTGATTCGATGGTAAAATATCATTTTCAATTTCCATAGCATATTGAGAATTATTAAATTCCTTACCTAAATCACATAAAAGCGGGATACCTATATTTATTTTCTGCCACCCAAAGGATTGCAAAATATTGTTATAGAAGCCCTCAAAAATAAATTTATTCATCCCTCCACTATCTTTCCATAGATATAAAGGCGAATATTCATTATGACTTTCAGATGTACCATCTTTCTCCTTAATTAAATATGCTTTGAACATTAAATCTTGAAATCCGTCTGTCTTATAACCATTATTTTTTACACGTTGTCTTATGTCATCCATATCATAATCATCTGGTAAAAAAATTTTATATTGCATTGCAATCATATTTTTTCCTCCTCAATTCAGTTAATACCCTGTAAGTAGTTTTCTACTTACACTTTTATTATACATTTGCTCCTGCATGATGTATAATAGTTGTTAATGATGGTTGTTATCATTTTAAGTGATGGAGAATATGGTATGGAAAGTTTAGAATTAAGGATTTTTAGAGAAGTTGCACAGACTAAAAATATATCAAGAGCTGCCGAAAATATGGGGTATGTGCAATCCAACATCACAGCTCACATTAAAAAATTAGAAAATGAATTAAACACCACTTTGTTAATACGGCATAATAAGGGTGTAACGCTGACCGAAGACGGAGAAAAATTATTGCAATACGCCGAACAGATTATATCATTACTGGATAAGACTTTATATACATTCCATAGAGATATTAGACAATTAAAAATTGGAGCAACACAAACAATAGCCGGATATTTACTTCCTCAATGTTTGATTGAATACCAAAAAAAATTTCCTAATATCAATCTTTCGATAACTACTTCTAATCAGCAAGAAATGGATAAACAGCTAGGGCAAAAATTATTAGATTGTGTTATCACGAATGACCCTCATGTATTCACTAATGCACAATGTATTTTTAAAACTAGAGAATATCTTTCTATTATAACACCTAAATTTTGTGAATCTATTTCCCAAATATGGCAGTTTCCAATAGTTGTTAACAACTTAAAGACTTGCCCCTACCGCAAAATATTAACGGATTTATTCTTACGTGAATCTGTATCATTCAAGATAATAGAACTTGATACAGTAGAATCTATTATCAACACGGTTGCTGCCGGCGGGGGAATTTCATTACTTCCCAAGAATATATTACAAAATAGATTCACTGTAAATGAGTTTGATATCCCAGAGGTTGAGCCTACCTCAATCAATGTATGGATTCATAGAGATTCTTTCCCGTCAGATTTTATAACGTTTAAAGAAATTATAGAAAGTCTAACTTGTTATCAATAAAGAATAAGGCAGTAATCTGTTAGCGATTATCTGCCTTATTCTTTCTTTATTTAATCTGCAATCTTCCAGTTGTTGCCGCTCTTTTCCAGCACCAAGTCAAACTGTGATACCTGCGTCGCCTTTGTCTGCTGGTCGAGGTATTTCACAGCCACGGAAACCGTCACTTTCCTTTGCCTTTGACGTGTAGCCAGATTTTACGGGTATGCTGGTAATGGTAGGGTTCTTAATGAGAACCATATTTCCAGAGCCATCCACATAAACCGTGACTTTATAGACGGAGCGTACCCACAGGGCAATCACAATCCGCTTATGGATATTCGCCTTATAGATATGGGGCTTCTTTTTCTGGTTCTCTTTTTTTCTTATTTGAATCATGGTTTTCATCCTTTCTATTTTGAGATTCCTCCTGCGCTGGCTAAATGCTGTTGCCAGTAGGAGCTTGTCAAATTGGCATAACCGATAGGGTCGCCTGCGTGGAACATACGGTTATTGCCTTGGTATATCCCGACGTGCGTAATGTAAGTGCCTGCGTTATAGGTAGAGTGGAAAAAGACCAAATCCCCAGCCTTTGCTTCGGGCAGGGGAATATGCTGCGGCAACTATAAGTTGTTCCATTCCGCTGTTAGAAGTGTAGTTCTTCGCATGTTTCTTAAACTTAATAAGTCTGAGTCTTTTACCCTTGGTTTTATTTGTGTTCTACATACTTTTGGCAGAGATTTAAAATGGAATCCCCATATTCATTGTCTTATCTCTGAAGGCAGCTCCGGGAAAAAACACCCTGGAAAAACATAAAATATTTTAATTATCGTCTCTTGCGGGATTCTTTTCAAACTGCATTATTAAATGAATTGCAAACTCATCTTGACAATTCCTTCAAAAAGGTAAAATCTTCAGTCTATTCCAACCACAAAAATGGTTTTTACGTTTACGCGAAACCTAATAAATGTGCCCCAGATAAAGTAATCAAATACATTGGTCGTTATCTTGGCAGACCAGTTATTGCAACTTCACGTATTGATGAATACGATGGTGAAAATGTAGGAAAGTCAACCGCCAAAATAAATCAACCTCGGATGCTGAAAAGTGAATATTTTTTTTGCTTGACATGATTTTATCACATATGCTATACTGCCAACTGTTTGATAATGTTATTATATAAGACAGAGAAAGAACACATATCGTGTAAGGTGAAGGAATGAGTAACAGATAGTTCAGTTTAAGTGAAGCACATAGTTTTGTCCTGACTTGCGGATGCAGGTTTGTTTATGTGTACTTAAAATTTAGACTATCGTAATGATTCTGGAACTCTTATAGTGTTGATATGGTTTGTATCTGATGCTGTTTTCATAAGGTCCATTTTGCGAGTCTATTTTTGCGTATGCAAAAACAGGCTCATTTTTTTTTGCATTCCATTCAGACATATCGAAAGTTTTAATAATGGAGGTAGATTTTATGTTACAAATAAATAGACTCACAATAACCCATCGAAAAGATTTAAGAACCATATTGCAGGATTTTCAACTGGTATTAAATGATGGAGATAAAGCCGTCATCATCGGCGAAGAGGGAAATGGAAAGTCAACTCTGATGAGATGGATTTATCAACCGGAGCTGATCAAGGATTACGCAGAATATGAAGGAACTTGTACCTTCGAAAATGAGTACCTGGGATATCTCCCGCAGGAACTGCCAGACCAGAACAAGGAACAAACAATATATGAATTCTTTTCAGAAAAAGATTGCTTTTTCGACCTGACTCCTAAAGATTTAGCCATGTATGCCAAAGATTTTCAACTGGATTCTGGATTTTTTTACAGTGATCAGAAACTGGGCAGTCTTTCAGGGGGAGAAAAGATTAAGGTTCAGATGATACGTCTGCTTATACAGGCGCCAACCGTACTGCTTTTAGACGAGCCATCCAATGATATCGACATTGCAACGCTGGAATTGCTGGAGCGGATCATAAAAAACTGGAAACACATTGTACTTTATATTTCCCATGATGAAACTCTGATTGAAAATACAGCCAATATCATCATTCATATGGAACAGCTTCAGCGAAAAAACAAATGCAGATACACGGTCCTTCGAATGCCCTATAACCAGTACATAAGAGAGCAGCGCCATCAATTCGAAAGACAGGAGCAAAAAGCCATAAGCGACCGGCGTGAGAAACGAATCCGCGACGAAAAACAAAAACGCATCTATCAAAGTGTTGAACATGCCCAAAATATCATATCAAGACAGAATCCCGCTGGTGGAAGGCTGTTAAAAAAGAAGATGCATGCAGTAAAATCCATGGAAAGACGGTTTCAAAAAAAAGACGAGCAGATGACAGCATTACCCGAACAGGAGGAATCCATATTCTTTAAACTGGGTGAAAATCAGGCCGCGATTCCCGCAGGAAAAATTGTGCTGGAATATGATTTGAAAAAGTTATATACACCCGATGGAATGCGTCAGCTGTCAACAGATATCTTTCTCAGAATGAAAGGTTCTGAGAAAGTATGCATTGTCGGAATCAATGGTGCGGGAAAAACTACTTTGCTGAAAGAAATTGCCAGACAGCTTTTAAGCCGAACCGATATTCATGCTGAATATATGCCGCAAAATTATGATGAGCTTCTGACTCTTGATATGACACCAGTTGATTATCTGGATACATCCGGAGAAAAAGAAAATCGAACAAAAATCTGTACCTGCCTGGGCTCACTTAAATTTACGACCAACGAGATGAGACATCCAATCAGCGAATTGTCCGGGGGACAAAAAGCGAAGGTATTGCTCCTTAAGATGAGTCTGTCACAGGCCAATGTCCTGATTCTTGATGAACCAACCCGCAATTTTTCTCCTCTGTCGGGTCCCGTTCTCCGAAAGATGCTTAGAGCGTTTCCCGGAGCTGTCATAAGCATATCCCACGACAGGAAATATATGAAAGAGGTATGCGATACTGTATATGAATTAACGGCAGAAGGGTTGATTTCTCGTTCAGGAGCTTTCCTGTAAAATCACTCTCTTTCATTACTCTTCTCTGCAATCAGACATATCCAATGTTTCTTTGTGTGATCTACTTTAATATTGATAAAACCAGCCTGATTGAGAATGCTTTTCACTTGATTCTCATCATAGATTTTCATTCCTTCTATTTTTTCTGTCCATTTTTCATCTGCCGGATTCGTCCCATCGGATTCATTGCAGATCATAAACCGGCCGCCAGGTCTTAACACTCGATATACTTCTTTGAATGACTTGTGAATTTCCGGCCAGAAATAAATGGTCTCGAAAGCTGAGATGCAGTCATAGGAATCATTTTGAAATGGCATTTGCAATACGTTCCCCTGAAATATTTCACATCTGTTTTCCTTAATTGCGGCTGCATTTTTATTTCTGCTGCTGTCTACACTGACTTCTGAGTAATCTAACCCTGTCACGTGTCCATTTGGGCACTTTTTCAGCCAGATGGCAATATTGGCACCACCGCCACAACCTATATCCAATATGCTGGCATCTTCATTTGCTTCTATATGTGAAAATCCCCAGTCTGCCATCTGCGCGTGACCGTTATTCATCATCTTCACCATCATTTTTCCCGCCAGACCTTCTGGCTTACATGTGTTTTGAAAAAAACTCATTTTCGTTCCTCCTGACTATTTTATTGTTTTGAATTTTCGATGGATCCTGACAAATGAAGTGTCTGTCTAAAAAAGATGTCCACCAACTCAACGATGAACACCTTTTATTATAATCATATTTGTCTTGTGTCTTGTCTGACAATATCAGGCTATGGCAAATTGAGCAAAAGAAATCTCCGTTCCATTTGCGTTCCTGTTACAGATATTCACAGCCTTACTCATTACCTCTGCAAACTGATCATCCTTGGTGACAACCTTTAGAAAGGTGTGATCTTTTGTAATTTCCACGGATTCCACATCTTCCAACTGTCTCATTTCCTTTTCTATTAGCTTTACCTGCTCATCTGTTACCTTCTTTGAGAAGCGATAATATCTTCCCATAACTGTCATCTCTTTCCTGATTATTTTTTGTTAGTTCTCTCTAACTGCTTTCAGAATACACCTTTCTCAAAAGAGTGGCAATATCAAGGTGTGTTATCGAGATATTTTCTCATTTAGAAGCATCGCATACATTCGTGCTTTTGTTTTCTGATACATTGTTTCCACAAGCCGCCAGTGAAATTGTCATAGCTGCCGCCACTAATAATGTGATTACTCTTTTTTCATGTTGCAGTTCTCCTCTTTGTTTTAATTTATTTTCCAGCCTTCGGTGGTTGTCTGCAGATTCCATAATTTTGCATACAACCCCCGCCTGCTTAGAAGCTCTTTATGTGTACCGCTTTCTATAATTCGTCCCTGTTCCAAAACAAGAATATTGTCGGCACCAATGATTGTTTTCAACCGATGTGCAATTACAATCACCGTTCTTCCAGTAATCAATCTGCTGATTGCCTGCTGAATCTGCGCTTCATTTTCTGGATCAAGTGAAGCTGTTGCCTCATCCAGCAGGACCACAGGTGCATCTTTCAACATGGCTCTGGCAATGGAAATTCTTTGTTTTTCTCCTCCTGAAAGTGTTGAACCACCCTCACCAATCATCGTATCAAACCCCTGCGGTTGTTTTACAATAAAGTCATAGCAATTTGCCATTCTGGCCGCTTCTTCGATTTCTTTCTGTGTTGCATTTTCTTTTCCATAACGGATATTGTTGGCAATGGTGTCTTGAAACAAATAGACATCTTGAAATACCATAGAAATTTTCCGCATCAATTTTTCAGGTTCCATCTCACTCTCAGCGATTCCGCCAAATAGGACTTTACCTTCTGTGGGATCATAGAATCTGGCTATCAGGCGGAGCATTGTACTTTTACCAGAGCCGGATGGTCCTACCAAAGCTGTCATGCTGCCCATCTTCATTGAAGCTGTAACATCATGAAGAATCTGTTCTGCTCCATAACCAAAGTTCACGTGTTCAAACTTTATTTCGTGATCCTGTCTGGGAGCCTTCTCTCCCGGCATTTCCTTTTCATTCAGTAAATTCACAATCCTCTCTCCAGACGTTTGGCACATGATTAGTTCAGAATAATTCATAATTGCAACCGCTAACGGATCGAAAACACGGCTGCCAACTAATAAGAATAATGCAAACTCAGGAAGTTCCAATGTGCCACCAATCACAAGATATACTCCGACGATTGTCATCAGCGGAAGTCCACTTCTTAAAAGTGCAGTTGAAACAAGATTCAGTGGTCCAACACTTCCTTCTATCCGAATGCTTGCATCTCGATATTCTTCACATGCATGTTCCAATTTACCAAAATCTTCACCCTGCATATTATAAGATTTAATAATTCTCATTCCATATAGGTATTCCTGCAGTTTCCCGCCATACTGTACTTTTGCGCTGGATAACTGTCCATCCAGCTTTCTCTCTAATCCACTCATTGCAAACATGACAAGAAGCGAAACCGGCAGACCGGCAAACATTGCGAGCCCCATTCTCCAATCATCCATAATAAGTCCAACTGATGCGATAATTGCAATTAACAAGCCACTAATGAGCTGCGGCATAATATGGGTCATAGCAGTTTCTGTTCTTGAAAAATCATTCATCATTGTATTTCCAATTTCACCAGAATCCTTTCCCATAAGGAATCCTAACGGGAGTTTTCTGATGTGCTCTGCCAGTTTTACCCTGCCCTTTGCAGAAGTTCCAAATCCATCTCTATAGGTTACTTTGCAGGCTTCATTCTCCAAAATATAGGTCAGTATAAAGCATCCGATCATAATTCCCCATGCGATCCACAGGGATGTAGGATTCCATATTCCGCTGGTAAAATACTGATAAATATTGCCTACCGTATAAGTAAGACAAAGAAATGGCAATAGATAGGAAAGATTGGCTAATACATTCCATATCGTCGGCTTTATCAACAGTTTTGGTTCGTTACATGTAATTGCATTTAATAATTTCTTCATGTATTTATACCTCCTTTTCAGAATCCATTGTCCAGGCAGATGCTCCCATGGATGCTTCCCACATATGACTGTAGATTCCTTTTCTTTTTATCAGAGTATCATGTGTACCACATTCCGATACCATACCATGATCTATGACTAATATCTGATTCGCATTGCAAATCGTAGCCAGTCTATGGGCAATCATAATGACTGTCTTATTTTGAATCAATTTTGCCAATGCCCTCTGCATCTCATGCTCATTTTCTGCATCTGCATATGCGCTTGCTTCGTCCAGAATCAAAATGGGGGCATCTTTTAATATTGCTCTTGCAATCGACACCCGCTGCTCCTCTCCACCAGAAAGATACGCACCACCATCTCCAATTTTTGTATCATATCCATTTGGCAAAGCCATAATAAAGTTATGGCACTGCGCCGCTTTTGCTGCCGACTCTACCTCCGTTTTCGTGGCTCCCGGTTTGCCCAGTGCTATGTTGTTATATATCGTGTCGGAAAAAAGAAAGCTTTCCTGAAACACAAAGGACATCTGCTCCATCAAATCTTTGCTGCTCATATTTTTAATATTGATTCCACCAATACTTATGCTTCCGTTTGTCACATCCCAAAATCTTGGAATCAACTCTGCAATCGTTGATTTCCCTGCCCCGGATGGACCTACCAGTGCTGTAATCTCTCCCTGTTTCGCCTGAAAAGAGACCTTGTTTAATATACCCTTATCTTTCTGATAAGAAAAATCAACATTTTTAAAATCAATATCATAGAAATCCGGAATTTGTGAAATCTCTGGTTCTTCCATAACTCTCTCATTCAAGATTTCATTTACTCTTGTCACGCCCTCTGTTATGACATTCATACTTTCCGAAAAAGTTCTTAATTTCAGAGTTGGCGTTGCTGCCCCCGGACCAAGAACCAAGAAAAAGATAAATGTTGTCGCATAAGCTACATCATCCGGTTTCTTTAATAGAAGCAAAAGACCAACTGGCAGTATAAATGTGGCAATAGACTGAATTAGCACACGAAATCTCACAAAACCAGGACGGATTTGTTCTGTCATTTTAATTGTAAAATCACGATAGTCCATAATATCCTGATAAAACTTTCGGAATGATTTCACTGTCTGACCAAAGATTTTAATGGAGGGCATTCCTTTCACATACTGGAGTGAAGAATTACTTATATTTTCCAATGCATCAAAGTTCGCTTTTACTCCGCCACTCTTCATGATTTTCAACATGACAATCAATTGGCAGGCAAATCCAATCACAATCGTAAGCAGGCAGGCAAGAGCCATCCACCCATTTAACGAAAACATCATAATAAACAATGCAGCTAACATGACTAACGTACTCACAAAATCCGGGAGTTGATGTGCAAGAAAGCCTTCCATCTGCTCAATATCTGCATCCATAATCTGTTTGATCTTTCCAACAGATGTTCCATTTAAATATCCCATGGGCAGCTTTCCTATATGCTCCGCAACCTTTAAACGCAGTTTGCAGATTACTTTATATGCAAATGTATGAGACATCATACCACCTGCATAGGTGAACAGATATCCCGCAAGCAGTCCCACAAGTCCATATACCGCCATATGAATCATGTAAGGCGCATCAAGCGGAGTCTTATTTGCAGCATTCTGCAAAAGTTCTGCCATAATGTAATACACCGCAATAAAGGGAGTCAACTGCAGGAGGGTTCCTGTTGTAGATAATAGAATACTCCCTGACATGGCAGAATTTTTTTCTCCCGCCAATTCCAACAACCTTGGAATACCTTGTTTTTCCTTTTCTTTTTTCATAAAGATAAACCTCTCTTTCTTAAATTTCGCAGACGGAGTTCGTTCTGTCTGCCTAAAACGCACCAACGAGAATACCCCTTTCGGAATATTCTCGTTGTTCTCACACATTTTATATACTGTTTTATATGTTTCGATAAAAAATACTGTGTACCAGTTTATACACATCTGTTACATCAAACTCGGACTGACTGTCTGTAAAAGTTCCATTGTGAATCAATCCCCATGCACCATATAGTGAATACAGTGCAAAGGCCTCTACATTTTCCACCGTAATCCCAAGATCATCAGAGATCTTTCCTTCCTGGACTCCCTGCAAAATGAATTTCGCATGAGGCTTCGACATTTTATTCAGCATCTGCACAAAATCCCATAGTTTGTAGGCATCATCTGCAATAGAGTGCTCTTTCTGAGGCTGAAAGCGGTTCACATATCCGGCAATGTCTTCAGTAACCAAACTTCGGTATACTTCCTTTTTTTCATCAAAGGAAATACTGTCATCTTCCAGAATTTTACATTTTCGTTCCAGACGTTCATTTAGATAATCTTCCATTGCGGCAAGATAAATATCCTGCTTAGATTTGAAATAGTAATAAAACATTCCCGGAGCACCATTAACCTCATCCAGAATGTCACGAACTGAAACTGATTCATAACCCTTTTCTGTAAATAAACGAAATGCTACATCTATCAGTTCTTTGCGCCGGATTTCTGGTTTTTTAATGTTCTTTTTCAGTTGCTGCACCTCCCCTCTTTAATTAGTTTAAACTAACCTACCATTTAAAAAATTACCCGTCCATTTCACAGAACGAGTGTCGGTCTTTTTATAAAATACTCTTCTCGCGTAGATTTGTCAAGATTTATGCAAAGAATAAGATGAGAATTAATATCAAAACCAGATAACTATAGAAATTAACAATACAGAAAATTACATGGAATCAAGTGATTTTTCTTTTCTGGATCAGCAAAAGGGTGAATATGCATCAGTTGCACACCACCCTCACATTATCTATTTCCCAATTTTGAGTTTTTTCGCTTTTTGGGAAATAGATTTTAAGTAAATACAGAGATTTTGCTAATTACCTGTCTTCATAGACACTCACTTTAATTTCCAGCCAATCGCTTTTTTACGGACACCGATAAAATCAGCATAGATTCCTGACTGCTTTATCAATTCTTCATGCGTGCCCTGCTGAACAATGTGACCTCCAGCTAAAACAAATATTTGGTCTGCATTTCTGACCGTTTTCAAACGGTGAGCAATCATGATGACAGTTTTGTTTTTTGTCAGCTCTGTAATAGCACCCATGAGCAGATTTTCGTTCTCTGGGTCTACACTTGAAGTTGCTTCATCCAAAATAATGATGGGAGCATCCTTTAGAATTGCCCTGGCAATGGAAATCCGTTGTTTTTCACCGCCGGATAACGTTGCGCCGCTCTCGCCAATCATTGTGTTGTATCCATCCGGCAATCCCATAATGAAATCGTGGCAACACGCTTTTCGGGCCGCTTTCACAACTTCTTCATGGGAAGCCGTGGGGTTTCCAAACTTGATATTATTCTCTATCGTATCGGCAAATAGATATACCTTTTGAAATACCTCGCTTATATTGGTCATCAGACTGTCAAGTGTGTAATCACGCACATCAATTCCGCCGATTGTAATTTTCCCGCTGTCAACATCCCAAAAACGCGCAATTAAATTGCACAGTGTACTTTTACCGGAGCCCGATGGACCTACGATAGCTGTTGTTGTCCTTTCCGGGATGGTAAGGCTGACATGGTCTAAAATCTCGTGTTCTCCATAGGCGAAAGAAACATCATCAAGCACAATATCATAATTCTTTGGCTGTTGCCGGGTTCCATGTTCGTCCATCACAGGAGTTTTATCAATTTCTTCAACCTTATTAATGGACGCATCGAGTAAGCGAAGTAGCGATGACGTATTTCCTGCTGACTGAAGCTGTCCAAATAGCATGAACGAAGCAACTGTCATCAAAAGACACATAGAAAGCCCCATAGAACCATTCAGATAAAAACACAATGCCTCTGCAATCACTGCGACGCTGGTTCCATAAAGAATGATTTGCTGCAAAGCATTATAAGGAACGAATAACCGTTCCAGTTTTAAATTCTTTTCCTTGCTGCTCAAAATGGCCTGTTTCATCTTACTATTGGAGAGTCGGCTAAGGTTGAAAGACCTTACAATCAACATTCCCTGCACATACTCCAGTACGTTAGACACCAGAGTTTCCTGTGCTTTCTGACGCTGCGGAGAAATCAGTTCCGACTTTTTCTGTAAGCGACTGATACACAAGGTAAAGAGCAATATCCCGCAGAGGATTGTCAGCCCAATTCGCCAATCAATGCCAAACATTACGATTGTAATAACAGCCGCATGAATATACCCGCCTAAAATGTTCGTCAATACCATAGAAGCATTGTTTTCAATGTCTCCCATTGTAGTCGTAACAACGGAAGTCAGGTTTCCCAGGTTGTGGTCACTGAAATAGCCCATTGGCATATATTTGATTCGATCACCAATGTGAATCCGTTTCTCCGCACACATAAAGTAACCAATCTTTACTTTGTCAAAATCAGTAATATAGCTGCAACAAATCTTCAAAATCATACTGGCAAAAGAGATACCGAAAATCAGACAGATGGAAGAAGTTGTAAAGCCGCCAATCATACCTGTAAATACCAGTGCAAGGGCCGCAAACGAAAGCATATCAAAGATCGAGTGCAAAGCAGAGAGCAAGACCGCCGTTTTCATGGTCCCCTTCATTTTTCCCGAGAATCGGTAAACCTTTTTTAATGTAGTTATCATCTTTCACACTCCTATTCTGCGTCTTTCGTATTGATATGTGCATTCCACATTTCCTGATAAAGCTCACAGGAATGTAGAAGTTCGTTATGAGTTCCCTGAGCTTCCAGCTGTCCATCTTTTACAACCACGATTTTATCTGCATCAATAATGGTGGAAAGGCGATGTGCAATCATCAAAACAGTTTTCCCGGCAATGGCCTTTGCCATTTCCTCTTGAATCAGAGCTTCATTCTCGGCATCAATATAGGCAGTTGCTTCATCAAGAATCACGATAGGCGAATTTTTTAATACTGCACGAACAATAGCGATTCGCTGTCGTTCTCCGCCTGACAGGTGCCCACCTGCACCGCCGACAACAGTTTGAAATCCATTTTCCAGTTTTGAAATGAAATCATAACAGCCACAATCCTTTGATGCCTGATAAACTTCTTCATCCGTTGCCGTGGACTTTCCCATACGGATATTTTCCAGCACAGTATCATCGAAAAGAAAATTGTCCTGTGAAATGTAGGCAACCTGATCCATCAGTTGTGTAAGCGGAATTTTACGAATATCTATGCCATCTATCTTTACAGCTCCGTTTGTCACATCCCAAAATCCGGCGATCAGTTTTGTAATCGTAGACTTTCCGCCGCCGCTGGGACCAACAAAAGCAGTAATTGTTTTTTCGGGAATAGACAATGACACATCTTTTAGCAGAGTAGTTTCTTCTTCATAGGAGAAATCGACATTTTCCAATGCTATATTTGAGGTATGAATTTCAACCGGTTTTGTAGGACGCTCCAATTCCTTTTCATCCAGGACAGAGCAGATTTCTCCAACAACGGATTTCATTTGAGAAATGCTGTCAGTGAAATTCATAGCATTCAAGATTGGCGTAATAATGCCGAGTGATAAAACAATACACGTCACAAAGGCCGAAACGCTAAGGCTCCCATTCCGATATAACATGCTGCCGATGGGTAGAACACACACTAACACACTGGGCCAGATGGTAAAAAGCATAGACTTATAAACCTGGACGCTTTTCATCCAATTCACAGCGTAGGAAGCGTTATCCTTCACCGCGTAGGAGTATTTTTCATAAGAATCGGCAGATTGATTGAACGCTTTGATTACTTCAATTCCACCAATATATTCAACGATGGTATTTGACATCTTGCGCACACGCATCATAAGACCCTGGAATTTTTCCTCATATCCATTCGCCATCCCTTTATAGCAAAGCATACCAATCGGGAGGGTAATCAGAGATGCCAATGCCATGTGCCAGTCCAAATAAAGCAGATAGCAAAAGATACATACCGGAATGCAGAGGTTTGCAGTCAATTCCGGCACCAGATGCGCAAGTGTGGTTTCCATTCCCTCCACCCGATCAACAAGGACATTCTTCAACTCTCCTGATGGGGTATTTATCATATATCCCATCGGTACTTTTGTAAGTTTGTCCACCAGCTTGAAACGGATCTCTGCTAAAGTCTCAAATGTGGCAGTGTGAGAAACCATTGTGGATAAATTTGAAAACAAAACTTTTGCTAAAAACCCTAGAGCAGCAATGACGCACCACTCCATATAAATACGAACAGCAGTTTCGCCCTCCATCAAAAGCACTACAATTCTGGAAACCACAAAAAACGGTAGTAAGCCAGCAATTACCCCTAACACTGCGAGAATAACCGAAAGCACATACTTGTTTTTATAGGGTGCGGCAAGTTCCATCAGCCGGGACATTGGATTATTATTTTTGTTCACCATGTATTCACTCCTTTTCATAAAAAAATAGAGGTTGGTTAATCCTCTCTAACCAATCTCTATTATAGTGATTCCATTTTTCCCCGCCACTCTGAAAAGGCCAAATCCCACCTATTTAGGCAATTTTTTTCGGAACTCTGATGGTATATCTCCAAATTCCTTCTTAAACGCATCTGAAAATTTGCTAGGATTATCATATCCCATTTTAGCTGCAATTTCGGTTATGCTGTCACTGGTGTCACGAAGTAAAATCGTAGCAGCCTGCATCCGATAAGATTTCATATAAGAGTAAACGGAACAGCCATAAACACCCTTAAAACAAATCTTCATGGTTGTAAGGGGAATACTGAATTTTTCTGACAATTCATTTAACGTATGATGCTTTCTTAAATCGGATATCATGTATACCTGCATCTTCTTTATGATTTGAACCTGATTTTTAGAAAAGTATCGGTGTTCCTCTTGATATTCAGATAGAGACACATTGTTCAGAAACATAAGCAATTCCAAAACTTTAACTTTTAGATAATAAGCTATCATGCATGGCTCAACACAATAAAGCTCCGAGAATATATGTTCAATCTCCCTTTGGCTTCGCAAAACAAGGCAAGTATCATTTTTGCAGAATTTATCTGCCAGCGCAAAAATATCTATGTTTAGGCCGCCAATCACATTTTCAATTTGCTTCAAAGTATTATTGACCTGATATAAATCAATCGTAATCGAAATACCGTGATAATGGGACAACGGAAAATAGGTCGATGCAGTCTCATTTGTTAGACGATTGATAGCAAGGTCTCCTGCACCAACATATTGACAATCTCCATTGCTGAATGCACACTCAAAACGTCCCTCCCTGCAGTGGTTGATTTCTAACACCTCAGGATGTGGCAGCTTATTTTGATTTTGTCCATCGCTCATGTGAAAATCATTATAAAACAACTCCATGCCGGGAAGAATTTCGTATCTTGTAATCACACCTTCGCCAGTTGAGTTTTTCATTTTATATATAGAACAGCCGTCTTCGCTTACAATTTTTTGGACTTCCGGATCAAAGAAGTCTGTAAAAGCTCTCTCTTTCATTTAAAGTATTTATCCCTTCATAGATGATCTATGGCTAACTACACTACATTTGCAATACATTTCTCCTGACAATTCTTATTGTTAATTCCTGTCACATCGGTGTATGCTTTTATGGTAATCTCCTTTATACGTCCCCAGAGAATCAACACGAATGCAAAAAGAATCATTAATAAAACAAGCACAAAAAGCGCCATATGGCGTACAAATACAGCTGAAGCTTCTTTCATCTGGAATAAATTCAATGGCATGGGTGGTCTCCTCACTTTATCTCGCATTCGGTTAGTTTGTGCTAACGTTTTAAGTATACACTTTTTTGCTTCTGAATGTTACTTCAAATAGCGTTCTGTGATGTCAGAAAAGAAATTCGCATCCCATAATTCCAAACCATCTTTTTCTGCCGCCAACAAGAAGGGTGAAACATCCTCTTTGGCACTGGTAAAATCAACTATGGCAAATCGTTGCTTCAACAATTCTTTCAGTTTGGATAAGGTGAGCTCTTCTTCAGGATTCCATTTGCCTGATTGTTCCATTCTCTTTTGAAGATGAGGTACATTGACCGCGCATCCCTTTTTTAGGTACCAGATATAATCGAAGAAATCACGACCCTTCACACGATGCTTATAGTCGCGGCAAAGGACGGCATGAACCTTTCCTGCAAATAGAGACGGCATATCATATAGCCTTGCTCGATAGTTGGCCGGATTGATTGCACTCATATACTGATACCCTGCGCCTTCCGGAGGGTTGGTGTCAATCTCGAATTTGATTTTAACAAGTGCATTTGGATTTAAGCCATAAATACTGGCATCATCCGAAGTGATTTCCAGAATGTTCTGAACGGTATTCCCTTTCTTGCGAACAGTCATACTGAAGTTATACGCCTTAAGCTCCTTCTCAACATAAGGGAGATAGACAGCAAGATCAAACAGGGGATCCGGCAGATCAAGCGAAAAATCAAGAGCCTCGCTATATCTCGGCAAACCATAGAAGATCCGCAAAGCAGTTCCGCCATAAAAAGCAGCTTTTGCAAAGAAATTGCTTCTGGAAAGACCCATTAGCGCAACTACCTGTACAATTTCCTTCAGCGCATTTTCGTAATCCTCACTGTTCTTACATTCATAACGTTGCATCATAGAAATAATTGCATCATTCATTCTCAGCGCCCCTCCTTTTCAAGCAATCGAACCAACTGGTCCAAGTTTGTCCTGTGATACAATGGAGCGATCCGCTTCATTTTTTCAGAATCAAGCTCCTCATAAATATCTTCATCTAAACGCATTCCATCAAAAAGCCATTCCCTAAAATCATTGATGCCACGAATCGGTGCCATAACACACAACTGATCACACAACGCTTTTTCTCTGGTAGCAATCAAGTACGGGCGATGTCCGGAAAGTTCCCGGGTATAGTAATAAGGAAAAACAGCCTCTGGAATGTCTCTGTAGGTAAATGATCCAAACTGATTGCTATATTCTAATTTCTTGTTTCGACCAAAAGTTGCAGAGGTATAAACCACAACTCTTTCCGGAATCATACTGTAATAGGAAAGCGCATATTCAAATGACAGATAAGAAGGCCCCAGCAATGCATTTGCCATAAGGAAACCGGGCGCAGCGGTATCTGTCTCAAAAAGGCCTCGCTTCAAGGGGATCAATTCCCCCTTTTTCACCATTGTTTGAACTCTGGATTGTGGATTTGCATAAGCTCTATTTTCATAAAGCAGTTGTTCCGAAGAAATTATCATGTTGATATCCTCCCTTTAATACAGATTGTATTATATTATATGGAGAAAATCAACATTTTATTCGCAGGCGATTATAAAACGAAGAACAAAAGTCAGAAATCAAAATAGTTTCACTAACACTTCCAGCAGTTCTTCCACGTTTTTCTTTCCGAACAGCACCTGATCATCATTGATAATCATACAAGGCACACTCATCACCTGATACTTGTCTTTCAGGTCCGGATAATGCGTCAGATCAAACATTTCCGCAGTCACCTTATCTGACAATGATGCAATCTTCTGCGCTGACATCACAAGTTCCGGACACATCGTGCAGGAAAGTGAAACCAGCATTTTCATATTTATGTTTTGTTTCATCTCCCGGATTTTTTCTTTATCGTCAGGTGAGATTGCGGTTCCAGGTCCTGCCGCGTTGTAAAGTGCTATTACAAAGGAATTAATCTCATGTCCTCCGGGAACGCCGTGAAAAATCATTCCAGAAGCACTTCCATCCGGATTTATCACTTCCATAGCAGGAAGATATTCCGGCATGTTTTCTTCTGCCCGCTCCCATGAAACCTTGTCTGTCATTTGTGTAAACTCTTCCAGAAAGCTTTCTACCTCTTTCGATACTTTATCCGTGCCAAGCCATGCCCGTACACATACCGGTTGCTGAAACTTGTCAAACAGTGGCACCAGTTGACTTTTGACTGCGTCATCCAGAAATACACCGTCAGCACTGTTCATTTCCGCATTTCCTGTATCAGAATCCTTTTTTTGTTCCGGCACTATTACCGTAAACTCTGGTATGGAGAGTTTTTTATGAAGCTTCGTCACATCGTGTTCGAGTGAAGTTGCCGCGATTGCGCCATCCGCAACTGCGGTAACAACCTGCCTCAGATTCTTCACACACACATCACCGGCGGCATACACGCCATCGAGATTTGTTTTTTGATTTCCATCTGTCACAATATAGCCCTGTTCATTAAGCTGAAGTGCTTTTGGAAGCCACTCGGTATTCGGTGCATATCCCGCAAACACAAACACGCCGAATCCGCCATCCTCGTCTGCATCGTACTCCCATGTTTCGCGACTGTTCCTGTCCCGAAATACTGCTTTTTTCATCGTGCTATCGCCTTCTACTTTTATCAATTCCGTACGGAATCTAACGGTAATCTTCTCATTTCCACTCAGCTTGTCTGACACGGTCTTAGCACAGCTGAAATCTTCTGAGCGAACAATCATCGTTACATGTTTTGCATATTTTGTGAGGAAAATACCTTCCTCTACCGCTGCAAATCCGCCACCTATCACAAAAACATTCATGCCTGTGAAGAATTCTCCGTCACAGGTTGCACAGTACGCAACACCTCTCCCTTTAAATGTCTCCTCGCCTTCAAATCCCAGTTTTCTCGGATTCGCACCGACCGCAAGGATCACACCCAAAGATTGAAAATCTCCTTTGTTTGTATGAACTTCTTTGATGTCCTGCTCCAGATCCATTTCCTTCACTTCTGCGATTGCAAATGCAGCTCCAAACGATTCTGCCTGTCGTCTCATACTGTCCGTTAAGCTCTTCCCACTGGCCAGTTCAACACCTGGATAATTGACGACCTCCGACGTAATCGTAATCTGTCCGCCCGTCTTTTCTTTTTCCAGCACCAGTACCTTGTATTTCGCTCTCGCCATATAGATTGCGGCGGAGAGCCCTGCCGGGCCCGCGCCTACAATAATTAAATCATACATGTTTTTTTCCATCATATTAATACCTTCTAAATCAGTCCAACAAGATCAAGACTTGGTTTTAATGTGTCAGCTCCCGGCTGCCACTTGGCAGGGCACACCTGATCCCCATGTTCTGCTACAAACTGAGAAGCCTGTACTCTTCTGAAAAGTTCGTCAGCATTTCTTCCAACATTTCCGGCGATGACTTCGTATGCTACAATTTTTCCTTCTGGATTTACGATAAAGCTCCCTCTCTCTGCCATGCCATCAGACTCAATCATCACATCAAAATCTCTTGCAAGAGTTCCGGTTGGATCTGCCAGCATTGGATAATTGATTTTCTTGATTGTTTTAGACGCATCATGCCAAGCCTTGTGTACAAAATGGCTGTCGCATGAAACTGAATATATTTCGCAGTTTATTTTTTCGAATTCCTCATACTTATTTGCTAAGTCTTCTAATTCTGTTGGGCACACAAACGTAAAATCTGCAGGATAGAAGAAAAAGATACTCCATTTTCCTAAAATATCCGCCTTTGTTACCGTTTTAAAATCATTGTTCTGATATGCCTGTACCTCGAAATCACTTACTTCTTTATTAATCATTGACATCCTTATGTCCTCCTTCTATTTGTGATTTGTTTATATTTTCATGTAGTTAGTGTACCCTAACTATTTTGAAATGTCAATAACGGTTACTATTATTAATTAGAGAAATATTATCAACTACGATTATGAACCGCAATGAACCATTTCATTTTTTCGTAATATGCAAAAAATAATACAAGTGCTTCGTCATTTTACCAAGCACTTGTATTACTGATTATCTTCTATTTATTTCTTTTTATATGAAATGCATCAAAACCTGGGTATACCGCACTTTTGCCGAGTTGTTCTTCAATTCGAAGCAACTGGTTGTATTTCGCAACACGTTCGCTTCTGCTCGGTGCACCAGTCTTAATCTGGCAAGTGTTCAGCGCAACTGCAATATCTGCAATGGTCGTATCCTCTGTCTCGCCTGAGCGATGTGAAGAAATTGCTGTGTATCCAGCGTTATGTGCCATCTTAATTGCCTCCAGAGTCTCGGATACCGAACCGATCTGATTTAATTTGATCAAAATGGAATTTGCACAACCGTTGGCAATTCCTTTCTGAAGTCTCTCTGTGTTCGTAACAAACAGATCATCTCCCACAAGCTGTACTTTAGAACCGAGCTTTTCTGTCATATACTTCCAGCCTTCCCAGTCTTCCTCGTCCAAACCATCTTCAATAGAATAGATTGGATATTTCTCGCACAGGTTGCTCCAATGTTCTACTAATTCAGCAGATGTGAATTTCTTTCCTGTCTTCGGCAGGAGATATTCACCTGTTTTTCCAGTCTTCCACTCACTGGAAGCTGCGTCCATTGCGATTACAAAATCTTTTCCTGGCTCGTATCCAGCTTTCTTCACGGCCTCAAGAATGAAATCAATCGCTTCTTCATCGCTTCCAAGATCGGGTGCATAGCCGCCTTCATCTCCCACGCCGGTCGCTAAGCCTTTTTCTTTCAGAAGTGCTCCAAGTGCATGAAATACTTCCGTACACCATCTGAGTCCCTCGCAGAAGCTGTCTGCTCCTGCAGGCATAATCATAAACTCCTGTACATCTACTGTATTTGCCGCATGAGCTCCGCCGTTTAGAATATTCATCATTGGAACTGGAAGTCTGTTTCCATTTACGCCACCAAGGAGACGATATAGCGGAATATCCAGTGCAGCCGCTGCCGCTCTGCAGCACGCAATAGAAACTGCCAGAATTGCATTTGCTCCCAATACTGATTTATCCTTTGTTCCATCTGCCTGAATCATAGCCTGATCTATTGCATATATATCGGATGCATCCATTCCTGTCAGTGCATCACAAATCTTAGTATTCACGTTATCTACCGCTTTCTGAACACCTTTACCTCCAAAGCGATTCTTCTCTCCATCACGAAGTTCCAGTGCTTCAAACTCTCCAGTAGATGCGCCGCTCGGTGCTGCACCTCTTCCAATTGTTCCGTCAGCCAGATAGACCTCAGCCTCAACCGTAGGGTTTCCACGAGAATCGATAATTTCTCTACCAAACACTTTTTCAATTTCTAAGTAGTCCATTCTTTCACCTTTTCTTTCCTGAAAACCTTTCCGCCCTTTTTTCAAAGGGAAGCAGCTGTTTTCAGCAGTCAGCCTGCTTTATGCAGAAAGGAGTTCAAAATGATTCATTCACATTAGTTAGTTTAAACTAACTAATGTGAATTGTAACATACTTGGAAAGGAAAAGTCAAGCGCCTAACAAACTTTATTTTTGCACACCCATGTTCATCCCCTGCATGTAATAAGGAAGATACCCCATCACCATGTCCCAGGGACCGGTGTGATCCGTCTCAATCCCCTCGGAAATCACCAGCATCACATCGCCAGGATTCAAATACGGTTTTCTTGTTCATAATAGAACTCCTTTCATTCTGTGGTTAGTTCTTACTAACCGTTACTTATATAATAAGGCGGCATAAGCTACCGCCAAATTATTCGCATTATTTTAATGGGTCATTTGGATCAAGAATATGTGGCGGCCAGTTTGGTACCGGCTCTCCCCTGCGAAGAAATTTAAAATCACAGCAATCATCTCCGTCCGCCAGCACTTTTTCTCGGTGCATAGCAAGACCCATAGCCCCATAGGTCACATAATCCAAATTACACATATAGGGCATATATTCCTCATAGCCCATCTTGACTGCAAAGTTATAAACCGGGCAGACAAGATTATGGAAATTAACTGCATACGTTGAATCAGAATTAAGGGTTTTGGTCTCAAAACTCCCCGGATACCTTGCTGCATTTATGGCATTTTTTTCATCCTTTTTGCGCAACATTTTTGTGGCACAGGCCTTCATAACGCTCCCAAGCATTTTTCGTACAAATGCTGGTTTTTGTGTGTTTAATCGCTCATAACAGGTTGTGGTCAGGCGTCCCCAATCGTTGGTATTAAGACCATAGGCTTTTGCCGCAAGTGCAAGTGCGATAAAATAATATACACCGGTCAAATTTTTCGTACCACTGACATCATCCCCGCCAATATACGGAAAATTTTCCAGCATTTCCGATTCATAGATTTCCCAGACTTCATTGATAATAGCATCGTAAGACTTATTGAAAATCCCTTCCAATTCCAACTTGATCAGTTTGAAATAGCTATCCATCTCTTTTTTTAATCGGTCCTCATTTTTTCTGTAGTATTCATGCATATCATTCCGCCTCCTCTTGCATTAAAGCTAACATTCCTCCTTGATAAACCCTTGCGACTTCCGTCATACTGCGAACCATCTTCTCTCGATTAGTTTCCTCTGTTATAAGCTTTGCCAACATTGAAAAGTAACCGCTCATCAATAATTCAATGGTGTCAGGCGAAAGCAAATGGATCTGCTCGGATTTTTCTGCGCTCTGCGAGATGTTGTCCTGATTTCTCTCTTGAAGCATATTGAAATAATTTTCGTACTTTGTTCCTTGTGAGCAGGCAATGATCAGCTTCATTTCATCACGGTGTGCCAGCAGATAATCCACAATTTCAGGTATTCTATGGATATACGCATCACACATTTTAAATATCTTTTCGTTTGGAGGGAAATTGTTCATATCATTTGCTACAGAGTTCAATATTGCCATCAAACCATCTGCTGTATCATCCGTCAAGGCATAAAACAACTCTTCTTTATTCGCAAAGTAACCGTAGAAAGCGCCCGTAGTCACTCCTGCTGCTTCTACAATTTTTCGCAGTGGCGCACTTTTAAAGGTGTATTTCAGAAAAAAGTCTTTGCCGTAAATCAGAATACGATCTAATGTGTTATTTTCGTTCATACGATTTTTCTCCTATAACTAAGTTATATAGCTTAGTTATATTGTATTTATTTGTTGCATATTTGTCAAGTCTTTTTTCAGGAATATCTTTACAGTAAATGTATAACATTTCTTGCTTTTGTGTATAATACCCATATAAACATTTCTTGTTTTCGTGTATAATAGCATTATGAACATTTCTTGTTTTCGTGATTGATTGGGGGATGATAATAAATGAGAAGAAAAATATATCAGAAATTACGTGATTGGAAGAAAGAAAGTAATGGAGAAAGTGCATTGCTCATCGAAGGTGCAAGACGTGTCGGGAAAAGTTATATTGCAGAAAGTTTCGGTAAGGAACAATACAATTCTTATCTGCTCATAGACTTCTCCAATATTACAAAACAGATTCTGGATGTATTTGAAAATGATTCTATGGATCTGGATCTTTTTTTTAATAAGCTTTCTGTTTTTTATGGTATCACCCTTGTAACAAGGAAGTCGCTAATTATTTTTGATGAAATACAGATGTATCCGCGTGCAAGGCAGTTGATCAAACATTTTGTTGCTGATGGTCGATATGACTACATTGAAACAGGCTCTCTTATTACTTTGAAACAAAATATTGAGCACATCGTTATTCCTTCAGAAGAAGAAAAGATTGTCATGCAGCCTATGGACTTTGAGGAATTCTTATGGGCCCTTGACGATGAGGTAACCATTCCCTATCTAAAGACCTGCTTTGACCGACGCTGCCCCGTTGGTGAGGCTGTCCACAGAAAGACCATGAATCTTTTTCGTCAGTATATGCTCGTAGGCGGTATGCCGCAAGCCGTTCTGACTTATGCGCAAACCAAAGATTTTGAGAAAACAGATCGCGTAAAAAGACGAATTCTGGAGCTGTACCGAAATGATGTCACAAAATTTGCAAAGGGATATGAAAGTAAAGTCCTTTCCATCTTCGATGGGATACCATCTCAATTATCAAAACATGAAAAAAAATACACCTTATCCTCTATCCGCAAGGAAGCCCGTTTCCGCGATTATGAAGATTCCTTTATCTGGCTGGATGAGGCAATGATTATTAACACCTGCTTTAACTCCACTGATCCTACCGTCGGTTTGTCTCTGAATTCGGAACGCATGACTCTAAAATGCTACATGGCAGATACCGGGTTGCTGCTCAGCCTTGCATTCTCTGATAAGGAACTTATGGAAGAAGGTATTTATAAGATGATACTTTTTGACCGGCTCAGTTTAAATGAAGGTATGCTTATGGAAAACATCGTTGCGCAGTCTCTAAAAACGAATGGCTACAAGTTATTCTTCTATTCCAAAAGCAGCCGCGAAAACAAAGCCGATCGCATGGAGCTTGATTTTCTGATCAGCAAAGAGAAACGCATCTGCCCTGTTGAAGTAAAATCCTCCAATTATGCCCGCCATACGTCTTTAGATAAGTTCAAAAAGAAATTTGGGAAGAAAATCGGACAGCGTTTCATTATCTATACAAAAGACCTGAAACAAGCAGATGATATTCTATACCTACCAATTTACATGACGCTTTTTCTATAAGTATACTTCCCCCAAGCCCCAGAAGAGGACTTTGCCTCTTTGTGCAAAGCCCTCAAAGTATTCTTTCAGTCTCCGATACCCTTTTTCAATCGCGACATTCTGCGAAACTCGGCAACTGCGATTCCAGCACAGATCATAAAAATAATTGCGTCTACTACTGCAGGGGCCGCCCAAACACCTCTGATCCCCATATCCGCAATCCTGGGCAAAATCATAACGCAAGGGATAAAAAGAACAATCTGCCTTAAAAGCGACATAACACTGGCCTTTTTCGCTCGTCCCAATGCCTGTAGCAACGTGATAATCACAATCATGGAGCCTTGCAAAATATAAGAGCTAAAAAAGATACGGAAGTTTGTCACGCCCTGATCTACCATAGCCGGGTCAGTAATAAACAAAGACATGACAGCTTTTGGCGCAAGTTCAATAGGAATATAGAACAGGAGTGAAACGAACGTCGCACCAATCATAAAAACCTTCGCAAGCGTTTTTACCCGGTCATATTGCTTCGCACCATAGTTCGTACCAGCAGCGGGCTGAAATCCCTGACTGATTCCCCAAACAGGAATAAAGGCAAAAGACTGAATACGCAGGGCAACACCTAGCAAAGTCTGCCATGTATCTCCGCCGTAATTTGCCGCCACGTTGTAAATGACTGTCTGCTGAAGCAGTGTTGTAACCTGCATTAACATAGCGGAAATTCCTACGCCAACAATCTCCGGCACCAAAGTGCGTTCAAATCGAATTTTACAAATACGAACATTTTTGCTCTTTTTCACGAAATACCAAAGTGTGATAGCAGCCTGAACAAACTGCGAAATAACCGTTGCGTAGGCGGCTGCTTCAATCCCCATTCCCAATGGATTCAGCAAAGAAATCAGAATTGGATCAAGGACAATATTTAATACTGCACCGATTCCCATAATTGTCATGGCGCGTTTTAGTAAGCCCTCACCACGCATTACCATATTAGCGGCCTGAGAAAAATTCACAAATACAGAACCTAAAAAAATAATTCTGAGATATTTTTCCGCAAGGGACAGGGTTTCCCCGGAAGCACCGGAAAGAAGCAAAATCTGGCGGGTAAATATCATTCCAACCACAGTAATAATGAAGGAGCAGACAACAATCATCATAATCAGGTTTCCCATGATCTTATCAACGGTATCCTGATCTTTTTTTCCGATGGCTCGTGATAGTACCGAAGCGGAGCCGACGCCTACCATAATCGCAAGCCCGTTGTTAATCAAAGTAAACGGGTAAGAAACGGATACAGCACCTACACCGGCTGTTCCTACCATTTGTCCTACAAATACTCCATCCATAAAAGAGTACAGCCCAACTACCAACATACCGATTACCGCAGGAACACAAAGGGAAATCATAAGCGGTATTGGGCGCTCTGTCAGCAGCTTTGTTCTACTGTCAGAAGTTTTCATTTTGAACACCTCGCTTTCAAAAAAATAAGTGATGGGTTAGCCTTTTCTAACCCGTCACTTATTATACTGTTCATTCTTTTTTTCATCCACTCCCCATGGGCCAAACCTACTCCCGATGGCTTTTAGATTTTCTGTAATCAATCGGCGTCATTCCGGTAGCCTCCTTAAATGCTGCTGAAAATTTGCTACAATTTGTATAGCCTACCCCAGCCGCAATAGCTGCCACGGTTTCGCCGGTTTCTGCCAGTAAGTGCCCCGCCATATCCATACGATAAGAGCGCATAAAGGAGTAAATCGCCGTTCCATATATGCCTTTAAAACAGCGTTTCAAACTGGAAACAGATATTTCAAACCGTTTAGACAAGTCCTCCATCGTATAATGCTGCTCTGGAGTAGCCGTAATGAAATCACGGATTTCTTTCACGATTTCCACCTGTTGTTTAACAAAGTAGGGTCTCTCGATCTGCTCTTTGGGACGTTCCATATTTTTTAGCTGAAACAGGATTTCCAACACCTTAATTTTGTAATATTCGCCGCCGCTGTCCCACGGTACTTGTTCAATTTCCTCAAATATATGATGGATAATCTCATTTCCCTTTGTAATAAAAGGCTGTCCCTCTGAAATGAATTTATCCCTTATGGCATAAACATCAATCGTTACTCCCTTTACAAACTCTGCCAATGCCTGGTTTGCTTCTTTCATGTGAAGCCGCAGACTGATCCCGTGGTAATGGCCCATTGGAAAGTGGAGGGTGAATTTCCGCCCCGCCCGGACATCAATTACATAGTTTCCTGATTCCAAATAAACATATTTATCTTTGGAGATTTCCCATTCCACACGGCCCTCTCTGCAAAAATCCAACCAAAGAATATCCGTGTCGTCACTTTTAACCGTAGGGCACTCCTGCATATGAAAATCGGAATGAAGCAGATAAATCCCAGGGAACACCCGAAAGACCGTAGAAATTCCATCTCCAGTTTCATTTTCCATACGGTTTACTTCGCAAATATCCGATTTATAATACGGCTTTTTTTCCGTTTCACCCATTCCATCACCTCGCTTTCTAATCTATTTTCGATTTTTAGTATAGCAACCTCAAAACTTTTCTTCCGCTCCCAATAGTTCAAATATACTCCTGTTGGCTCACGAGTTGTTATCATGCGTTTTACGAAACGAATTTTGATTTGAATTGTAAAATGTAATCGGGTGCTGTGCAGCAGGCGCAAGAAGCTGTAAATTGGGTAAAAGAAACCCAACCACAATTTTTCTGTGATTGGTTCTCGTAATTACTTATTTTCTTTGTTCGATTAAGATAACATCTCATCAGTCGAGTAGACTAGAGCCTTGCAACTCTAGCCCCTCACAGATCCGTACGTGCGGCTTTCCCGCATACGGCTCCTCATAATAACATTTACTTTAATATAAGCTATAGTACGTCTTAGGTTTTGCTAGCGGATAACATTTTAACATGTCCCAGTATCCGCCCCATGTATAGGCTCTTCTGCAACCACGGCGATTTACTGCTTTGAAAAGGAATTGCTGTACCCTATGGAGAAATGCGCACAATCTTCTGTAATTCCATGTTACTCCATAGTATCGGTAATGCCCTACGAGCTTTACATTTAACTCTTTTATGATTTCTCTGACCGGTCGGTTTCGATTATCATATATCCAGTGTTTGTACTCTTTCAGCTTGCGTTCAAACTTCTTCCGAGATGTTTGTAACTTAACTGCGAATATTCCCTTTCTCGTTTTCCCACAGTAGAATGTATAGCCAAGAAAATCAAACGTTTCTGGCTTTCCTTCTCCTTTGGACAGTCTATTGGTTTCCGCAAATCTCCCAAATTCAATCAGCCTGCTCTTACTGCTTTCCAGTTCAAGGTTAAATTTTCCCATTCGCTCTTTTAACGCTGAATAGTACCATTCTGCCTCTGACTTGTATTGGAATCCAGCTACAAAATCATCTGCAAAGTTTACCAGAAAACAGTCGCCTTTTAATGTCTTTCTCACCACAAATTTAAACCACAATGTCAACACGTTATGCATGTATATATTTGCCAGTATTGGACTCATGACAGAACCCTGGGCGGAACCTTCCTCTGTTGTTTCAATTTTTCCATCTTCCATTATTCCAGCCTTTAAATATTTCTTTATCAGCCAGAGCAGATTCGGGTCTTGAATATGCCATTCCAGAAATCTCATCATCCAGTCATGGTTTATGTGGTCGAAAAATCCTTTGATATCAGCGTCCACTATGTAGCTGATTTTCCCATAGCTGATTCTCTGATATACTTCTTTTACTGCTTCATGACAGCCTCTGTTTGGTCTGAATCCATACATACAGTTCAGAAATCTTGGTTCATAGACTGCCTCCAGTACTTTCTTCACTTCCATTTGTACAATCTTGTCCTCATAAGAAGCTATTCCCAGCGGTCGCATTTTTCCATTTCCCTTTGGTATATATACCCTCAATGATGGAAGTGGTTTAAAAGATTTGTTCTTTAACCTCTGTACTAAATCTTCGATATTTCTATCGAGATTCTTCCCGTATTCTTCCTTTGTCACCTTATCGACGCCAACCGCCTTTTTACCATCTAATTCTTTGTGGCATTGTTTCAGTAAGTCAACATTTATCAAGTGATATACGGATGTGAATACAGGTTTTTTTGATTCTGCCGATATTTCAGCTATTCTTTCTAATTTCGTTCCCATTATTACCTCCGTCCCTGAGTACGGATAATGTGTCCTCAGAAAGACCGTTATTATGCAGTCCCCTTCCCTCCATTGGCATTACCCAATTTCATCAGTACTATGGGACTGTCCGACTACCTGTTATCCATTTGAAGCTCTCCGTTTTCAGTTGAAACTTCATACTCTTATACGAGAGACAACAGGTCCTCCCCAGTTGATGTGTACCCACAATGTAAAACATGATTGGCCCTTTGACCCCGCAGCTCCACACAATTCTCGCCATAATGATTTGTGTGCTGTTGCCTTCCGCACCAGTTAAGACGTCGGCCTACTGAAGTTAACTTTTCGAGGCTCAATAGCATTACAACCCTGCTTTCTTGCTGTCTACGCTTGTCAGTTGCTGTTACCAGCAACTTCCCAAGACTCGCTATTATCTGGTTGGCTAGACCTTGGATAAATCGGATTCCCACCGATTTGGCTACACACCCTTAGCTGGGCGCACAACTGGAAGTTGTAAAAATGCTTGCTATGCTCCTAATTCTTTCCATGAATCAGGGAGTAATAGGTTTTGGGGAAGCTTTGTATTACCATTTCCCTTTGCAGAATTGATTTGCATTTGTGTCAAAAAAGCACATTGACTTAGGTCTGTGTTTTTTATATTTGCATCACGCATATCGGCTCCCAAAAAGCTTGCATGACGCAAACTACAGCCCTCTAGATTTGCCGCAATCATCAACGACATACTAAAGTCTCTTCCATCTAGATTTGCCCTTTTAAAGTCTTTTCCAAAAAAGTCCTTGACACAGCCAGAATGACTGGTCGTAATTTCTTCACTTACTTTTTTTAGTGTTTGATTAACATTTTGCCTATAACTATCAACATCTAAACGCAAAATTTCATCTGGTCTCTGTGCGGTCATTTGTTCATCTTGAGAAATGAGTTCCATAATATCAGATTTGAGGTGTTCATCAACTGCCAAAGAGAGTGCTTCGATTAAATACCATTCCATTTGGTGGAGCTGAAATACAATCATAAATACCTGGAAAATTTCGTCTGCCTGATTAGGATTTGATTTCCAATCCACGCCGAAAGGATACAACTGCGTCACTTTTTGCCCTGCTCCAAAGCAGTCATAAGCCAAGCAGCCACGCATCTTTTTACTTACCAGCTTTGAATGGATATCACAGCGAAAATCATTTTTTATATGTTTGCATGGTATACCCGCATCTTTGTTTTCAGGGAAGCCATCTGTTCTCGAACAAAAGAGTGCGACGCAACACAAAGCGCTACACTTCTCACAATCTATTTTCAGTTTTTCTTGCAACCCGACATAGTTGCCATCTATTTTATTCATTATCCCACCACCTTTTTGATTTTCTCTACAACTTCAAATTTAGCAATTCTTCCATTCAATTTTAATCTTTAGTTCTTCCTTGGAGATAGGAAATATATTCATCCGTTCAGTTGTTACCATTGTCATTGCGTTGAATTCCTTTCAAAATATAGCTTCCATCTTGCTACTAGCAATCACGGCTTATCTGTAGGGACATCTTTTCCCAAATATTTCTGCAGTACTTCATACAAAGCTGCGATGGCAATCGGCTTTGTCACATGCTCATTCATTCCATGTGCGAGTGATTCGTTGACATCCTCGGCAAAAGCGTTCGCACTCATGGCGATAATCGGCAGCTGTGAATCTGCCCTATCCAGTCTGCGGATCTGCTCTGTCGCCTGGTGACCATCCATGACCGGCATGCGAATATCCATGAGGACCATATCAAAGTAGTAAAGAGGTGATTTTTTAAATTGCTCTACAGCCAGCTGTCCATTGGCGGCGGTCTCAACCTGTATTCCCACATTTTCCAACAGCTTTTTAGCGATTTCCACATTCAGCGGATGGTCCTCTGCCAGCAGTATGCGCTTATGTTCAAAATGGTAAGCCATACCCTGCATTTCGGGTGCAATCGCTTCCGGTTCTGTCTGTCCTGCAGCACGCTTCCCGCATTTGTCAAGACACAAACTCACACTGAATTCGGTCCCTACGCCGACCTTGCTCTTTACGGAGATGGTTCCCTGCATCAATGATACCAGATTTTTTACAATGGCAAGACCAAGACCGGTTCCACTGTGTTCACTGGTCTGCCCCACCTCTTCACGCTCAAAATCATCATAGATTTTTGGCAGAAATTCTTCTGATATGCCAATTCCATTATCACGTACCATAAACAGAATCGTAGCTTTGTCTTCATTTTCGGATAATTTCCGAACATCAAATTCTACCAGGCCGCCCCGATTTGTAAATTTCACGGCATTGTTTAATAAATTGATAAAAACCTGCTGCAGCCACAGCTTATCCATCAAAAATACCTGCGACGGGATGTCCGTGCCATTGCTGTTATAGGTAATCTCCTTCGCTTCTGCCAGCGGCCGGATAATGGTATCCACCATTGGAATAAACTCTGCAATTGTACATGGTTTCTGATCCAGTATGACCTTATGGCTCTCAATGCGGGCCATATCCAGAATGTCGTTGATCAAGGCCAGCAGATGCCCCGATGCATGATCCATTTTCGTCAGATATTCCCGGCTTTCCAGTGAGGTGGACGGGGTTGTCAGGAGAATTTGGGTGATACCCATGATGGCATTCATCGGGGTTCGAATCTCATGGCTCATGCGGGAGAGAAATTCTGATTTGGCTGCATTTGCCTTTTCCGCCAAAGTCACTGCCTCGCGCAATTCTTCATTCTTCTGTGCCAATACTTCATTTTTCTTTGAGCGAATTTTGGCGGCGTATAGCAAAGACACCACCACCGCAATTACGAAGATAAGCAGCGTTGCCAAACCCACAAAAAACAGCGGATATCTTCGCAGCAGCCCGCCAAGCGACAGTGGTGCGGCTTCGATATTGGTATTATTGGCAATATACTTGTCAATATTCTCCTCCGTTATCTGCAGCAGCGATTTGTTTATGACCGAATAGAGCATCTGCGCAGATGTCTCTGATTCTGCCTGCAGGCCTGCCCCTCCAGCTGCTCCCGCTACCCCAAAGGAAATCGGTATCGATTCCATATTGGTGGATGCAATTGCCAACTCCGGATAGTTATCCAGGAAACTATCCGACTGCATCAAATAGGAATTCAAAAACATAACATCCGCGCTGCCGCTTTCCACCAGATCAAGTCCTTCCTCGACCGATTCCGCAGTCAAAAAAGTCCAGTTTGTATGCGCTGTTTTCATATATTCCCGGCTTCCGACAAAATTGGAAAGCAGTACCGCAGTAACATTCATGCCGGAAGTAATCATGCTGTTCTTTTTTGCTACGCCTACCAGATATTCATTCATATAAGAGGTTGTGAATGTCATTTGATATTGCCTGGAAATCGAATCATTCCCATAGACCCCAGTCAGCAGATCGACCTCGCCTATCTTTGCCAGCTCCCAGGCCTCTTTAAAAGAGTCCGTCTGCTTTATTTCAAAGGTCAGGCCGCTAATTTCCGAAATGCGCTTTAAAAGATCCACATCGATCCCCTTAAAGCTGCTGCTTTTAGAATCGTACCAGGAAAATGGATAATTATCGGCATCACAGGCAACCGTGACCGGCGCAGCCTGTCCGATAAACTGGGCTTCCTCCTTGGAAAAACTCTGAATCTGCCGCTCCATCGCCCCATAATACTTTTCCATCAAATTTATTGCAAATTTAGGTGTCTGCAGTTTCATCTGATACATGGCGTTATTGAGCGCAGGCAATATCGTCGTATCACTTTTGCGGGTAATAAAATAAGTGGGCATATAGTCAAATTTCGCCAACAGCTTTTGCTTCTCTGCAATGCTCATATTGCCGGTCACAATAGCGTCTACTTCTTTGTCTTCCAGTCCCTGATTCAGTTCCCTCGATGTGGAATAGTATTTCGTTTGATAACGGAAGCCTTTTTGAGCAGCAAATTCTTCGAATTGCGTATTCAAAAAATTTCCTTCGATCATACCCACGGTAAGACCGTCAAAATGATCATAATCCTCGAAATACAGTTCTTCCTCATCCGCGCGCGTCAAAAACGCAACGTAATCAATGAAGCATTCCAAGGTGCTGTAATTGTATTCCTGTGCGCGTTGCGGGCTGTACTCCGCCGGAAACAGCAGGTCAATCTTACCTTCCTTGAGCCACTGCATACATTCATTCCAGGTACCGTTGACATATTCATAACTCCAGCCAGTGTACTTGGACAATTCCCCCAGATACTCCGCACCATACCCTGAGGCCGTTCCATCCTCGTTCAGCACTAAAAAACTATCAATATCAACGCAGCCAACGCGAATCGTTGTTTTTGTCGTTTTCGGCGTAGCAAAAACAGGTATAACTGTCCCCACCAATAATAAGATACACAAGAGTATCGCTGTTATCTTTTTGACATCTTTCATATTCCGGCCCCCATGTTGTTTTCGACTCCTTGCTCTAAACCTCACCATCCTGCATACGAAATAGTTCTGAAAACACGCTATATTTACTCTAAAAAGAGAAAAACCCCAAGACAGATCCCCATGCTATATGCATCGGTCTGCCTTGAGGCTTCCTTTTCCTATCGCAACCCTTCAGAACAGTTACTCTTATTTATATATTACTACAGGGCTCTATTTTGTCAAGTTCTACCCTGCTTGAATTTCTGCAAATTTATCCACGGTGTCGGAATTTCCCTTGCACAGGAAATTTTTCTTTTTCTTTTCGAATGTGGCTGATGTAAACGCATAGACCGCCTCCGGAATCAGTCCATGATAGGATAATGCAAATTCAAAAGAAAGATACGATGGTCCGTAGATACTCTCTGCCAGTAAGTATCCGGGAACAGATGGGGATGTTTCATACAATCCATTTACAATTTTTGTATATTCACCACTTTGAACTAATCTTGCCAATTTATCTGCCGGATTCGCATATTGTTTCAATTCATTTAATATCATCGACGTCGTTTTTATCATATTTTCACCTCATTTTCTTATAACACTGGATTTTCGGGTGAAAATCAAGCAAACAAAAAGTTCTTCAACATCAACGACTAATATATTTGCCAATACCTACACCTCCTACCGTTTCATCTCTCAGAATAAAGTTTTTTCCTATATTCCGTAAATCAAAAATTATCTGCATCTATTATTCTAACATTTGATGCATCCGCCGCCTGCTCAAGTTTCTGAATTTCCTTTTCAGATAATTTGACATTGACTGCTTCAAACAACTGCTCCATCTGATATGGTGTGCGACATCCACAAACTGGTACAATCCCCTTGTTGCTGCAATATGCCATAGCAAAATAAAGATTCACTGAAACTTTTCTTGTAGTTTCCAGTTCTTAACAGACTTCTCTTTTTCCCACATTGTTTTATAAAGTGGTACTGTCCGCATTAATTCTTCATGCTTTCCGCATCCTTTCAATACTCCATCAGACAAAACAAGTATTTGATCTGCGTTTCGAATATAAGACAACATATGTGATACAAGAAAGACTGTTTTCCCTTGTATCATTTCCTCCACTCCTT
>JAQUVD010000020.1 GCA_028693555.1 Hespellia sp.
TCGCTACACCACTTCCTCCATCCATGCCATTACTGGCACCAACTTGTGGTTCACTACACTTGGCGGTAAATACCCGTGGTCAGACTTTCACTGACTAGATTAGTGCCATGCTTGGCACACAGCAAAAATATCTGATGTTTACATCAGTTATTTTCAAGTCAGTTTTTGGCTATGATAAGATTATTCATTGATTAAAGTTTGTGGAGGATTGAAATGATACGTTTGAAAGTTTTAGATATTCTGAAAAATAAAGGTAAAACCAAATACTGGCTGTATAATCAGATGGGACTTAGCTACAAAAATTTCAATCGTCTTGTAACAAATGAAACGATATCTATCCGCTTTGAGAACATCGAACTACTCTGCAATCTGTTGGATTGCTCTCCTAGTGATCTCTTTGAAATTATTCCAGACGAAAAATGAAAGAATACAAGCGCTGTAGAAGCTGTTTGTATCCTTTCATTTGTAACAGTTTGAAACATCCTTTAATTCCCAAGATTAATATCCATACCTTTTCTGGTATTTTCTCACAAAATACTCCGTCACAATCTGAGAAATGCCAAAGGTTCCACTAAGCTGTTTTACGAAAATCTAACCACCAATAGTGAGCTGAATCTCCAATAGAACATTAAACAGAATTAACATCGTGAAATCTTGATTTGCCTCTACACGTTTCCCTTCGCCCTTTTTCATCATTACCACTGCACTCCCGCCGGCCGCCAGCATAGCAGCAATCGCCATCAATATGCTGAACTATGGTGTGGTTAGCGTTAGCGCCGATAGTGCCTCTGTATCGATAAAATTGGATCCAAACGCACCATCTACCACCGCACATCCCAATGCCTCCGCTGTTCATAGGCAAGATTTTCGTCCCCGTGGTCGGTGCGGTTTTTCTACGCTGACCTCCACGGACACTAGCCTGCCGCCTATTTTGTTGGTAACTTCCATCGTCCTTTCCTCCGTTTAGTTTTTTCTGAACAGGGAAAGGTGGGGTACGGCATCGAGGTCTATCATCGTGCCAGCTTGACTCGGTGGTGAAAGGCTGGGAAAGAATTTTTCTGTTAATTTTAAGGGTAGGCCTAATATTCAGTAAGTGTTGGACAAGATATACTAAAATGCTCCGGTGTTGCCCTACAATTACAGACGGACAGAGGAAAATAACATCCCTTTTGTCGTATAAAAATAGGACACAAGTGATTGTTTTTTCACTTACGCCCCGGAGGATGTTTTTGCCATTTTTACTTTAGTCTTGCTTAAAGGGTAGGACAAAAGGGATACTTGCTCATGCTGCCCTCCTACAACCGCAAAAAATGACGGTCTTAATTTTTCGATCCACCATTTCATAAACACATGATAATTTGCTACTGTATGACGGAATTTTTTCTTTTCCCTTCATACCGCAGTATCAAAAGCAATTTATTTACAAGTGAATATCTGTATTACTTCTCCTTGAAAGTACATCTTTGATTATGTTGCCGACTAAGTGGGACAATCTTGTTGTAAATTGGCCAAAGTTTACTTATAGCAGTGGTTATGAATGAAGTATCTTGCGCAAAACAAAGTACATTAGCCCCCATATCCGTCCATACCTTTACGCTCTCCGTTTCGATTGAAGGAAAAGCAATAAAAGGCTTATTATACCTTCGGCAAACTTCGGCAGCATGGGAAATCATTTTGTGAATCTCTGGTCGTGCCATGTCGCCGCCGAAGCCCATGTCAAGCGATAAATCACCGGGACCAAGAGCAATAATATCTACGCCCTCCACCTGAACAATCTCTTCAATGTTGGTATATCCTTGTTGCTGTTCTATTAACATCATTTTTAGAGTTTCATTTTCTGCATTTTTGACATAACTTTTATAATCCATCTTGCCATAGTATGAGGCGCGTTGTGGATTACAGCCACGCACTCCTTTAGGCGGATACGTGCAGGCGGCAACGGCTTTTATAGCATCCTCCGCACTGTTTATGAATGGAAATCCAATTATATCTGGCCCCATATCCATAACAGGTCTTACAAGGGAAGGCTCACTGTTTACCAGACGTACAAGGGCTGCTGCCCCTCCTGCATGTGCTCCTATCATATGTTGTTGAATATCCTTGCGGTCTAAAGCCCCATGTTCTCCCTCAATCCAAACAAAATCATATCCCGACAGTCCTACCAGTTCACTAACCGCCGGGTCAGATAGTGATACTGCAATTCCACACAGGACTTTTCCCTTTTCTAAGTTCTCCTTTATTGCCTTTGCATATTTTTCCATTAACAATCTTCCTTTCTGCAGATACATTTCTTTCTTTCTAAAATACAACTTCAAGTTAACTTGAAGTCAAGAGTTATTTAATAATCCATTTAATAATCCATCCTAATAATCCATTTAATAATCAGCATTTTTCACAAGTTAAAGTATGCGTGAATGAAAAATAATTTGTATGTTCTTTTATTGACGCTGTAGGATGAATAGGGTAAACTCAAATAGTTAAAGCTTACTTTAACTATATTGCAAAGTGAGGCTATGAAAATGAATTATACAATTACTAATGTTTCCAAAATGACTGGGCTTGCTCCCTCTGCAATTCGATTTTATGAGCAAGAGGGCCTGCTTCCATATCTCCAACGAAAATCTAGTGGCACACGATTTTTTACAGACGACGATATAGAAAGACTAACATTCATTATTGGATTAAAGGACGCCGGTCTAACTATAAGGGAGATACAGGAATGTTTTACATTTTGTGACCGTGGAGACGAAACTATAGATAAGCGTATTCAACTTTTCCAGAAGCATAAAAGTAATATTCGCAGCAAAATTTGTGAACTAGAAAAGTGCATACAACGTATTGATGATAAAGTTACTTTTTTACAGCAAAAGAAAAACACAAGCTCGACTATTTCCGACATTTAGCTTATTATCCCTTCCCGATATTCTGGCTGCTTTCCGTTGGTCTTGCGGCAGATAGATCCGATGCAGCCTGTTCTTGTGTTCTTCTTTTCGGTGCGATTCTTACTGCTCCTCCGGGGTGAGAGGGGCGGCGCCAAAACTAGGCGGCAGAACGAAATTGAAGGAGCGTTCAATCGGGCAACTTACGATGTCCCAATTTCCACTCTGTCATCGTTCTATACGTAATCAATCCCTGCTGCCTCAATCCACATATGCCAATTTGCTCTCCACTGTTGCTGACTCCGACTGATTATTTTTTTCTTTGTCCATTTCCGATCTCTTCTCCACAACTTGCTTCTTTAGTTCACCATACTCCTTCCATGCTTCGTGATACTCACTCCAAGTCTGATACCACCAAATTCCCACAACAACCAGCGCACCTTAAGACATATAATGCATACTATTTCTTGAATTACAAATACTAATCAAAAAAGTATGGAGGTGTTTTGATGGCGGTTGCACATAAAGGTAGCATTTCCATGGGTTTAGTACTAATTCCAATCGGTATGTACAAATCCACAGTGGATAATGATATCCATTTCAACCAATTAGATAAAGAAAGCAAGGCTCGAATCAAATATAAAAAATATTGCAGCCATTGCAATAAGGAAGTAACCAATGCTGATATTATCAAAGGATATGAATACGAAAAAGATAAATATGTGATCATGACGGATGAAGAGCTGGAAAAAATCAAGACAAAAAAAGACAAGACAATTCACATTATCCAATTTGCGAAAATTTCTGAGGTAAATATGATTTACTACGAAAAGGATTATTATGCTGTTCCGGATGTGGGAGCTGAAAAGGCCTATGAGTTACTACGTCAATCGCTGATGTCTCAGAAAAAAGTGGCGATTGCAAAAACCGTCATGGGAACAAATGAAAAATTATTAGTCCTATATCCGACAAAAGAAGGAATCATTGTAAAGACATTATTTTATGCTGATGAAATAACCTCTATGCCAAAACCAGTACCAAAGATGAAACTGGATGAGAACGAACTGAACATGGCTAAAATGCTAATCGAAAACATGACAAAACCTTTTTCAGCGGAACAGTTCCATGACGAATATCAGGAAAAACTACGAGAAGCTATTATGAAAAAAATTCAGGGTCAGGAAATCGTTGCAGTAGATACCGCTGAACCAAGCAATATTATTGATCTAATGGAAGCACTACAGAAAAGCTTAGAGTTATCTAATTCGCCCTCTGGTAATCGCAAAATAACAGGCACAGCATAATGGGTATGTTTGAAATGAGAGCTGCATCCCCTATGTTGATTTTCGAGCAACAAGAAGCTTTTGACTCACCTAACTGGATTTATGAATTAAAGATGGATGGTTTTCGATGTCTCTCCTATATAGATAAAAATCTAGTAGACCTCCGGAACAAAAGAAATCTCCGTATGCTCTCCAAATTTCCGGAGCTACAGAAAATTTATCATAATGTCCAACAAAAGTGTATTTTGGATGGGGAGATTGTTGTTCTTCGTGATGGTGTTCCTGATTTTTACCTGCTTCAGAAACGCACATTATTGACAGACCGATTTAAGATTGAGTTGGAGGCTGCCAGGCATCCAGCATCCTATGTGGTATTTGACTGTTTATATCGTGCAAATCAGGATTTGATATGGGAGCCACTGATGCAGCGCAAAAATGAGTTGTCACAGCTTATCACAGAATCTCCCCGTATTGCCTTATCCAGATATGTAGAAGGTACTGGAATTGCTCTTTATCATGCTGCAGAATCTCGCAAACTAGAAGGAGTGGTAGCAAAGCAGAAAGAAAGCATCTATTATATGGGGAAACGTTCAAAAGAATGGATTAAGTTTAAGCGAATGACTGACGAAGACTTTGTGGTGGCGGGATATATTCAAAAATCCCTTCACACCTATAGTATTGTTCTGGGAAAGTATCGGCGGAGCACTCTGATCTATAAGGGACAGGTGACAGCTGGTGTAACAAAAGAAGTAATTGCTCACCTTAATCCAATCAAAGAAAATCCTTTTTGTATACTACCAACAGGAAATGAGGTCACCATATGGGTCAAGCCAAACCATGTCTGTATTGTACAATATATGCCAAATACAAAGAATTCTCTCAGACAGCCGGTTTTCAAAGGATTCCGGAACGATGTTTTAGCAATGGAAGTGCAGAGTTAGAGACAATCCCTTTTGCTAGTTTCATCTAAACAAAGCCGTTTTACTCCTCATTGAGGAAAGTAAAACGAATTTGTTTTCATAATAATAGTATACTTTTCATTTAATATATTCCTACCATAACAGCAAACTTATAAATATACTGTGAAGCAGTGGTAATAGCCCCCTGCACACTCTTTTCTCCTGCTATTGAATAGGTATCCTTCTTTTGAGCTTGCTCAATTAAACTTTTTGCATTTACTGCTGCTTGATGTGACAACTCACCTGCTGAGAGTTTTAATCCCTGTTGAAATATCAACTTCATCTAAAGAAATTAGAGCCGCTTTTATCGCCTAAATAGCAATACTTACATTTTAGCATGTTTGATTTATTTCTAGCGTAAGTGTGTACATTTTTTCTGAATTTGTTAGATGGTATTTAATTTAAATCGTTTTAAAACGGGGATGCATTTCCGCCTCCGCCGCAGTCGTTCAGGTATCTTGCACGATGACTGTCGCAGTAAGAATACCCTTCTACACCTTCTTCGTTTGTTTCTTTTTCTGGCTGTTCTCCGTTACCCTTTTTCAGGTTTTTTCTTCACTCATGGCTTTCTCCTTTCTGCCAATCTTGGTTGGCTGATTTGTAATTACAAAATATCACATAACAAAATTTCTGTATATATTGATTGCCTAACTCGACCTTCGCACTGCCTAAGCCACCTATACTTATCATAATTATAGTCCGATTTCTCCTTTTTAAATTATTCTAAAATATGCCGCTCGTAGGAGCTATTGTTACATATGGATAGAATCAATGTCTGCCGGCTCATCTTTTGCTGTTTCTCTGCCTTTAGATTCATGCCCTGTCCTATTTTGATATATTTCGTCATACCTTTCTGTTCAGGCTGTACCAGAACGGTAGTAAGTATTTCTTTACCAATCTTAAACCATCATAATTTTATACTCTATCGACGCCTTTATCGTACCAGTTTTCTCACCTACGCAACCGTAACAAATCTGTGATGTATATCCCTCCACTGGCAATAAAGGGATATACATGTCTAACTAACTTTTGAAAATCACTGTATAATATCAACTTGTAAAATACCACTCGCCTCCTGCATTTCCACCACACGCTCCTGATGTTCAATGGAGTTCTGTTGTCCTACCCATGCCCCTGCGGCCATTTCCATTGCCAAAGATAACAAAATCAAAAAAAAATCATATAAAAAATGTATCAGTTTTGAAGGTGTTCTCCGTTTGCTTTTTTTTCTAATTCCCTTTTTTCCGTTTTCATTCTTAAAACGCTTTCTGTTTGCCATATCATCCGCCCTCCTTCTGCACAAAGGTACTTACTACTCGTCATATATGAGATAAATGCCCTCTCTGTACAAGCCATCGAGTATTCTTCTGACTCCCTTTTGTGCTATAATATGATTGTTCCTGCCTGACACCCTTAACTTATCAAAAAAACAAGGGATTGTCGGTAACACAGATGGGTACAAAAAAGTAACAAAAGGAGGATTTTTTGAAATGATCTTAAAAGATGTCTTACATATTCTGGATGATTATATAAAACCATTTGGGTACAAACATAATGATCTGTATAAAAAGCTATTTGAAAAGGCCGAATTGAAAGAGGATCTCAATATAAATCAAACAGTCAAAAACACGTTCTCTTCACGAGCCCTGAGCGGAAAGCTCCTCAAATACCTATGTTCCGAATCAGGATTCTTAGACTTCTGCGCGCTTATAGAGAAAGAATATCTTTCCATTGTCTCTTCCTATAAAGAAATATATCAGGATTTATATATTCTCATCACACAGGATGAATATCTGCCCGATGATGACAAGCAGGCTCTTCTGGCAAGCTGTAACCCATCGCAAGCAACTCAACTTGCCCGTTTCATAGCCGTCAGCATTCTTTGTGCAAATTACAATTTTTCTCTCGAAAAAAAGAAGTCCAGCACAGTGAACAATTCTTACGGTTTGAATGTAAAGGCATTTGTATGCTTAGGGAAAGAATACCCGCAGGAATATAAACTGTGGAAAGCAGCTCAAGCTGCTTTCTTGCAGTCCCACCGAAAAGGGCAGCGTTTCTACTCACTTAATATTATCCAGCAACTGCTTCCAAGAGGATACATTTCAGAATCTCAATTTCAAGCCAAAGGAAAGCTGGACAATGGAAGTAGCGATACAGTTATGAGCCTCTGTCAGAACACTACTGATAATATTGCCATCATAGGTGACGGCGGCATCGGTAAAACAACATTCTTTCAGCAGCTCCTAAGCGTGGAATACCTAACAGACACAAAAGAACCTCGTTCCTACAAAACAGGCAGACCCGTTCCATTCTTCATCGAGTTAAATCGTTGTCCGGAACATATCTGTGACTGGTATGATGATTCATTGAAAAAAACGAACTTCATTACCAGATACATTGCTCAAATTCAGGAAAATCATTCCTCTCTGGATTCTGTTTCTGCGGAAACTCTTATAAATATAGAAAAAGAGTTTCAAAGAATTCCTTCAGATGGAACACCTCACTATCTTTTGCTCCTTGACGGGTTCAATGAAGTGAAAGCCGGCCAGTCAATTCGCTCATATTTAAGCAATGAAATCTCGATGTTAAGCAATTATCCCAACATCAGAGTCATCACTGCCAGTCGGGAAACTCAGGCTGCCTATTTCGCATCTTCATTCCAAAACATTCATCTGATTGGACTGGAGATAGCTGATATCATCAATTATCTGAGAAGCTGCCAAAAATCCGACTCACAGATTGGACTCATTATGTCCTGCAAACCATTGGTTCAATGCCTGCGCATTCCGTTGTATTTATGTATGTTTTCTGCGGAGGATGCTTCTCAGAAATACCTGCCAAGCACCCCCGGAGAAATTCTATACTGCTTCTTTCACAGAAACTCTGCATTTTACAATATCCGTCGCCGTGCCCATGATGCTGGTGCCAATCCATTAAATGAAGATCAGACTGCATTTGTTCTGGACTTCATTCTCCCATATATCGGTTGGTGTTTGGAAGCAGATGATGCCTTTTCCATGAATGAGGATGCATTACGCAACACTATCCAGAATTCTCTGCAGTGTATTGCATCATTATTCGGATGCGCCAATGCAAATCCCTTCCCTGATTTCTCATATAATGGACATCGCCTGATGCAAACACTACACTCTCTTATGCTCAATGATGGTCAGCCAGCGTTTACGGAAATCATTGACTGCATCCATGGGTATCTAGGCATCGTCTATCGATATCAGCTAACCGAAGGAGATTTTACTGACCGAAACCGTTTTGCATTTGGACATCACCAGTTTCGCGATTACTTTTCGTCTATTTGGGATTTCCAGCTACTTTCCATGCTACAGTGCATTACCCCTTCTCTGTTCTGCAAACAAGAGGAAGACGTTTCTTTCTCTGCCTTTTTAAACCAACACTACTGGCAACATCATAAGACAGAATTCATTAGTCAGATTTTTATGGAACACCGGAACCGACCAACTCTGTCTCCAGACAGCCATAACTGGTATATACCTACTCCTGATTATGATGAACAGAAAGTCCTCGGAACAGCACTTTCCTTCTGCCGCGAACTCTGTGAACAACATATTGATATCCATTACCTTCTCCAAAATATCCTGTCTGCTATTTTGGAAGGGCGAAAGGAACTATCAGGTCTGGATCTGCACAACCTTGACCTAAAGCACTGTAACTTTTTCAACATCACATGCAGCAGATCTGGAAAAAGCAGAACACTATCAGCTAACTTTGACGGATGTACTCTATATGAAGAGACCTTTAAGTCAGAATCACATCAGGATGATGTAATGGAACATGTATATAGTGATCGTTTTTGCTTCACAATAGATGACACAGGTGTCATAAAATGTTGGGATGTTCTGTCTGGAAAATTAGAATACTCGCTGCAAACCGAGTCTCCATCCAATATGCTGGACTATTCTTCTTTCGGTTTTCTTCAGGTATCTCCGGATGGCAAATGGCTTGCTGCGAAGATGCAGGAATCTACTCCTATGGGTATGCATATCGGCATCCAGCTTTTCTCTCTGGATGCACCAGAGAGTGCTCCAAAAATTCTCCTGCCTCCTAACCCCCACAAATCACTGACTTCTTTTTCCTTTACCGGTGATTCAAATGCGCTACTGATGCTATGCGATTTTCATGACATGTACTGCTTTTCCATCCTCAACACTGCTATCACATATCAGTACCATTATCAGGAATTATTCAAACACAGCCAACTATATGCTGACAGCGCCACCTCCGCTGTTTACGTATTCACGGCCGAATATAATGAGTACGAATTTGAAGACACCCTCCTGGATGACTGGCAAGATGACTCAGATGACAGCATCGAAAATGACAGCTATGATACAGCTTTTTTTTCCGAGGAATTGAATGAAGAGGAACAACATGACAGCACTTCCGTAGAAGATGATACGAAAGAACTACACATTCCATGTATGTTATGTATCCTGTTTCCCGAAGACGGCCGCTGCAAAACTCTATATTCCTTTACTGGTGCCCCAAAGACCCGCCCGACAGCAAAGTATGTTCCTTATGGCTCCTATTTTCTTTTGTTTAACAACCAGACAGGGCAAATTGAACAGTACAACTGCTCCACAAATACTGCTGTCTCTATGTTTGAGCACCTCACTCTGGAGAATTGTGCACCTCCCGATGCGATACATCTTCATATGGGTCATCCTGGAGAGTGCTATATCATGTATCGAAATAACTGTTACCTGGTGGATGCAGAAAGCCGCATCGGAGACGGTATCCTCATGAAATATTCGTCTTCCGGTATCAGTAAGCTTCTGGCTGTAACTGATCAAGACAGCGAACTCTACTTTAAGGTGACTGCTGCCCCGGCAAATAACCGTTTTCTTGTCAGAAACGAAATGAGCATCTATGAATGGGACAGTGAAAATGATTTCCTGCTGCCAAAATACAATTCTGCTTATTATGGGTGCACTGCTCTCTTTACGGATCGGGAGTCAGACCAAAATATTCTGGTGCATCAGTACAACGGGGTTTCTGTATTTTCCGGTACACCTCCTAAACTGCAGAATTACTACTGTTTCGAAGAACCGGACTACTATATCAGCAACTGTCTATATAAGGAAAGCATAAAATCCCTGGCACTTACCTTTTCAAGGCAGGACCACGAAAAGGTGATGCTTCTACAACTGACCGATGGCATGGAGACTACCTGTTTTTCCACTTTGAAAAAGAATGAAAGTGTCGAGACTCTTTGTTTTGATGACAGCGGGAACCATCTGTTGATTACCACCCAGTATCAGTGCGTGGAATATGATCTTGTAATGCAAACAGCCCCATGTGTTATAGCTAAAGCAGAAACGAATGAACGGATTGCCGGCGGAAATTATAACGGGGGAATTATAGAAGTCGCTATTGTTGAAGATAGCTTTACCAAGGAAGAATCCTGCAATACCAGGTGTGACTGCTATAAAAAAAGGCGAAGAAAAGAACGTTTATATTTTGAAAGAATTGGATACTATGTGATTCCTGTGTTAGATGATTCACTGTTTCCTTTCTTTATTTACCAACATGGCGATCTCGGTGTAGAAGGTGCTCATAAAGAGAATGGTATTCAGACTTATTGGGTTACTCGTGGTTTTTTCCTACCTCTCACTGAAGCCCTTGCATCTATTCCCCCGCTACAATACTTTAAAATCCAAGGAAATCGTCAAATAAAACAGGATCGTCAGATAACCCCCCTGAAGATGATTTACTTTCGACATACTGCAGCATTGGAGAGTCCACAACGCGATAAGAAGTCCGGCTTTAGTTTTACCTATCTATCCGATGATATGACACAGGCAGTATTCCTGAAAGACTCGAAAATATTGTCCTTCCAAACAAATCTAAATCATTGTTCTTACGAAGATATCGAATCAGGCTTTCGTATGCTTCTCGGAAACTATGACGGACATGCCTATTGGGATTATGCAGTTCCACTGAATCAGAATACCCTTCTGTGCTGTTTTGAGAGCTATCGTCTGATCACAATCAATATAGAAGATGGTTGCTCTGGAGACGAGATTGAATATGCTCCTGGTGTTGCTATATGTGGCTGCTCTTTTCATGATATAAAAGCTGATGAGGATGTGCTGGATACGATAAGAACGAATGGGCATACTGGCCTCCTGAAAGAAAAGAAGGTATTGTCAAACCATATAGATTGAAAATCCTTCAATTAAAGATATATTCAGCCTCGAATACGCTGCATATTAACTGAGGTCTCTCCGGCGAGAGGCTGATTACATTTTTTTATTGTGTATCGGAGAGGATGACCTATCGTTGTATTTCCATTACCAACAGCTTGCAAAAACAACCGTTGGGTGTCACCATTTGCAGATGCACCCTAATATAGGTAAATATCCTTTTTGTATACGGGCAATCCCCTACCACTATACTGCGTCTTTATCACTTCACGATTTATTTTCAACTCCACTTGTATAGAACCATCTTTCCTCCTATCCAATACAAACATATGGTAATCCATATTCAAAACTTCATGTGGTATTTCTTCTACAATTGCTTCTGGCTATTTTGGTAATAGATTCCGATGTTCTCTTGGTACCAATGCAAAGCACATCCTTCGTATATATCCTCAATCGGTTACATTACAGACTTAATCAGTCATTCTGATTTTTTAACCCTGCACCTATTTTCTTGGGCGGGCAAAAGAATAGCAGGCAACATCCAACGGCCAATTTGATTGCTGCCTGCTATTCTTCTTTTTCAACTATATATCTATCGAATATCAATTATTTATTCTGTTATATCCTTTATTGATTTTTCAATATCTTCAATAGCTGGCAAGGTACTCTTATAGTCACTCGGCAACAGATTCGTCAAATTATATTCAGATATTCCACTTGGCTACTGCTTGCTTCTAATGAATATTCTGCCACAACATTATCTTTTGTCTAGCAAATTAAAACTCCCAATGTCGCATTATCGTTTTCTTAACTTCTTTGATGATTGATTGCAGCGACATATACTCCTAGCTGTCCTGTAAAAGCCGGTTCAAATTCACCTACCTTCAACTCCTCAACACCATATCGTCTAAGTTCTAGATGATATAACAAAAGGTCTATAGCCATCTCTTTTTTCCCACAATTACCGGAACCGGACGTCCAATAAATGCAAATCCCTTTCCTATATTACAACAGGAATTCTGTAATATTTTGCTGTCAGCGCATCCCCTAATTCTTTTTCCTTATATTCCTCCTTCAATGTAAGGAAATCAAAATTGCAGGCTTTCACCTTTTGTTATTATGGATTCCAATTTATCAGTATTTACGTGTTTCACATTTGTACGAAAAGTTACGTAATTGAAGTGCCCCCAGACCGGATCACTTTAATTTTCCGACCTCTATCGTATGAAGATACTTCTGGTATGGCTCAAGTTCAAAATACTCCGATATCTTCGAAAATCTCATATCACCAATTGAACATGTTCCAAGCCCCAGCGAATAAGTCTGCATTTCAAAATAAGCTGCTGCAAATCCCGTATCAAGTATTGAATAGTAATATGCCATATCCTGATATTTAGGCATTGAAACAGCTGCATCAAAGAATATATATACCGAGAATGCAGATGCCACAAAGGTTTCTTTATTGACCGTAAACTGGAAGCCTCTTTCAAGCGGTATCTTATTATTTACTGCATAAAGTTTTCTTTCAACCGGATCAAAACGATATAAGCCCTGTGGTACATTTTCAACTCTTCCAGCTTTTACAAGCAGATAAAAATCCAAAGGATAAAGTCCACCCGCACTCGGGTAAACATACTGCGCCGGTACTTGTTTTTCATCATCTTTTTCATTTAGCGGACATAAGATTTCAAGGCATCTACTGAAGGTATCCATATCTATTTCAGACATATCAAATTCACGTATGCTTTTTCTTGTCTTATAACCCGGATTGAGCTCCGTCTTTTTTAGCTCAATAATGCCATCCTTCGAATGCTCCGTTTTTCTGAAGCTCTTCTCAAAACGATATTTTTCAACATTTTCTTTATTCATGAAAAATAGCTCATCGGGTTTTTCTCCCTGAAGGAATATCGCTGACTGTCCTTGGAAAATATCCGCTGGCGACTGGATTTCGGATACCAGTGCCCCTATATCCTTCAGATCCTTTAAAACTCTTTTCAAAAACACAGGATCAATCTCGGTTAATTTTTCTTGAAGTTTTTCATATGTTGTTCCATTAATACATAATTCATAGAGCTTTGGAAAAAGCTCTGCTACTTCCAAAGCAAAAGAAATTCCGTTTATGAGCAGCTTTTCCTCTTTTTTCTTCCAGTTATAGCTCGGTGCCCAGAATATATCCTTTTTCATCTTATCACTCCTCGTAGCGGTAAATACCAAATCCTTTTAATACATGTTTCTTAATCAGCAGATACTAATTACTGCAATTATAAGTTTATATATTACAGTATTTGTGTACTTCCGTATTTATGCATTGCTATATTTTTATCCCTAAAGGCTCAACTTTCTTTCTATAAATTCAGCCGACTGCTTCGGATTATCATAAAAATAGAAATGTCCTCCTTTAAATATTTGTTTTTTAAACTTTCCGGTGATCTTGCTTGCCCACTGTTCTACTGTCTTGGCTTCAAAGTTCTTATCCTTGTCTCCATACATCCAGACCATATCCGTATTGAGCTTCATGACCTTTTTCTTAGAGTCATACGAATTCAAAAGATGGAAATCGCCTCTCATTCTGGCAAGTATTGTTTTAAGGAATTCAGCATCATTCAGAAGGCGTTCATCTGTTCCACCCATTTCAAGCAGGTATTCCTTGAGTTCCTCATCCGTTTCAAATTCTTCTGTACACGGCTCCGGATCCGGAGAAGGTTCTCCCGAAATAAGTATCTTTACCGGTGGGTTTTCGTATATATACTGCATCTGATATGCCACCTCATACGCTACGAAGGCCCCCATGCTGTGTCCAAAAATCACATATTCATCATCTCCTATAAATTCATGACATTGTTTCAGACAGTCTTTAACCGCATTTTTAAAATCTCTGTACTGATTCCTTCCGTTTCTTCCTTTATAATCGCAGGTCATAGCTTCTACATTGTTCCAGTATTTAAAAAATATTTTGTAGCTGGTTTTCGTACCTCCCGCAAAAGGACATAAAACTACTTTCATCCGGTCTCCTCCATCATTTTCATTATTTTTTCTATTTCAGAAATACTAACATTGTAAAATACATGCTTTTCTTCTTCACTGCAGATTGAAACAAACCGGTCATTCTGTCTTTTAGTTTCAACATATAGCCCTGTCTTTTGATCAAACCAACTTCCTGTTTTTCCCCCGAGATCCACTTCCTTCAGATTACCCTGAAGTCCTAGCGACTTATATTTGAGAACACTTTCTTTTTTTGTCCAGGCAGCCGTAAAATATTCATCTTTATCGGCTTTTTCCAGCATGTTTTTCCATTCGGTTATTTCACGTTCTCCAAATACAAGCTTTGCCATTCCTTCTGTGCATTCCGTAAGCCTTTCGGCATCGATTCCTATTTCGCTTTCGGATAAAGCGCAGGCAACAAAATTCTCCGAATGAGTAAAGCTGAATTTAAAATGTGTATCTTTTAAAAGCGGCCTGTTATATTTACTGTATTCAAACTCCACTCTTATAAGTGCACCGCTTCTTTTTTGTATTGCATATACAAGAAGCCAGTATGCAATAAGTGACTGATATCGGTGTTCTTTTTTCAGCATTTTCAAGATCTTTATCTGCCTCTCCTGCGGTAAATAACTGTACAGCCTGTCATATAATTCTTCCGAGATTTCATTTATTTCATCACAATAAAAGATCATAATTCTACATCCAACCGCAGATATCCATCCCCAACTCATCTTCCTGACCAAAGATATAAAAATGATCTCCAGAATAAGACACTATATCGAAATATTCATTCTCAAGTTCTGCCCATTCCTCCAGCTTCTCCTCTTTGATCACCGGATCCTCCATGCCATACAAAACAATCAGTTTTTTAAATGGCTCAGTCTGTTTTTGACATTCTGTATATGAATTCAAAAGGACGAAATCATTTCTGATGATATTCATATACATTTTTCTCAATGATTCTTTTCCCACTATTTCATCAGGAATGGAATTAAACATCTTTAAATAGCGCATTATATTTTCATCGTTTATTTCCTTGGAATCTACCTTCTCATAGCTTGGAGAAGTTAGTCCAGATACGAAGAGCGTACTTACATTTTTGCCATCATCCATCATGCTTTTAGCTACTTCCATGGCAATATAGCTTCCCATGCTGTGCCCGAAAAGATAATACTTATCTGCAGGATAATTTTCAAATATATCCTGCAGAATACTTTCTATTGCTGTTTTAAAATCGGTAAACGCCGCTTCCTTCTGTCTTTCTCCCCTTCCCGCATATTCATATACGAATGTGGAAATGCCTGTATTCTTTTCTATCACATGTGCCAGCTTGTAATATGAATATGCAAGACCGCCGGCATGCGGGAAAAAAATAAACTTTTCAATGCAAGACATTGACTACCCCCTTGTCTCCGTCCACTTCTACAAGACTGCCGTCATACAGACGTTTTGTGGCATCGCCAGTTGCAAGAACAGCAGGAATACCGTATTCCCTTGCGACGATGGCGCTGTGCGAAAGCGGACCGCCTGTATCCGAAATAACCGCCGATGCTATTAAAAAGAGCGGTGTCCACTCCGGATCTGTATAACGGCATACAAGAACTTCGCCTTCCTGAATCTTTCCGAACTCCGAAATTGATTGTATGATCTTTACCTTGCCTGTTACTTTTCCTAAGTTTCCCGAAACTCCATATAATACGGTAACAGAATGGTCTTCTCTGTGAGCTTCGAGGTTTTCCCAGATTATCTGATTCTTTTTCCTGTTTTCATTTCTGAGTGCAATCTTATCTGCCATCGAAATTATCTGATTAGGGCTTACGGTACATATTTCTTTTTCCGTAAGATACAGCGCCTCTTCAAAACTTAAGATTTCCTTGAATTTTCCGTCTATCAGTCTTCTGAGAAGTATTCTGCTGTATCCGTAACAAGTTTCGAGCAAATACAGACTTTCTTCTCGCAAAACATGGTATTTGCGATTGTTCTCTATCTTGGTTTTAAGTTTTGTGGCCTCTTTTGCCGAAAGCTTGCTGTCAATATCTTTCATTATCGAAACGTATCTCGATTCATTCGATGACATGGAAGCTTCTGCTCTTACAAATACACTTAAAAGGGAGAACAGGGACGCTTTATTTTCATTCCAGGATGTTGTACTGAATGCAACATAGCTGTTGTCCGACTTCCAGCCGAATTCGGCAAGGAATAAATCAATCTGTAGCGTAAATGCATCTGATGCTTTTTTCATCTCCTCGATGCAGAACTCATAATCCTCGGATGCCATTCCTTCTTCATATATTTTTTTAAGTTCCGAATCTTCTTTGATCAGTTTCGCAAGCTTTGCAAGACCCATATTCATATCCCTGGTCTTATAGGAAAGGTCGCACATAAGATCATAGTTACTGAGCTTCGAATCCACCTTGTGAAGCAATCTTTCCATGAATTCAGCCTGACATACATACGGGAAAATAGCATATCGAAATCTCGCATATGAAAGCTTCTTTGCTATATCAAGAAGCTTTGCTATTGTCTTCTGAATACTGTCTTCGGGAATCTTATATGGATCAATACCCGCAATATCATTTTTTGCTTTCTCCAGTGACTTTTCGCTTTCGGCCTTATTTATGTCAAATTCAAGAAATCCTTTCATCTGGAACGGAAGCTTTACTACAGAAAGCTTATATTTAGGTTTTTTGACATTTGTAAGTATCAGTCCGTCATCATCCATAAGGAGCACATCATCCTGTACTATTCCGTGCTCAGCAAAAATAACCTGTTTTGCATTCATAACTGTCATAAACGGTCCGAAATCCAACGGATACGGTGTTATCGGACAATGCTCTATAAGGTTATTCATCTGCATACGGATGGATTTTTCCTGTTTGTCATTTTTTTCTTCCTGTGTGGCCGTCTCTGTCTTTGTCTCTGTTTTGGTCTCAGTATTAAGCGTGGTAACTGCTCTTGCCTGAAGTATGTAGAGTTTTCCATTTTCATATGCCCACTCAATATCCATGGGCATTTTGTACATGGCTTCTATTTTTTCCGAAACCTCTGCAATCTCTGCTATCTGTTCATTAGTCAGAGAATAGATCTTTCTTTTTTCTACATCTGTCTCAACGATATCTGTTCCGTTATTCGCATTCATATATATGGCTGTCTGCTTGGAACCGAGTGTTTTCGAAACAATTTCCTTTTTACTCTTGCTGTAAATAAATATATCCGGATTTACCTGTCCCGATACAATACTCTCGCCAAGTCCGTATGAAGCATTTAACATTATTTCATCTGAATTTCTGCTTACAGGATTCTCGGTGAAACTTACACCCGAAACATCACTTCCGATCATCGCCTGAACAACAACCGCAAGTGCAACATTCAAGCTGTTGAAGCCCATTTTTTTACGGTATAAAATCGCTCTGTCATCGTAAAGAGAAGCAAAACATTCTTTGATCTTATTCATAAGCTCATCTATACCGATAACACCGAGATATGTCTCCTGCTGTCCAGCAAAGCTGGCATCCTTAAGATCCTCGGCAGTTGCGGAAGAACGAACAGCCACCTTCTTTCCTTTGAGCAATTCGTTATAGAGACTCTCTATTTCAGTTCTTAAATCTTCGGAAAAGTTTCCAGCTTTTATTATTTGTTTCAAGTTCTCTATCAGTTCGTGCAGCTCAGTTCTATTATCATCGTTTGCTGCATTTACAACCTTTTCAATCTCGCTGTCAATATTATTGCTTTTAATAAACTGCCAGAATCCGGCACTGTTAACACAGAATCCTTCCGGAACCTGAAATCCGCCTCTTAAAAGTTCTCCTAGATTTGAGGCCTTTCCGCCTCCAGTTCTGACATCATCTTTTTTCAGTTCCTGTAGCTTAACTAAATACTTCATATTTATCCCTCCTTAAGCCTTTCCTTTTCTTATGTTTAATACAAATCCGGCTGCCGCACATATGAACAGTCCGATCGATAACGGACTCAAAGTGCTTCCCAGCACTCCTCCGAACACCATAACACCGAGTGATGCACCTATATTTCTTGTAAGATGCGTAAGACTGCTTACTGTTGACTTGTTATCTTCAGCCTGTTCAACCACATTGCTCAAAAGAACAGTTCCGAGAATTCCAAGTCCAACACCTATGAGTACAAGACCAACATATATAACTGCGCCAGCCGTATACTGACATATAAAGCTCAGGAAACAACCAAGTACAACACTGCCCCAGCCCCCAAATATACTCTTTGAGCCTTTGCCTTTCATTGTTGCTCCTAGAATGCTTCCGATTCCGCTTCCGACCACATAAATCACCAGGCATATACTCGACATTTTCACCGACATACCAAGTGATGTCTGCAATACTGTTGGGAAATATGCAATGGCTACATTTATGCATGCTCCCATAAAGAACATCTGTATCATCATTTTCTGAAGTTTTTTATTGTTCTTCATCTCATACGGAATAACTCCGTTTTCTTTCTTTGATTCGCTCACAAATATCCATATGAGCAGTAAAACTCCTATCGGAAGAAGTATTGCAAAGAGCGGCCGTTCGGTCATACGGTCAAAGCCGAACATAAGGCAGCATATTGCCGCCGATAAAATAAGCGCATGACGTACATTGAGTACCGAATCGTTTTTAATCTCCGAGGTTTTTGCGACAAATACTGCAATAAGAATGATTGCTACAATTTCAAGAGGGAGCAGTGATAGAAATCCATTTCTCCAGGAAGATGTGGATATAAAATAGCTTCCCCAAATACTTCCAAGCCCCTTTCCCACTATTGTTATCAGCGCAAGCGTAGCAAATACTATCTTGTAGCTTTTCTTTTCAAAATATTCTCCGATGATTCCGTAGATAGCCGGTACGCTTATTCCTGATCCGAGTCCCATTATTACCCTTGACAAAATCAGCATTGCCATATTCGGCGCTGACCAGCCGACAAGTGTTCCAGCTGTAAAAATAATGTATCCGATGATAAAATTCTTTTTGCTTCCAAATTTATCGCATATATGTCCGAACAACGGCATGGTCATTGCGGATGCAAGAACATATCCGCCGTATATCCATGAATAAGAAACTTTTGAATTGAATTCTTTGCTTATCGTACTCATTGATGTACTCATCATTGTCTGAATTATCATTGAATTCAACATTCCAATTGCTACACCTACAAGTATTCCCCAGTGTATTGAACTTTTTTTCTTTACAGCTATACCGTCAGTCATCATCCTCATCTCCTTCACGGTCTTCAAATAGCAAGGCTAGTTTTCGTATAGACGTATGACTCAGGAATTCCTGAACCGAAAGGTTTGTGCCAAATTCCGCATTGACCTTTTCCATCAGAGTCAAGAGCTGCACCGAATCAACCTCCATCTCAAAAAAGCTTTTTGTTACATCTATAGGTATATTTTGATCTAGGTTTTCTTTGCATATATTGAATAATTTTCTTTCATATTCCGTTTTAGGCGGTATAAGAGTTCTGCTCACCGTATCTGTCAGCTTAAAGTTCATCAGCTTCTTTCTGTCTACTTTACGATTTGCCGTAAGAGGTATTTCTTTAAGGACCTGATACGTCTTCGGAACCATGTACTCGGGAAGGCTCGAGTTTACCGCTTCATTTGCTTTTTCCTGATTAAAATCCGTTTCGTCAGTCACAACAAAAGCTGCGATCTGCTTTCTGTTATGATTGTTCAGAAGCACTACCGCTACATCTTTTATGCCTTCTATCTTTCTGATGCAGCCCTCTATCTCATCAAGTTCTATCCTAAAGCCGTTTACCTTGACCTGGTTATCTATTCTTCCCAGGATATCCACATATCCCTCACGGCGATACATACCCAGATCTCCGGTTCTGTATATCCTTCCGTATTTCGGATGCTCGATAAAATGCTTTTTTGTCTGCTCACCATCGCCTTTATATCCAAGTGCTATCCCGATTCCTCCGATACATATCTCGCCTTCAACTTCCGGATAGCAATTTTTAAGCTTTTCATCGAGAACATATATCGTCTGATTTTTCATCGGATATCCGTACGGTATCCTTCCCCTGAATTCATTCTTAAGCTCTTCTACCTCATATAATATCGACCATATCGAAGCTTCCGTTGCTCCTCCCAGGCTTATAAAACGGCTGTTCGGGCATATGTTTTTATTTGACGTGAAAAGTTCCTGTGGAATCTTATCGCCGCTTATCAGAACTATTCTCATATTCGGCAACTGTTCACCCTTTCTTATTCCGTCGAGTACCAGCTTCCATATTGTCGGAACACTGTTCCATATTGTGATGCCTTCGTTTTTGCAGATCTTTCGCAAGCCATATATGTTTTTTGCGCCTTCGCTGACATAAAGAGAACCGCCCGCATAAACCGATCCAAATATATCGAATACTGAAAGGTCAAAGGAGAAGCTTGAAACAATCATGAATTTGTCCATGGATGTCATTTCATATCTGCTTACCAGATCCTGAACTGTATTTACAGCTCCCTGTTGGGATATCATGACTCCTTTGGGTTTAGTCACACATGAAAGACATTCGGTCATTCCGTAGAATGTACGAATCGCATTTGTGTTATATTTTCTCTGAACCTTGTCGATAAGAGAAACATCCATTACCTCTCCACATAGAAGTATGTTCTTCACTCTTTCAAGACTCTTCTTTTCTTCATCGGTAACAGACATCTCAACAAAAGTACGAAGTACATAGTTCATACCGTCAATATCAGTTACACTGTTTTTTTTAAGTACCTCAAACAAAAGCTTCGGATCTGAAATAAATTCTCTGTAAGGAATCTGTATCTGTTCGATTCCAAGCTGAACCGGTGCAACATAAAACATAAAAAATCCAATAACATGAAACAAAGGAAGTATATTTGCAGTAATGTCTCCGCCAAATCTTCCTACAAGCGAATTTATCCTTTGCACTGCCGAAACAACCTGCGCATTATCAAACTCAATTCTTTTTGATTTACCTTCGGTTCCACTTGTATAAAGTGCAAATGCAACAGCTTTTTGGTTGCGTTCATTTACTATTTCTTTTTCATTCGTACATTTTTCACTGTTTAAAAATTTTTCAGCCTCGTAAATGAGAGCATCAGCATTTATTATACGGATATCTGCTACCCATTCGGAGTCCGAAAAACTCATTCTGTCACTTATAAGAATCTTTGTCTCTGATTCTGTAATTAAATTTTTTCCTTGAATAGAATCTGCTAATTTATCGCTTCCGAAAGGAACAAGCTCAATAACTGCGCCGGCATATACTGATCCCCAAAACAGATCTGTAAACTTGACTAGATCATCTATACATATAAATACATGGTCTCCCTTTGAAATCTCCCATTCTTTAAGAGTTCTCGCCATAACTATAGCTCTTGCGTTAAGCTCGTTGTATGTAATTCTTTTTTTCTCGGCTCCACAAAAGCTAATACCTCTGTCAGAAAAATTTACAGAAGCATTTCTTAAAATATCTATAAGAGTTCCGTTTTCTTTCATTACTGTCTCCTTAGCCTGTTTAAATTAAATATGTGATTCGTAACTCTCTCATGTCCCAAAATTCATTTGTTTTGGTTAGTTTTTACTAACTCGTATTCAAAAAAAATTTCTCCTTTCTTCTTCCGAACTAACTCTTGAACCAATTTTTTCAAACAAAACGTCCGGTTAGCTCAATCAAACCGCATTGTAATGGTAAATACTATGATTTAGCGTTAGTATGTAGTAACACTTTCACATATTGTACCTTGAAAGCTTGATAAATTTAGTGATTTAAAATGCCTATTTCTATTATAATAAGTGCATGAACTAAGGAATGTACTTATTATAACTTTTGCAGCGCCGTGAATCACCAGTTTTTTGTAAATGTGTTAAATTTCCAAAGTAGAATCCAATATTAAAAATGGATTTCTAAATTTTCTTTTGTAAATCTAATAACGTTATACTCCTTTGTTCGCAATATTGCAATGTTTTTTTTCATTTTCGAAATATACTAATAGAGAAAATTTTTCAATAATCTCTAAGCATGCTCTGTCAAAGACACGCTAGGGAACTTCTCATGAAGACTTTTTGAATTTATTCGGATTTCTGTTGAAGAATACTACAAACATAATAAAAATACAACTTTATGGAATGATTCCCATCTATGTACGTAGAAGGCAGTATAATTCAAATCTCGGTTTCTGAAGAAAATCTAAATAATTTCGGCTCTAATCCCAATAAATACGAAAAGAATAACCATGGTATTAGTTATGATACGCTGGTAAAGATAATGGAATCTTGAAATTTGAAATCAGAGTGAAGTAATCATATTACACGAATGAAAAACGGGAGATACACAGATTTTTGTGCTATCTCCCATGTTGATTTTAGTGTTATATCAAGGTCATTAAATCGTGGTAAATTCATGGTAAAATGAGTATTTTCCTATACTTCAAAGTGCTTGAAAGTATAGTGTTTATGCAGCTAATCAAATAGCTATAAATTTTACTTAACTTGACAAACTCTTTATTAGAGAGAAATTTCTCCTGCTATTTTGCCACTCCGCCTTCCATCCGTTCCAGTAACGTAAAATATTTCTGCTGATATTTATCAATTGCTTCCTGCATTTTGGCTTTCAACTCTTCTACTTCTTTTGCATGTTTTTGCTCTGCTTCTAAAAGCTTCTTCTCTCCTGTTAATTCCGACATTTCAATACTGCGGACACTTTCCTGTTGTTTTAGCCTCAACTCTTCAAGCTGCTTCTGATGTGCTTCTTCCATTGTCTTTCTCTCAGTATCATGCTCCGTCTGGAGATCCATTACCAGTTTTTGGCGTTCCAATTCCGTTGTCTGCTGAAGCTTGACCGCTTCATTGGACATTTCTTCTATCTGTTTTTGAAGCAGTACAACCTCTTGTTCAACTTTCTCTTTTTCCTTCATAATCTGATCGGTCTGTTCTACTGTACTCTTCATTTTTTGATTTTTGTCCTTTAGTTCGGCACAAGAATCCGTTAATGTCTGGTTCAATCTATCCTTGTCAGATAGTTTTTCCTTAAAATCCATCTGCTGCTCTTCCAGTTTCTTTTCCAATTCACTAATTTGTGCTGTCAATCTAGCGTTTTCATCTTTTAATTCTGCAGAACGTTTCTGACTGCTTTCTTTTATCTGTTCCATTACTGTATTACTTCCCTGCAGCTCCTGTATTGTAGTGTCTTTGGAGCGAAGGAGCACTTCATAGTCCCCTCTTACCTTCTCTTCTATATTAATCTTTTCTTCCAACAGGTTTGTAACAAGACGATTGATCGAACTCATATGTTCTTCGTACTTCTCCAGCACTTTTTTGTCTTCTCCAAGATTGATTTTTACCTGTTGCATTTCATATGCCTCTATGAGTCTTGCAAAGGCACCCTGTTGATTCTCCTGTAACTCATCTGCAATCTGTTTAAATTTATTCGCTGTTTCATCGTTGATCCGAAACGATCTTGGTTTTGATAATTCCTGTTTTAAATCGTTCATACTGCCCTCCGTTTTCCCATTCAAAATGTCGTACGTCTTTGTTCTCTGTATTTTTTTCATTATATCATAGATTGATTGTTCCATCAATATAGTTCAACTCAAAAAACAACATAATAGTAATACATTACACTGTAATACTTATGTAATACATTATAATTCTTTAGCTTTTTTGTTTCTTTAAATATAAATGTAATACACTACAACGTAATACATATGTATTACATAAGATTTTACTCTTATCATTTATTTATTCTCCTGCCGGCAAAGTACTCCTTGCCAGTTTTTTTGTTTCTTGCTATACTTGAAATACTTTATTTTCGTTGTCTTTTGACATTGGAAGTCTTTCAATTCCTGGAGACAGGTACTACTATTACTTGTTCCTGTTGACCTCGTAATTGAAAGGATTATTTTATGAAATCATTATCATTTTTTGAAAAAAGCCTGTGCGATAACGCCAGGCTTTTTTCATTAAGCAAAATACAATTGGATTTATTTTTATTGCTGCAGACTAATACGCTTACCTATTCGCAGCTTTTTGCAACCCGGTTGCACGGAAACACCGAAGCGTCTGCCCGGCTGGCCATCAAGCGGCTGGAAAAGTATGGATATGTTCAGTCTAAGATTTTGCCCAGTTGCAACCAGACCAAATACTACTGCCTCACTCCCAAAGGACGTAATCTCTTAAAAAACTTTTTAACAGACGATTACCTTAACGCAATGCATGTGGATTGGGAGCGCCGTCCGCCATCCGGGAACCAGCAGATACTGCATCGTATCCGCACTAACGATTTCTATGTGCAATATATAAGCGCTCCCATGAGCCAACCAGCTCCGTGGCTTCTGGAATCTGCATTAAGCAGTACGGATTCCGCCTCTGAAATGCCGCCCCGATGCGATGGGATGCTGCTTTCTCCTTCCGGCAGCCGCTATTACATCGAGCAGGATAACAGCACCCAGTCCGAAACCATTCTGCTGAAAAAAGTCAATCAGTATGCAAAGTGTGATATTTTCTCCAATCCGCATAACACACTAGTGTTCTGCCTTGCCTTCCACGAAAAATCTTCTTTTGCAGACAAGCCATCTTTTTCAATCTACAAGATACTGCTCCGCTTCATCAAGCTATGGACTATACTCGAAGAAGACTACGGCATGGAATTGGATTATGAGCAATTCATGCAGGCGCTTAATACATCCTCATTGTCCAGAACAATATCTGCAGGAGACCTCCAGACATTTCGCGGGCTCCACCTTAAACATCCGGATGTTGACACCTTAGGTGACACAGTTCAGCTCAAAAGGCGATATTTACACGATACAGAGCATTCTGAGACGAAAGGCAGAGCATTGGACCTTGTATTTCAAAAACGTCTTAAATCGCATTTCTCGCGTTTTTATGACAATAACACCAATTTGTATATGAATGCGCTGCAAGGAATATCGTTATTTGCCGTTCCGAACCATAGGCTTTCTTTCTACCTCCCCCACATCATGCCGAACGAACATATGTTCTCAGAGCTGTTTCTGGATCGTCTGCTACACAGCGGTCTCAACATTGATGGCTGGGTATATCAGAGACCACTTGCTTTCACCTGCAGCGATCAGACACCTTTTTATTTCCGACACGGATTTTTGCATCCTGTTTACGGGGCAATCGCTGTTGAACTGCCTGTCGTAGATCTAAGTGCAACTGTACGGCTGATGCACTACTTCAAGAATGCAGTTTTGGACTCATCACTTACGCTTGTTTTAGTCCTTTCACGAGACGCTATCTCTCAGTTTAAGAAAACGATTAACGACAGTTACTCCACAAAACTCCTTAAAAGCCGCTCTGTGATCTGGATGGATGTCGGCCATTCTCTTGATATAGGCAGTTCCTCTTTCCACTTTTTTGATTCCGTAAGTTCAGATGTGTTATTTGAATGCGACGAATTTGACGAGAAACTGCATCTCGTGAAAGGTGGAGCCCATGAAGATTGAGTTTAAATCCGCAATATCACATATAAAAGATCTTTTGTGTTCAAGCTCCAAGCAAGACACTCCATATATCCTCTTATTTTTCTATGGAGTGTTGTTTATAAACCTGCTGTTATCTCTGTTTGCCTTTTTACATGCACTAGTAATGCTCGACTACACGCTTATGCCGCACAGTTTTCTTTATCGCCTTTTTGCACTGCTCCTGCCGATTGTCCTGTGGTTTGTCAGTACTGTCTCTGATTTTTTTAATTATCAGAGTGTCAAAAAAATCACTTACCTCTCCATAGCCCTGAACTGCAGCCTGGTGATTACCGGCATCCTGTATCAGCTTTTGTCCAGACTATTTCTGCCGCCTATCATGGAGATCAAGACGGATGAGATTTTCACACCAACCATGGTGCTCATATTAGGACGTCTCTTTACCCAGCTGCCATTATTGTTTTTTTTCATTCTGTTTACGAAATGGACGCTATCACCCTTGCTGAACAAGAAAAGCAGAGCGCTAATTACGTCTTTTAAGCTCTCCCACTATCTCGATCTTCAAAAAGATACCAGCAGCATACGTTATCCGCTGTCCATTGCCAAAGATTTGAAAACCGGAAAGCCGATCGTCGTATCAGAAAGGGACCGGTTTCTTCATACCCTCGTGGACGGAACAAGTGGCACTGGTAAAACTTCTTCTACGATTCTTCCTGCGATACGGGATGATCTGAACATGCGCTGCAAGGCTGAGCAGCAACAGGTGAAGCTATTGAAGCAATATACCGCAGAAGGCGCAATATCCTATCAAGGGACCTCCCCTTTCCTTTCTGTTTGCGATTTCATGGTTTCTGATACGGATTCAAAAGGATATGATGATTCATCCGTTTCCCAGGGACACTGCGAAGATGTTTTAGAGCAGCTGCGCCTGCAATATCCCGTCTGTGGCATTACAGTTCTTGCACCAGACGATTCCCTTACGGACGATGTATGCCGCCTTTGTGATGGCAGAAATCTTCTCTACCATCGTATTGATGCAACATACTCCTCGGACGGTCTAAAGAAAACAAACTGGATTGGCATGAACCCTTTTTATCTTGCCAAAACATTATCCGGCACCTCAAGGCACCAGGCCATCGTCAAAAAAGCAGTGATCTTCTCGGATGTGATGCAGGCAATCACAGATTTAAAAGGTAAAGCCGATTCTTATTTTACAGGATTAAACCGGCAGATGATTGCGAATCTCGCAATACTGGTCATGAATACCGTGCCGCTGCTCCACCACCGTCAGGCAACCCCGCAGGATCTGCAAATGCTAATCAATAATTTCGATCTGTTGCCGCCTTATGTTAGCAAATTAGAGAATTTAGACAGAGATACCCGTCAGTATACTTTCATTCTTCAGTATATTAAAGATGACCTGTTAGGAAAGGGTCGGACAAAAATGGAAGATCAGAGCCGAGGCACCCGTAACATCATCAATGAATTTTTGCTGATGCCCGAAAACAGGGAAGTATTCTGTTCACAGGATTCCATTGACTTTGATCAGATTCTTTTGCGGGGAGAAATCACAGTATGTAATTATAATCTCGCAAGTGGAGATACCAATGCAGTTGCTTTCGGTTTGTTCTTTCTGCTTTCCTTTAACAACGCCGTGCTCTCCCGCCCCGGAACGGAAAACACTCGTACACCGCACTTTTTCTACATCGATGAGCTGCCCGTCCTTATCCACAGTTCCCTTGAAAAGAACTTCTCGCTCTTTCGAAAATTCAAAGTTGCCATGTTCTGTGCTATCCAAACTCTGGATCAGTTTGAAAAGAACGATATCACAAAGTATCTGAAAGGCGTAATACTTGGCAGCGCTCATATCATGGTGTTTGGCCGCTCTTCTCTTTCTGACATGGAGATATTTTCTTCCATGGCAGGTATACACGATGATGTCGAGGAGCAGACCACCACTTCCGAGACAGCACTCTCTTCCGATACCCCTGCCCTTTCCTATTCCTCCCGGGAAACCGAGACTCAAAAAAACACGGTCGAGGAGATTGATATCCGTATGCGTGATTTCCAGGAGGTAACTTTCTTCACTGCAAAAGATGGGCGTCCCCTTGCCCCCATACATGCAAAAGTAAGTTTTTTAAAACCCGAGGACTGGACCTGTTCTGCTTTCTCCACCGAGATCGAGTGGTTTCAGAGATACAAATCGTCAAAGCAGCACACCGAGTCAGCTCCCTCTCCTATTACCCACAAAAACACTCCTTATTCCCGTACTCAGCTTTTTCGTTCCGGTTGTAACATTTCACATACAGAAACTAAAGATGCCGCCATTTTGCAGCAAGAACCTGCTGTTACCGATCCAGTAAGAAAAGTTGAACCCGCTCAGGATAGCCGTAAAGAGGATTCCGAGCAGGTCTCCCGCTTGCCAGAGGGCAGCGAATCCATCGATGACTTATTTTAAAAACATTTAAAATCAAAGGAGAATATCAATGAACAACATTTCAAAAGAATCCAGCTCTACTTCTTCGCTCTCACTAAAAAGTCCATTTCATTTAGAGGACGGATGGACCATTTGTATAGAAAATTCTAACAAGAATTGTACCCATAATGAAATTGACATTCTAAAGGAAAAAGGAATCCTAAATCTGATTGATTTCGAGATTATGAAGTTGCTTACACGATATGCTTATATCAATGCCAACAATATCGAATATGCGCTCCAGCATGCACTCCCCTCATTTTACCGGAAAAAATCTTACAGCCGTAATTTAAAGAAGCTTGTACATGCCGGCATTGTAATCAGACATCAGCTGCAATTCTGCAATCCAGATTCCAACGTACACGGTGTCCCAGCCCCTCTCAGATTTTACAAGCTTTCTGCAGGCGCCTATAGTTATCTTGCACCGGTCATAGACGTTCCGCACAACCTGACATATGCATTGACAGACACAAATATTATGGAGCAGCTATCGGTAAGCCAGTTTTTGATCCATTTCTATGTCGAATACGGAATTTCTATGCAATCATGCAAATGCAACCTCCCCCTACATGTCGGATCGCATTTGTTCCATGTCGATGCATATATCCGTTTTAGAAGTTCAAAAGAATCTGTTGATTCACCAGTAGCACTTTTTATCTTATCCGCACGCGGCTGCACCGAAGGAAGGTCAAATTTTATAACCCGCTCACTGCTGTTCTTTAAATGGCTGGACAAGCATATAACGCAAGGCGAAACATATATGATAATCATTCCAACTGAAAGTATTGAACATGTACGCAGTATTAACCAAACCTTAATTTCACACTCCGTTCCTTCTTCACTGCCACTCTACTACACGATTGACAGTGACATCTTAACTTTTGCTCCTTTTGATTGCATCTATCGGTGCAGTCATGACGATACTTCTGGTCAAGATCTTATCGAGCGGATACATCTTGTTCTTTTTTCTTGAAAAATATTGTTTGGCCTCATCTATTGTATCCTCTTTTATTACGATGTTCTTTTAAAATTTATCATTAAAATAATTTTCAAACCATAAAATGGAGAACTTAACCGTTAAGTTCTCCATTTTATTAGTCTCATTTTTCTCATACTTGAATTTTATGTCTGCAATTGTATAGTCCGCTCTTTTTTTGTGTTTTCGATACCATATCGGCGAAACGCTTATGCTATAATCAGCAAAAATATTATTATTTAACCGAATAGTTTCCAGGCTTTTGTCTGTTTTTCTATTCTTCATGCTTACGCAAATGTATCACAGGTTGATACACATCACGTTTGTTGCAATGCAGCAATCGCATATCAAAAGGAGGAAAAAATGGGTACATTTCGAAATGTGTCCAACGCCGAACATTGCCCAATATGCAGCAAACCTGACTGGTGCAGCATTCTCACGCCAGACGAACCAGCCTATCCCGGTCAGGAATTATACGTCTGCCGACGTATACACACGAAGGAAATACAGAGTAACGTAAACGGAAAAAATTATTTTCTTGTAAAAGAACTTCCAGATTCTTCCTGTCTTTACACAGACACAGAAAAAAAAGGCAGAAACAAGGAGGTGGCACAACCTTACAGCTTTCAGAAAAGAAAGAGCCTGCCACTTCCTGATTATGGAGTCCCTCCATTAAACAACACCGAACTTGATAAATACTATCGAGCATTTCTTGGAATGCTGCCATTATCAAAGCAGCACATCCGTTCCCTTTTGAATGATGGATGGACAAAGGAGCTCATTTGTTCCAGTAACATCCACACTCTTCGATTGAAGAAAACATATTCGGAGGAAAAAGGATATTATGATGATTCGACCGAACGATTCAGAATTGCATCTTTATTGCAGGAACAATTCGGTACATTAAAGGGCGTTCCTGGTTTTTATCAGGATGCCTCCGGAAACTGGACTTTTGTTGGTAAACCCGGAATGTTGATACCCACTTATGATATACATGGCCGATTATACCGTCTCCGTCTTCGTCTGGATCGACCGGATACTGATGAAAACGGCAAAATCAAGAACAAATACAAAAACTTCTCATCGTATTACCCCCAAAAAGATGAATCAGGTGCTCTTTCGAATGCCTTTGTCTGTGGATGCCGTTCTGGCAGTCACACAGGGTTTTATTACCGACCCGGTATTGATGATTGCAGTATTTGTTATATCACGGAAGGCGAAAAAAAGGCCATCGTAGCCAACCATGTGCTTCACACGATTGTTGTCTCTTTGCCTGGTGTCAATTCCTACAAGAAACTTGAAAATCAAGATAATGAAATCAGTATTTTAGAGTATTTAAATCAACTCGGCTGTAAAACTGCCATAATAGCATATGACGCCGATAAATATATTAACAAATTTGTCATGCGTCACGAAAAGGATCTGGCAGATCTTTTGAAATTAAACTCTTTTTCCACTTATATTGCTAACTGGAATCCTGCTTTTGGGAAAGGCTTGGACGACATCCTTTTGCTCGGAATCTATCCACATTTGATTCCAGCAATGTAAAAGAGGACGGTGTACCCATCCTCTTTTAACAAATTTCTGTTGTAATAACTTAACGGTTAAGTTCTCGATTTATTATCAAGTTCTTCAATCTTTTTATTTATGCTATTTTTTAGTTCTTCAAGCGTGCTTAGCACATCAGGTATCTCTTCCTCTCTGATTATTGCATTATTATCTGCATCAAGTACTTCATGCAGTTCTCTCGCGCTTTTCAGGATAATCTTTGTTCCATTTTTGCGTCTAATCCGTCCCTTCGGGCTTTCAGTTATAATACTGTTCTCTTGTTTTGTTATATCATTTTTAGCATCCGCCTTCAATTTGTCAATGACTGCGCTAATCCAAGCACGAGTTACTGACTCTATCCCGCTTTTGTCCGTTTTTTCATCTATAAGTCTATTGAGTTCACTTTGTTTTTCTTCGTCCAATGGACTGGCTGCGCTTAAAGCAGACCAAGAATATCCGTTATCTGCCTTCGCCTGCAGATTCATGTTCAATTTTAAAAGAGCACGGTATTTTTCAACAGATGCTGGTTTTAGTTCCATACTTTTTGCAGTTAGAACATTAAGAGCCGTCTCTTCCCCTTCCACGAGAAGGCCATTTTCTTTTTTATACTTTACTTCCATGCCATGTGCCTCATACAAGCTCTGAGCTATGCGAGCATTCGTCATGGGCTTATCTTTTCTTCCGTGTAAATTCCCCATGTTTAAGCGGATAATCCGCTCCCATTCAGTTTTAGGTGGTTCTGTTTTGAAAACCGTGTATGTCCGTATACCTGCTTTTCTGGCTGACAGCCTTCTTCTGTGCCCTGACTCAATACGATATTTATCATTGCCTATCGGATACGCTAAAATAACGCCTTGAAATCCATACTTTTTCATTGCTTCTGCAAGCTCTTCCACCTCAGATTCTCCGTAAATATCCTCATTATTAGGATCATCCTCCAACTGTTCATCGGTCAGGTAAATCACCTTCTGCCTATCTGCGTCAAGCAATTCATCAACGTTCGTCTCTTCCGTTATCTCTTTCTGAAATTCTTTCGATGCCCCTGCAACAGATTGCATTGCATTGTATTTTTTTAAAGTCGAATTCGACAAGCTCTTTTTCGATGCCACTATTTATTCCACCCTTTCTTCTTTAATTCTATTTTCCATTTCCTTCACAAGCTTTTTGTAGTCTTTTGCAATATCACTATTTCCACAGCTAATGCAAACCGGCTGCCTATCTGCTTCTGATATCTGTATCGATGAATAATCGTGTCGAATCGTTGTATCAAACAGTCTCATGCTTTTTTTTGTGTCCGGATCCATGCTGTATTCATACATCATTTTTTGATCAGTCTTATAAATTTGAACATTATTATAGAACAGGCCAAGAACCTGAAGTTTCTTATTCCCATACTCATCTCTGGCTTCTCTGCATCTTTCAATCACATCTCTATATCCATGTGCGCTGGAATTTTTGGCCAAATGAAGAGGTACAATCACATAATCACATGCAACAAGGAACATCATCGTTACGACATTGTGTGCCGGCGGAAAATCTATAAAAATATAATCATATAAATCATCAACTACTTTTAGTTTTTCTTTTAAGATTCCAGCATCTTCTGTACCATAATAATCCATATCTCGGCTGCCAAGTACAATATCCAGATTGCAGGAAACCTTCCGGAATCTGTTCCCCCATTTTCTTCTAGCTGTAAACTCCATGCTGTAGATCGTATTAAAAATGTTAAGATCCTGTTCCAGTACTTCGTAGAGTGTATCTACACCTTTTCTCAACAATCCATTTTCAAAAATATCTTCATCGCCCTCATAGAAATACTGTGTTAAATTAGTTTGAGAATCGCCATCAATCAGCAGGACTCTTTTGCCGTTCATTGCGAACTGAGCTGCAATATTGATAATGGAGCTTGTCTTACCTACTCCACCCTTGCGATTATAATCGCCTATTACAATAGCCACGCTATATCCTCCTTTTGTCAGAAAGAACCTAACCGTTAGGTTTTCATTTTATTTTTCTTTTTTCTTGTTTTATTATGTCATACTTTTATTTTATTTTCAACACTTATATTAATCTTAAAAATAATTTATTGTTTTTAGTTCTTTCTTTTTGTATACAGTATACAAAAGTATGATATGTATGTATTCACGTTTCTTTCTCAATTCCTATACTTTTTTAACATAGTATGCTATGTTTTATCTTTTTTTATTATGCCGTTTCAGAACTTAACGGTTAGGTTCTGATTTTAATTTCATCAACATCACCTATTATTCACACTCCTATACAGCACTAATTAGTATTTAACCTGTTTTTCCTATTCTAAACTGAAATAACAAAATATCATACCAATCGAATTGACTTTCCGGTTTTATATTGTTATACTTTAGAAAACTTATTTCTTTGAGCGGATCATCTTTTGATGCTCCTGATGAATCAATTCCTAGAAATAGGTATAACTATTAGATTAAGACATCTTCGGATGTCTTTTTTTTATGTAAAAGGAGGAAACTATGAGTAATCTAGCAGAATTATTGACAATGATTGGTCTTGCCGATGCATCAATGTCAAAATCACACATCTTAAATGTGGAAAAGGAGGATAAGAATACCCCTAATAATTATTTGCTGGAAGGGGAGCTAATCTTATCTTTAGCGAAAAAGAAGAAGAAACGAAGTGTATTTAAAAAGCACAACTTAACGGTTAAGTTGTGTAACTTTAATTACCCGAAATTAATGGTAGGAGAGGAGACTGCTTACAAACAGATTGAATCCACCATTAAAAGAACCATAAACAAAAAAATGAAAGAAATCACCTCGATGGAATGTCTATCTAATGTTGGCATTCCTTTTTTATTGGATTTCACAAGAAATCTTAGTGATGTCACGATTGAAGTATGTGAACGAGGATTTGAATGGATGCTTGCAAAAAATGTTGGCCGGACAGATTACATCATAAAGCTAACAGTTTTAAATCATTCATTTTATATTCCCGTAAACCCCAAAAGACGTTTTCAAAATTGCTCTTATCATTATAAGAGCAATAGCTCTATGTCTATCAATGTTTTACACATGGATTATGCCTTTTTTCCACTATTTTGTCTAAGTTGGTTAAATGAGCTGCTCACTGAAGCTTATGAAGATGATTCGATACTAGAGACATTAATGGATACTGTACTTAGTGTCTGTTACCCACTGTGGAGATATGAGTGGATCTACGACACAGCACCTGACTGGTTCACTAAATTTTTAGAAATCGGAAAACTTGTTATTGACAGAACCAATAATGTTATATCACCAGCGAATGGAAACGCAAATCATGAGCTAATGGACGCAGAAAGCCCAAAGATTTTTAATAACATGCTTTTACTTATTGCCTATGCTTATGCAAAGATACCCTTTCAGGCTTCATCATTGGTGGACAACAAAAGCATTTATGAAAACTTTATATTTTATGAAGATTTAGCAAAATATTCATTGATGACTTTACGCTTTTATATTACAAACATACAGGATCAAAAAGAAGAGGATAAATACAGAAAAAAACTTCAGGGTGAAGTTGCAAAGGCATATACGACCAAGCGAAATATTCCCAATAATATTCTGCATCTCATGCAAAATTCTGAGCTAAATGAATACTTTGGATTCATCGAATTTGATGAAGATGTTGATATCGAATTAGTAAATATGGTATCACTTGAATTTCAGAAATTGAACGAACGATATTTTCATCATTTAATTTGTAAAGAAGTGGCTTTACGGTTTCGTAAGCTGGGACGTCATCATGCCTCCGGTCTCTATTATCCTTCCATTAACACTATCGTTATTGACTATCGGTATCCCCACTCTTTTGTGCATGAATACCTTCACATGTGTGATGATATAATGGGCGATTTATCACTTCAAAATAAATTTGATAAGGTGTCAAAACACTATCAGAGCCTCTTATGTAAAAAAGTGCAGGAAGAAGAGAGAAACGGAACTGTTATGTTTTCAAAAGGCAGTAAATATAACCTAAATTATTACCTTCGTAAATCTGAAATATTTGCAAGATGTGGTGAGATTTTTCTATTCAGGATAAAAAAAGTGGTAAGTTCGTTGCTAAGGCACGAAGATACATTAAATTTTGCCTATCCTGACGACGTAAAACTAGAAGAACTAATCAAAGAATATTATAGTACTTTCTTTGAGAACCTTGAAAATCTGACTCATCACAGGAAGGAGCAAAATGAAACAAATTTATGTAACACAGCTGATAGAACATCTTGCTGAGGAAATGGAAGAAACATTTTATTTAAAATATATCTATGAAAATTTTACAAAGGAAACAGGAACTCCCTATTTCTTTCTTAAACTACAGGATAAGTCTGGATCTATAATAGGACGAATCTGGGATAATAACATGAATAGTGACTATGTGACATTTAAAGGAAAAGTAGTAAAAGTATATGGTGAAGTGTTATATGATCCGATGCAAAAACTGGAGTTCATAATTTCTCGTATGGAAATCATAACAGAATATAATATATCAGATTACGTAACTGGTCTGTCACCTACTGAAACACAACATTATCGTGAAGCGCTGTACAAACAGATTAATCTGGTTAAACATGCCAATTATAAAGATCTTTTGTATCAAACTCTAGATTCAATAATGCCAAGGCTTTGTGAAGCACCTGCTAGTATTACGAACACAGGTTGCTTCAACGGTGGATTATTGGTACAGATCGTATCGGTAACGAGTATTGCAATACAGCTCTTACGATCACAAAAAATCTATGCCTATCATCCCGATTTAAAGATTTCTTATAACGAAGATCTGTTAATAACAGGAGCAGTCTTATTTGGGATAGGTATTATAAACTTATACTCACCATTTCCAGAAGCAGAAAAAATCCATGAGTATTCACTTGTTCCGAAGCCACTGTTAAGTATCCAGATCATTGAAGAAACTGTATTTAAAGAAAATCTTTTTTTATCAGTGGAAGAAAAAAATATGCTTTATCATGCCATATATTGCGCATTTGATAAATCGTTGAAACCAATGAATCGAGAATCTCTGATATTACAGATGGCTTACAGTTCTTATATTCAAATTTGCGGTTTAGAAGCACATCTCACAGAGCATCAGCAGGAGAGAGGTGCAATCTATGTACCTAAATTGAAGAATTTTCTATACATGCCAAAAGAAGAAGGAGGAAGTGCCGATGAATGAACTGGCATACATTAATAAAGATACGCAGGAGCAGATAAACAATTATCTCTCATTGAAAGAGCCACCTGGTCTGATACTGTATGGCCTTCCCGGTCTAGGGAAGAGCAAGGCAGCAAGATATATCGCAGCCAAACTTTTAGGATGCGATGGTACGGAATTAAACAGACATCCTGATTATTACGAAATTTTGTCCGAAGGAGCTTTGAGAGCAGAGCATGTTGATCTGTTATTGGATTCCAGTCACCGCTGTAGTATTGGCATACGTAAGGTATTTGTAGTGTACAATGCACACACAATAACCCGAATGATTCAAAATAGACTCTTAAAACTGTTAGAAGATCGTGGGAAAAAGAATATCTTAATATTGATCTCTTCTGGGAATATGTTTCTTGATACGATCAGAAGCCGATGCAATACGATATCCTTTCATCCTTTAAATCATGTTGATATGGATCACTTTCTTGGTATGAAAGAGATACCAGAGAACAGTTGGCAGTTTATCCATTTTCTGACCGATAATGCACCTTACATCATTGAAAATGAATATGCAAATCTACAGATCTATTTAAAAAAATATAATCAGATGCAGTCTATATCCATGCGTGAGGATCTTTATAAAATTTTTCATGTATTGGTTGAAAAGGATCCGAATGAGTTTTTCTCTGCCAACACGAAGCATCCGGAATGGAATATACATCTTGTATTATTTCCATTCTATGAAATGATGATGAATGAATTTAAGTCCGGAGAAAATAGCGGCAATCTTAGAACAGCTTTTCCATATTCACTTTATGAAATTGAACAGGCATTCTGTATTTTAGAAGAAGGACGCAAACATCTGACGTTTACTTCCTATACCAAAAATGATTTTTTCAATCTATTACGCTTTATTGTGGAAGCAGTATAAAAGGAGGAACCACTTATGCTATACACTACATACAGACCGCAGACTTTTTCAGAAGTTGTAGGTCAGGAACAGAATTTATTAACTATTAGGGAGCAGATAAAAAATAACAAGTTCGACTCAGCCTATCTGTTTGCCGGACACAGGGGAACTGGTAAGACTACCATTGCGCGCATACTTGCTCGAACAATATGTTGCCCAGACCACACAGAAGATGGTCCCTGCAATACATGTAAAAGCTGCAGATCCATTATAGAAAACACGTCTCTGGACTGCATCGAGTTGGACGCTGCATCTCATAACTCAATCAATGATATTAAGGAGCTTATAAACTCAACAAAATATCTTCCGACGCTGCTTTCAAAAAAGATATATATCATTGATGAGGTACACAATCTTTCAGCCAGTGCTTTTGACGCATTATTAAAAACAATAGAAGAACCACCAGTACACTGTATATTTATACTATGTACAACAGAACTTCATAAAATACCCGCGACAATCCGGTCCCGATGCAGTATCTACCAATTCTCGGCCTTATCATCCAAAACAATATGTGGACGCCTAGAATTTGTGTTAAAAGAACTGGATAAGTCATATGAAGAAGATGCACTCCAGCTTATTGCAAAACAAAGTGACGGCTCCATGAGAGATGCATTGAGTATTGCAGAAAAACTGATTATTTCCTGTGATAAATTAACTGTAAATCATGTAAAGGAAACTTTATGTTTGCTGGAAGATGAAATAGCACAGAGTATCATCTGGGACATTCTGTCTCAGAACGGAAAATCCGCACTTTCTATGCTGCAAACCGTATATGAAGAAGGAAAAAACATGTCCCAGCTGACCGATAATCTGTTACAGTGCTTAACTGACGGAATCACATATCTGACAGCGAACGATAGTTCTGTGCTTATTAACACCAAAGATTATCAGCAGGAAATCATCAAAATATTTGAAAATCAAAAAATGGAGCATCTTTTTTGGTATATTGACCAGCTGTGTACATTAAGGGAAAAAATAAGAAACAGCATCAATCCGTTTATTGATGTGCAGCTGTGTATCGTCAAATGTTGTCATCCAAAACTATTAAATGACGGCATGATTCCTGTATTGGCCCGTATTACAAAACTTGAGCAGGAACTAGAATCACTAAAAACCAAAGGATATGAAGGTAAAGAGCAGTTGAATGAAGAAATTAATATTCGCGCTGACTCCCCATCACGAAAGACGGATACAGCAGAAGAGGAGAGTAATAGTAATCTTCCTGAGAGTGTTACTGCAGCATCCCCACAAGAGTTGGATTCACCGGAAACGGAGAATCCATTTGAAGAAAAAACGGAAAAAGAGCATCTTATGGAAGAGAAGGAAAATGACACAAAAGACGATGACATACTGAATTTATTCAGTGACTATCTTTAACCCAGATTGCATATATCTGCCAGCTGTCATATACGATTATAAATGGCTTCTCAATCCAAGAGAATATCAAACGGATTTATTTGATCTAATAATAAAAGATCATATGGTCTTTAGAACGGCTATCGCCTGTTCTACAAAAGTTTCACAATTTACATATAGGACAGACTTATATCCTATATACATTATAATTAAAACATATATGAGTATTTACAATTTATATATGTATAACATTACATTTGATGGTAATGAGTATTGATTGATATCCTGTAACTGAAGTTCTCTAAATTTCAGCTACAGGATTCTTTTTTTTTGATATAAAGTATGGTATGATTAATTTACTTTCTAAAAATCAAAGAAAACAATTATGTGTGAAAAAAAGATAAATGGGATGCATTGTACATAATTATCTATATTTATATATATAATTAAAATAATATAATTAAAAAAACATAATTGATAAATCAAAGTATCACAACCCCAGTATTTACAAGTAAATATGAAGAAAATGAAAGATGAACGATTTCCAATCGTGGATTATTTTATTAAATCGTGGATGATTATATAAGCATGTGGATTTCTTTTTGCTTAATAAGGATGAATTAATACCATTAAGGATTATTATTTTCAAATGTGGATGAAAATTTTCCTCAATTAAGGGTCGAAATATTTGAAAATAAAATAAGGAAATAGTAAAATGGGAAGAATTAATGAAAAAAGACATAAAATAAAACAAAAACAAGAGAAAAAATAAAAAAAGGCACACAAAAAAAACCTATCAAGCTGTAGCAACTAAATCTGAAAGGGTATCAATTTCACTTTCTTTTTTTTGTAGTATTGTGCGAGCAAGTGCTCCAATGCTCTGCAGTTTAAAATTAGAGATATAATTTGTATGAATATATTGCAGGCAGCTCTTTACTTCTTCAACTGTATAGCTGATAGTTAAGATTCCTAAATCCTTGTAATCCTGTGGAGATAAATCAAATGGAACAAAAAGTTGTTTTTTGTTTGCAGAAAAATCCTTCAAATGGATATTTTCTGCTTCAAGATAATTTATCAAATCAATATCTTGAATTTTCTGTTCTATCATTCGTTTGTTAAAGGTATCCATTGCCTGATTCAATGGATCTACATAATTTTTGATTGCCTCGCCGTTTGCAAGCGTTTCTTTATCGAAGTTTCTGCGACCGTGGCAATTCTCATACATTTGTAATAGTACATTGTCCTCATCGTAAGCTACTTTGAACAGGTTTGTTGCAGATAATGCATTTTTAATAACACCAGGCTTACAGTACTGTGGCAGAAAACGACGAAGCGATTCAAAACTCTGTTTTACAATTAGGGGAGAATCTCCCTTTTTCGTATCAATATCCAGAGCAACCCTTAACGATATCCGGAGCTGGTTTAGATTTTTTATCTTTACAAGCTCATCCAGACATTGCTGGTTAAATGTGGCATAACCACGTCCACCCTGATCAGCTGGCAGAGCATAAGTAGAATACTCCGTTAAAAGGACATTAAAATGATTTTTGGAAAGTCCATCATTACAGTACATGATATATCCATATTTTTGAAGTGTATTGTTGGCATTTTTGATAGAGCGTACTGTACAGTGGAGATATGCAGCCAGTTCCTTTGGTGACATACTGCAGACCAGTCCATGTTCATCCGGATTTGAGAAATGATAAATCAATAATAACTTCAATGCAATGGATTTCAACCGGGGTGCAAAGCCAAACATATTTTTTTCGTTTATGTATTTATACGACTCATGTACTACTGTTTTATACACTGCATGTGGACAGTTTGCACAGCAGTTTTTTGCCTTTTCCTGAATCTCAGGAGGCATAAACTCAAAAAATTCGATATACTTTTGATAATTTTCACACGAAAAACAGCCGGATGCAGCGCAATCCAGCTCTTGTGTCTCTGTATAAATGACTTCTTTGTGGTTTTTTTGAACTCCGATTGCTTTGGTAAAAGGAGCCTTGCCAATTCTGGCATATTTTGAGAAATTCAAGTATATCACCCCTGTTTATAAAATGCGACAAATTTAGTAAAAGGAAAATTTGTACAACAAATACACTCATTTTATCCAATACAGTAATAATACTTGAAAAAAAGTATAGAATAGACTATAATATTACTACAATATCGACATAAAACGATGTTGCTTTGGTAGCTCAACCGCCAAGAAAAGCTACTGTAGATTACTATTGTATAATGTGGATAATTTCCTTCAAACTTAAAAAGTTTATGGAAGTTATTCACATTTTTTACTATACTATAGAAATTTGATTTTGTAAAATCGAAAAATCGCACTCAAAAAAGCGGACTAAATGAGAAAAACATGGGTAAAAAGGCACTTTTTAGCAGTGTGATTTGTATATAAAAACGAACCTGAAATTGTGTAAAATGCACAGAAAACAAGGGGTTTCGGGGTTTTTGAAGGAAAAGAAAAAAAGCCAAAAAAATATAAAAAAAAAGCACACCCTAATTTGCGGACTAAATCGCAAACAAAAAAAAGTCGCACTCGAAAAAACGGACTAAATGAATTAGATAGATGGCATTTAGAAAAGTCGCACCCAAAAAAGCGGACTAAATAAAAAATAGAAAATATTTTTCATTTATTTTAACTTAAAAAAATTCCTCATATTTCTCATGTTATTTTCATCATAAAAAAACTGCACCCTAATACACGGACTAAATGAGAAAAGCTAAAAAATAAGACCCAAAAAAGCGGACTAGATAAAATAATGAAAAAAAAGAAGCCCAATAAAACGGACTAAATTAAAATCAGAAAAAAAACGGACCAAAAAAAACGGACTAAATCCATGTGAAAATAAAAAAGAACCCAAAAAAGCGGACAAAATCTAAAACATTCATTACAAAACACCACTTATGAAATAAAAAGATTGCGACAAAATAATAAAGTTCTATCATCGGGAAAAAAGATTGCGACAAAATGTGATGATGCAATACAGTTTAATCAAAAAGCATAAAATCTCAACCTGTGGCATGGTAAGTGAATATATGACACAATATCTGGTTATACAATAATGAGAATCCTGAAATGAAACAAAAAAATAAACCCCAAAACAACGGACTAAATAAAAAAACAATGTAATGTAATTTAAAAAGGGGCACAGATAAATCAGTATTGTATAATTTCAACTTTATAAATAAAGGAAAAAGATAGCGACAAAATTACTATTAGTAATGACTAGGATAAAAGATGGCGACAAAAATTACACTATTCATAATAATAGAAAGAGCCACAAAACCTGATTTAAGATTTTGGTGGCTCTTGAATTTCTATAAAGTCTGCATCTATTACATTGCTTTGATCTTCCAGTAAAGTAGTATCAAACTCATAGGCAACTAATTCATTTGGCTCAAGCGAAGTAAATTCAATAAGTACGGCAGAACTTTTATTAACAAATTTAAATTCCTGTACTACAATCTTTTTTTCTTGTAAGATCGAAAGGTGTTTTGTAAGTTCCTTGATTAGTGCTGCATTTCCAATACGTTGTAATTTCATGTTAGAGCGAAAATATTTTAGTGTAAGAGTTTTTGAGGAAGAATGATTTTTATATTCTGTTAGCCGCTCCTGCTGTAATATCATCATGATACCCCTCGTTTGAGGTGAATCAATACTCGCGTAGGCATCGGAGAGTATACTAGTGTATTTCTTTTGTACATAGGTGCGAACCCATTGATCCGAAGGTGTGAACTGGAAGGTGTTATCTTCATAACTGATGTTCAGGTAGTTTAATAAGCCCAGAGAAGATGTTTCCAGCAGTTCTCCACTTGCTTTATTTTTAATGGTAATTGTATAATCGTAGTTTCTTAGTTTCGTCAAACGATTGGCGATATCGTCATAATGCTTTTTTTTAGGAACCTTGATATTGTATATCCGGCGTGTAAATTCTCTCAGATTTCCTACAATGTATTGTTCGTTTAGCGTTTCACCATTGATCATATTAAAAAGCTGGGTAATAATTTCACGATCCTTCATGTCTAATTCCCTTTGCTTTAAATCAATTTGGTATTCCCGCATGATTTTATCTATGGATTTTTTTGATGTTACTTTAGGGAGTTCTGCATCAGGATTGTATTTTACCGTAATATTTCCTTCTACACCTTCATCATCATTATCATACTGGTAGTGGTTTGAAAATATTAATTCATTTTCAATTAATTCAGGCTCGAATTCCATGCTCGAACTACGATATGCAAAAATGGGTTGATGTGATAATTGTGAAGGAAATTTAATATTAAAGCCATCTATGGATCCAGAAAAATGTTTCTGGATGATGATTAATGACATAAGCGTGATATCATTGATAAATCCATTTGCGATGGATTTCACTGGTTTTTGTACCAAAAAATAAAAATCCGTGATTGGAGCATAAGTGTCAGCGCGCCAGAGATCCATTTCTTCGTACTTAAGCTGCATGATTTCTTCTATGGTTGTATCGTCTGAAGAGTCAGACCGATTAAGTTCATTTACTGTTTTTTTTGATTCTGCATATTTCCGAAGTAGTTGAGGATTCTTCGGTTTCATATTGTCAGGAGATTCAATTTCATCTTTTATACTAGCAAACCAGTTACGCTTATATACACGTCGATTTTCTCTATAAGTTCTGATAGCAGAATCGATACCTTCCTTGGAAAGTGCTATAGAAGTACATACAGCTGTGATATCTTCCAAAGTAACAGGCATGGATGGAGATGGATGGATTTTCTTAATATAATTTTCGTAGATATACATCTCAGGCTGATGTCCTTGAATGTATTTTGTAAAAGTCTGAACCAAAGAAGGATTAATATATCCTTTTATAAAAACAGCAATACGTTCAAATTTTGAAAAAGAACTTTCTTCAGATTTCACAATATCTGTCATTTTAATCCGCACCTCCTTACATAATTAGCTAGTATTTATTATAGTATAAGAAAAAGGAATATGCAAATCTTTCTTTTTACGACCTATAGATAAGAATAACCAACAAATATGGATGAAAAAGAACAGATAATGCATAATTATGACAGATCAATCGGTGGCTGGGATTGATTATTTTCGTCTGATTCGATACAATGAATTAGAAAGAAAAGGAGTGACATACGATGGAAGATACAGCATATCGAAAGAATCTAAAAGAGGGATTACTTGTGGATATTGTGCAAAAAAAGGATCAAAGGAGCGGGGAACTTACACGAGGATATATCGACCGTATTTTGACGAATAAAGCGGTGCATACACAGGGAATTAAGGTCATGTTAACGAATGGATGTGTGGGCAGAGTGAAGCATATTATCACTGAGATAAATCAGGAGAAGTAAGAGAGAAGAAAAAGATTAGCGTTGCGTATTAAAAAGAAAAATGTTAAACTAAGAACAACCTGATTTGTTTTTTAATATTTATAGCCTTATGGCTAAAAAGAATAAAGATAAATTCCTGGAAACAGGTTTTTAAGTAATGCAGCATCTATTAATGTAGGTGCTTTTTTTATACCAAATATTACTGGATTGCGATTGCTGTAAGTAATTCGTGTGACCAGTTAAAAATCAGGTAATATTATAATTAGGAGGATTTCAAGTGAATGAAGAGGTAAAGAAGCAGTCGATGTTCCATCAAACAAGGGCGAACCAGGCGAAGTTGGGGGCTTACTACACGGATCTGGAGCATTGCAGATGGATATCAAGGCTTTTGGATTTTCCAGAAGAGGAGGTGTGCTGCCTGGAGCCGGCAATAGGAAATGCAGAGGCAGTTATTAATGTCACAAACAGGGGAAACAACTCCAAGGTTCATATTTTTGGAGTGGACTTAAATCAGGAGAGTGCCGAAATATGCCGGAAGAACAGCAACATCGAAGAATGTCTCTGGGGTGATTTTCTAACGGATGTTATTATTGGGGAGAAACAATTTTCTTTTTGTTTTGCAAACCCGCCTTATGGGGAATCTGATGGACGTCGTCTAGAGACAAAATTCCTAAAGAAGATAATACCGTGTCTTAAAATTGAAGCCATTATTGTGTATGTGGTTCCGCAATATGTTGCAGCCGAAAAACTGTTCCTTACAGCATGGATCCACAATTTCACGACGGAGGCATATTATCGTTTCCACGAGAGCGAATATGAAAAATGGCAGCAAATTGTGCTGATTGGAAAAAAAAGAAGAAAGGAAAAAAGAGATCCGAACAAAGTTGTAGACATGCAGGATATTTTCAAAAATAAGGAAAATTTTGAACTGTTGCCGATGAATGGTACAGACAGGAAAATTTCAGTGTTGCCATCATATAATAAAGAGGTGACGCAGTTTACCACGAAGACATTTGATGCCCAGAGAGCATTGCAAAAAGTGAGCAGAAGCAGCTTGTCAGAAATGGTATCTGAAAGAATCAAACAGCCGAAATATTTGGCAGATGATTTGATGAGGCCACCAATTATGCCAAATGCCGGACAGATGTATTTAATGGCGATTTCTGGTGCAGGTCAGGGAAGAGTTGGAACAAAGGAAGGAAGAGATCTGCATTTGCAGAGAGGATGTGTTAAGAATGTGGAAGAGAGTGAAATCCGTGAAGGAGAAAATGGAAAACCAGTCGAAGCAGTACAGCAATATACAAGGATAAATTTTTGTATTATTGAGAACAATGGAAGAATCCATAGATTATAAGAGTGATGGGTAAACAGGCAGAGCCTGTTTTTTTTATGCGCAAAAGGAGGAAACAATATGCTTCAGGTAACTGTGAGCAATATATTTGCATATTTGGAATATGCGCTGGAGGCAGATGGGATTCTTTTGGCACTGTCTTGTTATCACAGGAGCGCTATGTCTGTAACAGGAATATGCGCGAATGTGGGATTATCGAATAAGGGGATAACGTTGCTGGATGACGGTGTTGTGGTAGGTTCTTATGCAGGTGAAATGGCAACAGAAAGTTTTCAGACTCGAATGTTATCCGGAAGAGAGACCATTCATCAGGGAATATGTATCGCAGGATATGTCAATCAGAGCTACGTCTTTGTAAGAAAAGAACAATGGCAGGAAGATATGTATGCTTATTTCATGAATCAATACGATCTGCCACTTTTAAAAGAGTGGATTCCTTATCTATGTAAAAAGGCAATAGAAAAGAAACAGATAGCGGAGGCGAAGACAAAAGTAATTGGACAGACAGGTGATTTTGATGGATTCGCAGTCTTACGCTGCCAGCTGACGGTTGAGGAACTGGAAAAGATAGTCAGCTATGGTCTTGCAAAAAAGGATATTTACATTACAAAAGAGGAACAGAGACCGTTGGATTTTGGAAATCTGGATGAGTACTTTCAAAAATATGGACATACCATAGTCGAGAATCTGGAGAAACTTTTTCGACCATTAATGCCAATGAAAGATAAGGTAGAGGAGGTCGCATTCATCAACAAGCGGCTGTACCCACAGCAGTCTGCAATCGTAAATGGGGCAATGGAATGTTTGGAACAAAAAAACTATTCGTTTCTGATTGAATCTATGGGTGCAGGAAAGACCATACAGGGTGCGGGAACACTGGAAGGATACTTTAATAAAAAATATCTAAAGCAGCATCCGAAAATAACGGTAAAAGAACTATACAGCAATGCATCACTTGTCAGTTATCGTGTGATTATTATGTGTCCATCACATTTGGTGATCAAATGGAAGCTATCCATTGAAGAAGAAGTGCCATATGCAAGGGTGGAAGTGCTTGAAAATCTTTCTCAGCTGACTGCGCTGCGCAAGCGGGGAAGAAAGCCGACTGGAAAGGAGTACTATATTGTAAGCAAGGACAGTGGAAAACTGTCATATGCTTATAGCCCGATACCTTACCAGAAGAAGCTGAAAAGGATTAAGATTCCCGTATGTGCAAATTGTTGGGAAGAAATGGTAGGGGATACTTGTAAATGCGGATGCAGGGAATGGAATTTGGATGATACGATGGATACAGAATCCGGCTTGGTCTGCCCGGAATGTGGAGAATTGCTGTTAGAAAACGGGCGAAACGCATATGACAGCGATAATAATCATTATAGAGTTATGCAGCCAGAGGATTTCGCCCAGCAGAATACAGCCAATCGGTTCTGCAGGTGCTGCAAGACTGTTTTATGGGCACCATCCTGTAAGCCAATTGATACACGAATCATGTTTGATAGAAAACCAGGAAAGAAATCAAAATGGAAAAAAATATCACATTTCGCAAATCGTGCAAAAAAAGGAAGAAAGTCCGTATGGGTTTTGCCGGAAGGAGAAGCAAAGTATAAGAAATTAAATCAGGTGACCGATGAAGAAGTTGAAGAAATGGATATTTATGGTCCGCGCAGATTTTCAATGACCAGGTACATAAAAAAATATTTAAAAAATTACTTTGATCTAGCAGTATTTGATGAAGTACAGGAATATAAATCTGGTGGAAGTGCACAAGGCTTCTCTATGCATGATTTGATCGGAGCAAGTAAAAAAATGCTTGCATTAACTGGCACAATCGCAGGAGGTTATGCTTCAGATCTGTTCTATACACTGTATCGGCTGGATCCGGTACGCATGAGGGAAAAAGGATATGAGTATGGAAGTATCGGGGAACGAAAGTTTATTGAAAAATATGGGACACTGGAAACAGTGTATGAGGTGGATATGAATGAAACGCACCATAGTATGTCGCGCGGGAAAGCAGTAACACCGAAAAGATGTCTGCCAGGAATATCTGTGCTGATTTTTACAGAATTCCTTCTGGATTCAGCATTGTTTTTGGATTTATCAGATTTAAGCCGCTATCTGCCTAAACTATACGAAGAAGTATGCGTTGTCCCGTTGGAAGAAGAGATACGTGAAGAATATCGGGAAGTCCGAAATGTATTAAAAGAACATATGATAGAAGAAGACAAGCTGCTCATGGGAAGCTATCTGCAGTTTTCTTTATCTTATACGGATATGCCTTATGGCAGACCGGCTATTTTATCACCAACTACTGGTGATATCGTAGTGGAGCCTTTAAACATGCCGGAACTGGTAGAAAATGGAAAACTGCTGAATAAAGAAGCGAAGCTGGTTGAACTGGTAAATCAGGAATTATCTGAGGAACGTAACTGCTTTATTTACTGCGAATACACCAAAAAGGGACCAGACTGTATCTCATACCGTTTGAAGGACGTTGTGGAGAAGATGTGTAATCTGAGTGATTCTCAAGTTACGGTATTGGAAAGTTCTTATCCAGCGGCAGCGAAAAGGGAAGAATGGATGCATCAGATGGCATATGAAGGAACGAAGGTATTTATCACGAATGCCAAATGTGTTGCAACTGGCTTAGATTTTGCTTTTTATTACCGTGGAAAAAGGTATAATTTTCCAACCATTATATTTTATCAGACCGGGTACGACATGATCAAAATATGGCAGGGAAGCCACAGGCATTATCGGCTAAATCAATGGCAGGAGTGCCGCACGTTTTATCTGGTATCAGATTACACCATACAGCCGGATGTGATAGAGCTAATTGCCACAAAGGAAGTTGCCACCAGTTCGATTCAGGGTCAGTTTTCTGCAGAGGGGCTCGCAACAATGGCAAAAGGTGTGGACCCACGCGTCATTCTTGCGCAGGCGGTTGCCGAAAAAAGCGAGAAGAAGGAACAGGGTCTCCGGAAAATGATGGACATCCTAAATGAACGAAATAATCAGGGGAAGGAAGATGTTTTCTATGAAAAAATGCTGATTTTCTCTGAACTGACAGGTCTTGAAGGTGTACCTATGTTTGAGGATCCTTTAAGCGAGTTTGAAATGGTCTCTGGTCAGGACATCATGGAGCTGTTGGGGTTGGGAGAAGAAGCAGCGGAAGACCAGTTCGTAGACAGCTTTCTTGTATATGAGGAAGAAACAGTGCAGGGAACAGTGCAAAACACGGAAATAAAAAACGCAATAACAGTAGATAATCCAGAAGTATTACAGCTGCAGAATACAAGGCTGTCAGAACTTCTTGATTTAATATTTTAACAATTTATTTTACTACACAAGGAGGATTTAAGATGTTTAAATTTAATGTACACAGTAACGATTTTGCGGATGCAATGAGAAAGATTTCAATTGCAATTCCACCGGCACAGAAGGAAAATGACTGTATTAAGATTGCGCTTTTTAAAAAAGTAAAGGCAGTCAATAAGAGTGTTGCAATCCTTTTGGCGTTTGATGGGAAGGTTCAGGCGGTCAGTTCAATGGATATTCAGGATGTCGTTGCTGACGTAGACGAATTAGAAGTGCATGTCAATGGAAAAAAAGTAATGGCAACAGCCGCTGCATATGCAGCAATGGAAACTGTGCTGGAGGTAACCCTCGATAAGGAAATGAAAATTTCAGGAGCAGGAAGTCATGTGACGTTACAGTTGGGCCAGGAAATTGCTGCATTGAAATCAAATGAGCCATTGTTACAGGAAGTGGAGATGGAGACAGAAGAATTTGTGCAGTTTGCAAATTTCGCTTCCAGCTGTTTTGGTGAGGAGAAAGGAAGCAGAGGACTTCACTGTGTTGGTATAAAAATCAGCGAGGAAGATAAGAAGATGATCGGTGTAAGTAGCAATGGTATGAGATGTGCATATGCGGAAACACAGAAGCTTGCATTCAAACAGATAAAGCAAACGGAAGAATCGGAAAATTCTAGAAAAGATACTGTAGTCATTGAGGGAAAGCAATTAAAGAATGCGGTTAGGAATTTATGGAAAAAGAAAGTTCAGATAGGAATTGACTCCAAACGCATCCGCATAAAGAGCGGAACAGATGTGATTATGATATTAACTCAGGATATCACATTTCCAATGGCTGCTGTTCTTCAGGCAGTGGGGCAGTGTGAAAAGGTTGGTGCTTGGAAAGCTCCATTAGCAAAGGTTTTTCAGGCAATCTCAATTTTTGAGATAACAATGGAAACGGCCTGGATGGAGATTCAGAAAAACGGGGAATCCCAAGTTTCGCTTCAGGGAAAAGATGAACAGACAAGTGCTGCAGTCATATGTGCGCAGGAGGGCAATCTGAAGAATATTGTAGTTGACGAGAAGGAATTTAAAAATGCTCTTTCTGTCTTTTCAAAAGAGAAGGATATCATTATTGAAACAATGTCACCAAAGAATCCTTTGGTAATCAGACAGCATAAGGATGATCCCAATCGTATTATTCTGATGCCAGTTGTGGAAGAATAAAATCTATTTAGTTAACAGGCAGTCGGCGCACCATTTTGTGGCCGGACTGTCTGTTATTTTTTTGTCACAATGAAAGAACATATGTTCTAGATGCACTTTTAAAACTTAACCGTTAAGTTTTAAAGGTATATTTAATACAGATAAAATCAGAAAAAAAGGAATGGCATTTTATACCATATTGTTAGTTTTTGTACCAAATCGGAAGTGATAGGAACGTAAATGACCTATTTAGATGCAATCAGAGGTATGCGTATCTTGCAGTTTCACGAAAAGTTCTGTATGATGCAGTTCATAAACACATGTGATTTATGCGAATTAAATAAAAGAAGGAGGCTTGCACTTGAATCTGTTGTGTACAGCCGAACGACTTTCTCTTCCTGGAACAAAGGTAAGCGGTATATTGCTTGCTGCGGCTTCAGAATGGGATTTTATGAAAACCGACCCAGGTGAATCAGGCGTTTTTAACAGTCTGGTCACGAAATTAGAAGATATTGGAGCATCAGGATATGAACTGATGCTGACACTGGGAATCATAGGTCTTGTATTTTCCATTATTTTTACCGCAGTATCTTTATTACTTACAAGTAATGCTCAGAAAAAAGAAGAAAAGAAAAGCCACGCATTGGTCATATGTTTATCTGGAATTGTTATTTTTTCCGTATTTTCTATTGTCGGGTTTTTCAAGTCAATCGGCTCAGGATTATAAATATGCTTAGCAGGACCTTCGGGCCCTGCTTTTTTTGGAGGTAAAGATATGTCACGTTTGGGAGTATTCCCCATTCCATGTGAATTTAAGAGTGAAGATAAGTGGTTTCGCTATTTTAACCGGAAACAGGCACTGGTGCTGGTGATCTGTGGAATTATCGACTACAGAGTAATTATGAGTGCGACTACAAAAGGGTTATTAATTCCAACCCTTATTCTAATGCTGCTTTTTACAATGACGGCAATGGGAATCGTGATGATCCGGCTCCCGGTAGATGCATTATTCCTTTCTGGAGGAGGAATTACAATAGACCAGCTGCTGATGCGGATGCTTTATCGGCTTTTGCACCGGGAGATTTATACAAAGAATTATCAAAAAGAGGAAGGTCTATGAAACAGAGAAAAAGAATTATTTTGGTGCTGTTTCTTCTTATTATATTTATGCTTACAGGATGCGGAGATGATGAGGGGGAAGACCCATTTGATTTTTCAGGAATAGAGCCAAAGAATATCAATCCGTGGACCTATGTTGAGGATACTGATATTACATTAAACAGCTCTTTGAAAAATGTGGCAGCATCTTCATCAGAACTTGCGATAACAATTGGAATCATGGGTATTGTTTTTTCTATATTCTATATGGTGATTCGGATCTGTTTTTCCAGGAGTGCAGCAACAAAAGAAGAAATAAAACGAGAGGCAGTTATGAAAGGAATGATTGCGATCATGCTTTTTAGTATTCCATTCTGGCTTGGTTTGTTTAAATATTTTGCGGAACTATTGGTATAGATGAGGAAATAATATGCAGATGATATCAGATTTAGTAAAAAATATACAGATTATAGCCGCTGCAATTGTAACTATATTGCTGATTTTTGGAGGCATCGGTTTATATCTGTTCAAGTATAAGAAAAAAACAGTAGAAGAAAAAGACATAGATTATTCATCGTTTAATCGAAAGGATGTCATGGATTACATAAAAATCAGTGATGTATCGGAAGATATGCTGGTTGCAGATGAAGGTCGCAGGTTTATTTCAGCCATAAAATGCCAGGGATTTTCCTTTGGCGATGCTGAAGTGGAAGAAAAGCTTCAGACAATCAGGGGATACATTACTTTTTTTAATGTATTGGATAATGAACCAATCCAGTTTCGGCAGGCAGCCAGAGATGTCAATCTGGATTATCTGATTCGGGACTATCAGGATCAGATAACACAACTGCAGGAACAAAGATTTACATTAAATCTGGACTATATGGAAACAAAGGAAGAATCCGAGAATCCGGAGATATCCATAGATGACTATAACGTTTACTACAGTAAACTCAAACAGATGCAGAGAGAGCTGATTTCTTTGGGCTATCAAATTGAGCAGCTAAATGCACAGGTACAATATATGATTGCGATATCAGGACAGAATGCAGAAGCAAAGCGGGAGGAAATATACGTATTTGATTGGCATTATCATGCGGTTGATTTTTCCTCTCAGAAATTGGAGGAGCAGGAGGTTCACGAGAGGGCAGAAGCGCAGCTAAAAACAAAAGCGAATGCTTATATATCATCGTTGCGAAACTGCGGGGTACATGCAAAGCGGATGAGCGGAGTGGAAATCTTGGAAGAGATTCGAAGATATACCCATCCGGTTTCTGCTGCAAAAGACACGGTGGAAGATATTGTCCAGTCCGCTTTTGACAGTATCTGTGTAACCAGCGATTCTTTGAAGAAGCTGGAAGAAGAGGCAAATAGGAAAATTGTAGAAGAAATCTCCCAGGAGGTAGAACGAAAGACAAGGAGGGAAAAAAAGCATGCGTGAATTTATTATTCAGCATAAAGCCCTTATTCTTGCGGCATTGATTGGTCTCATTGTAGTATCGATTGTCTTGGCTTTGGTATTATTCTTCCATATGCATAAGAAAAAGGATGACTTAGAAGAAGAAATTGCAGAAACAAAGGAAAAGAAGCAGGAAAAAATCACGGAAGTGAGGAAAATAGTAACTCCGGATGGAATCAATCCGAATCCGATGTCCTATACGATTCTGCATGATACAGGTCATGATGTTTATATCCGTAGTTTTACGGTAGATACTTTGCCGAAGCGGACCGTATTTGCGGCAACGTTTCCTGCTCTATTTAATTTTGACCGTATGAACAGTTCCGTGTTTATTGAACCAATTGGAGAAGGCAGGGCGTCCCATCTGCTTGATGGACGTATCGTGGAGATTGAGACGAACATCATTACAGCAGAAAAGAATGCAGACAGAAATCAATTGAGAAAACTAAATGCGAAACTTCATGATGCCGAAACATGGGCACAGAGAATTGAAAGTGGCGATAACAGCCTTTATCATGTATATTTTCTGTTTACGCTCATGGCAGAAAGCTTAGAACAGCTGAATCGTAGAACAGATGCATTTCGAAATCTAGCAAAAGAAAAGCAGATCACGATATCCTGCTGTTATGGTCTTCAGGCAGAATGTTATCTGACAGGTATGCCGCTTATTTACCGCTATACAGCAGATATTGGACCCATCCGTTCCTGTGGATTGAAACGTCATACTATGGACAAGCTGAGTATCGCAAGTATTTTTAACCATACACAGGACAGCTTTTTTCATACGCATGGCATTATTATTGGGCGTAATATGACAACGGGGATGCCTGTTGCATTCGACGCTTATGACAAAAAGCATAATGGCTACAATATGGTTTTTGCAGGTATGACAGGAACAGGGAAATCGGCGTGTATGAAGATTTTAGCATCTCGGTATATTACGAAGAATGGGTATCGATTTGTATGTATTGACTCACAGGCAAAAGGAAACCGTGGTGAATATGCGATGCTTGCAGATATGATGTGCGGGACCAACTATGAGATAAAAAACAACTCTGATAATGTTATTAATCTGTTTGATATCGACAAGGAAGAAGAATGGTCCGAAATTACCGGCACCTTTGAGGTATTGCGGCTACAGGATAAAATATCCAATGCTAAATCCGATATGATGACGCTTATACAAGGAAATAAAGAACCTGCGGAGTTTGCGCTGGTTACCCATATAGAGCGTATTGTCATTGATATCATTACAGAGTTATATGAGGAAAAACAAATATATGAAAATGATGTGGAATCGCTTTATGAATCTGGAAAAGGAATTAAAGACGGTGTTCTGACCAGTGGAAAGATTAAGAAACAACTTCCAATTCTGACCGATTTTTACCGGAAGGCATTAATTAAAGCTAAAGAAAACAAGATAGCAGAGCATAAGAAAGCCTATCGAATTATTTTGGATAGTTTGAAAGATCGTGTACGGGAATTGAATTATTGTCCAAAATGTATGTCGTTTTTTTCAACGGAAGAGTATGAAAAAGCACAGGGAATGTGCAGTTGTGGTGAGGAAATTACAAAGATACGGGGAGCAAAGGCGTATTACGATGGTCAGAGCACGATAAAGATTAAAGATAACGAGCGTTTCACGAATATCGATATCTCTCAGCTGCCGGAAGAAGAAAGACCGATTGCAAGACAGATCAGTCTCAGTTTTCTAAATGAGCAGTTTATCAAAACAAATGCGACAAACCCAAAGAAGACACACTGTCTGGGAGTGATAGCGGATGAAGTCCATCAGAATTTTGGGATGAAGTCAGCGGTAGCAAGCCTGGATTATGTGGCGCGTACATCAAGAAAACGCTTGGTTTCCCTTTGGACGGCAACCCAATCCTTAAAGGATTATGACTGTTGCAGGGAGACAGAGGCTCTGCTGAAGCAGTCAGCAGCAAAATTTGTCTTTAAACAATCCTATGGAGACCGCAAATGGGTACAGGAGGCGTTGAACCTGACTGGAGGACAGGTGGATCGTGTGCTGGAACTTGGCGGAGAGCCAACGGATGAGGACATGAATCGTAAAGGTGAAGTCTGTATTGTAGACAATGGTAAAGTATGCTTCTGCAAAATAGACTATTTGCAGTCAGCCGAAGCGGTTTTTGTTGAGACAGATCCTCAGATCATACAGAAAATGTACGCATAGGAGGAAACTGATGAAATGGAAATCAAGAGTAAAAAAGTGCATTGTAATATTCTGTCTCGGGGTGATCTTGTCGGGGGTCGGTATTTCCGTGGTACATGCAACGGAAATACGTGACGAGGACCTTATAGCAGAGGATTTGACAAATGAGGTGGATGATGCAAATGAGAATCGGTTCTCGGAAGGATCACCATGGCTTGACAATGCGGATGAATCCATCTATTCAAATTCTGTGGATGCCGCCGAAGAAGAACAGGAAATTGAACCCGACGATCCGGGTTCCGTTGAAAAATATCTGTCAGAGCTGGTACGAAATGCGGCAAGTTCGCTGATATCGTTGTTAGAAGAAAACCTGAATGCAGGTCTTGACCAGATTATTTATGGACGGGTCGGAAGTGGGAAAGCAAATTCAGTAAACATATATGGGTTTGAACTTCGCTCAGGGAATCCTTATGGGGTAACGGCATCTGTATCATATACACTCTTTCGAAGCATGGTATTTGTTTTTTTGGGTATCAGTTTTGTATTTTTACTTGCAAAGAGTGCATGGATGGGACGGACTGCACAGAGCAGGGAGCAGCTTAAATCGGAATTTTATCTGACCGCAATGAAGTTTTCAGTACTGACACTGATGCCATATTTGTTTGATCTATGCCTTTACATACGAGATGTCATGTTATATGGGGTAAAAGAAGTAACTGGACAGATGATCACAGGAGGGGCAACACTCTCTCTGTCCAATGCATTTCTCATAAATGCAGAACGTACAGACAGATTTATAGATGCGCTAATGTATTTAGGGACAGTGCTTTTGACACTTTATTTTGCATTTATTTACATTGCGATTGCAATTGATCTGCTCATTTGTTTTGTGGCATTTCCAATTATGTGTGTGCTGCACACGAAAAAAAGAGATCTGTTCCAGAACTGGACAATGAACGTCCTATCAGATATTATTACGCCTATTCTGGATGCCATATTGCTTCTGGTCCCGCTGCTGACGAGTCTGATGCTTTCTGATGTCATTAAGGGAATTGCAATTATACAGCTAATTATGTGTATGTTGATCATCCCGTCAAGAAACAGAATCAAAGTGCTGTTAGGAATTCAAAACAATGAGCGTAACGGTATTTTGGGAGCTATGGGGCTTATGACTCTTGGGCGAGTAGCTGCCGGTAAGATCAAGGGAGTCTTTGGAAAAATGTCAGAGATGCGATCGGATGTACAGAAAAGTCTGATGCACGGCGAACTGGCTGGTGCTGACGAAGCGGAGAGAGAATCCCTTCTGGGGGGCTTTAGCGCAAATGAAAATAGAAGTGAACTGTCTGAGACAGATATGACAGGACCACAGACAGAAGCATCGGGAGCACATGGAATATCTGATTATGAAGATGATTCAGAGTTGCAAAGTGGTGGCGGTCAGAGAGAACAGAACGATTTGCTGGATGAAGTGAACGGGGATACGAATGAAAATTTAACGGATGATATGCATGCTCGGGAAATCGATGCGGATAGTCAGGATAGGAACATGACTTCTATAGATTCACCGGAGGGTGACATTTCTGGCGTAAATCGGCAGGAATCTATGCGTTCTCTGCAGGAGGGCAGTGAGATATCTGCTTCGGATGCGGGAAAAGATGGCATAGAAGATGATGGAACAGAAGCAACTGAGAGCAGTTTTCAAGCATCGCCACTTACCAGGAATGAAGCAGTCCGCAGCCTGAATCAGGCAATGGAACAAAAACAAATGTCGATTGATGGGCTCAAGGCGCAGAAAGCCCAGTATTTGAATCAGGAGAAGAAGCTTGCAAGGCAGATGCTGAATCATGAAAGAGGCACAGAAGAGTATCGGCAGCTTGAGAAAAAGAGAGCAGATGCGGCAGTCGGAGCAGCTGAGACAGAGCAGAGGATTGCCGGCCAGATGCAGGATGTTAATTTGCTTAAGAATCAGGTGAAAGCAATCCGTGGTTCCCAGTCGGGACCAGAAGCCAGCGCATTTGACGATGCGAAATCAGAGATTATTTGTAAGAGGGCAAATATTAACAACTTTGAGCAGCCAGAATTCAGAAATGCTCTATCAAACGCACAAATGCAGAAGCTTTACAGAAACCGGGCCATTGCAACCGGGGTCAAAGGCGTTGCTGCTGTAGCGGGAGCGGCTGCAGGTACGGTATTGTTGGGCGGTGGTTCCATTTTTATGCAGCCCTCAACAGTTGCGATGGCGACAGCGGGAGGTGCTGTGGCAGGTGCCTCCGTTGGAGGATTTGTAGAAAGCGGTGTTGTCAGTGCAGGAATAGCCGCATCTCATGCAGTGAGAGAAGGTGCGAAGGGATATCATGCGTATCGATGGATGCAGGCAGCAAAGGCAGGCACGGCAACAGATTTTGACACAGCATATGCACAGGCACCGATGAGCCAGACTTCAGCGTATGCACCATCTGCCATAGAAACGCCGTTGCAGAGGGAACGAAGAACGGTCAGGGAAGAAGAAACCATAATCTTAGCGAGTGCAGGAGGTTCCCAGATGCCTTCCTCGGAAGTACAGTCTCAAGATATTATCCATCAGCGTATGATTGAGCAGGACAGTTCAGAAGCAATGAAAAAGGTGATGTCATCGTCAGGCAGTCTGCGGACAAGTGCGGCATTGGTAGCCCTTGAAAAAGCAAACGTTGAAACAGAAAAGTATCTTGCCACGGTAAGGGAAACACAGGGATTGAATCTGACGCAGAAGCAGATAAGGGAAAAGCGAATCGAACTGCAGACCGAATTTATGACGGAAGAGGTGCTCGTCAAGTTGAGTCAGCAGTCAGATTATGAGAAAGGTTCAGATAAATACAATTCAGCCCGAGCACTTATTGAAGAGAAGGTAAGGGCTATTGTAGAAAAGAAAAACAGGGATATTCTTTAGGAGGTACGGAGGATGAAGAACAGAAAAGCCATTTGCATTATTATTTTTTGCATCTTTCTGTGCCTGCAACTGACAGGATGTGACCTGTCAGAGGACAGAAGTGACAGAAGTGGCAGCACTGGTGCCTATGGAACAGCAAATGTGCCGCCGCTGGTTGAACAATGGAGAGATGATGTTGAAAAATATGCAAGAAAGTATGGCGTGGAGGAATATGTGGAATTGCTTCTTGCCATGATTGCACAGGAATCAGGAGGTGACGCAGATCGGTATCCAGATATTATGCAGTCATCAGAAAGTGCCGGCGATTCACCCAATACGATTAGTGACCCACAAGCGAGTTTGGATCAGGGAATCAAATATTTTGCGTCATTGGTTGAAGCCGGAAAAGCGGCTGGAGTGGATACGGATACAATCATCCAGTCATACAATTTTGGCGGAGGTTATATTACATATGTAAGTAACAATTATAATAAGAAGCACTCGGAAGAGGCGGCAAGGGCATTTTCCAGCATGATGGCAGCAAGAATGGGTTGGAGCAACTATGGAGATGTCAAATATGTCGAACATGTTCGATCTTTTATGAACATGGCCTCTGAAGGAGATGCCATTGAAAACTATGACAGGATGTATGCCATGATGAAGGAGTATGAAGGTGTCCCGTATGTGTTTGGTGGCGAGTCTAAGTCCGGGATTGACTGTTCCGCAATGTCTCAAAAACTATACCAATCCATTGGTATTACACTGCCTAGGGTTGCCAATGATCAGTATAATGCAGTAAATCATGTTAGTGAATCAGAAGCAAAGCCTGGAGATTTGATTTTTTTTACTGGAACATATGATGCAGGAGCATATATAACACATGTTGGAGTATATACAGGAAATGGTCAGTTTTTCCATGCAGGAGGATCGCATTGCCAGTTTTCTTCCTTATCAGGGTATTACAGAGATCATTTTGCAGGGTTTGGCAGATATTAAATAGAAGGAGGCAGGAGATGAGAATCAAAATAAAAAAGAAAAAATTAATAGTTATATTTTTAAGCATAGTCCTTATATTGGCGGTGATACTAATGGCGTTTGTGTGGAAGTTTATCGGTAATTTTGACAGTAATGTGACCGGTAGTGAAAACAACAGGAGTCAGATAGAAAGTGAAACAGTAAAATTATCAGCGGAAGAGACGGTAAAGGCATATGCGCAGGTCATCTATACATATTCCACAACAGAGCGCTATTTTTATGAAGGGGCAGAGGAGTATATGACAAAGGCTGCTTATAGAAGCCTTGTGCCAATGACAGATGCAGAAGCGAATGGGGAAGAAATAGAAGCTCAGGAGATGCATTCTCAGTTACAGGATATTGTCAGCTACTACCGTCCGGATGGAGATGACATTCATGTACTTTCGGAAGTCCATTTTACACTCTCGGGAAGTGGAGAGTACAAAATACGCCACATTTTAAAAATGAAGCTGATTCAGCAGGATGGCTGGAAAATAAGCGAATGCAGTGTACTTGATACGATGGAAGAGTAAGGGAGATGGATATGCAGGATGAAATGAATATGAAAAAGCTGTATATACTGTGTGGTTTGTCCTCAAAAGAAAATGAGGATATTCGAAATGCCTTGAATCAGACAGCCAAGGAGTACGGATACGAAACTGCATGTGTCAGTCGATATCGAAAAGAAGGAATCCAGCAGTACATCAGTGAACATCCGGAATTTCGCATACTGGTTCTTCAGGAGTCTATGCAGAGCAGCTATCCCTATACTGCAGAGGAACTGGCAGAACTTATGGATGAGCATCATCTGAACATTGTTATTTCTCTGAAAAAGGCTCATCGTGGAAATTCATATATGAAGGTTTTGTATACGGCAGGGATTTTAAATGCATTGTATGAAGAGGATGCAACAGCTGAGAATATCATAAAGCGGATATTATATCCACGGACACGTAAAGAGGCACGTGAGTATTACAAAATTATAACAGCAGCCGATGCAATGCAGACTTTAGAAATTGTGGATGAGGAGCGAATGCAGGGCTACCTTTCTCATATTGTGGAGGGTGTAGGAAAGGAAGAAATAAGAAAAAACTATAGATACGTTGCAAATTCTCTGAAAATCATAGAAAATATGTATTTGATTGACCATCTGCCGGATGCTGTAAAAGATGTGGTATCTGCCGAGGAAATCTACCAACAGGTTTGCTCTATGATGGAACCAAAAAAACGATGGACATTTGGAAAAAAATCAGTTTTCAAAAAACAAAAGAGTGCACAAGAAATAGAGAGCAAGGTCATGTCAGGATCTCCGGACGTTGGCGTAAAGGAAACCACAACGATGGAAAATGAGGCAGAAGACCGGAATGTAGTGGAAATGATAGACGAAGATATATCAGATCTAATGGGCTTTTTTTCGGCTAGTAAGGAACAGGAATTTTCTTCGGGAGAAGTATTTCACTTGACAGGTCAGGAAGAAACGAAAAAAATAGAAGAAACCACAAAGAATCCAGGAGCTAAGAGAATAAAATCTGGAAACTCAAGGCGGAATGTTCTTATTGGAGCAGCAATTTCAGGAATCATCCTGTTCTTTACACTTGTCATTTTGTTTGGGTTCTTCCTGTATTCAGAGTATCGATCAACGGAGAAGAGTGAACCGGTTGTTTCACAGCATTCATCGGTGGGAACAGAAATACCAGAGGAACCGGATGATTCAAAGACGACCCAGAATAAAACACAGAACAAAACCGGGCAGACCTTAAAGAAAAAGGAACAGACAGAGCAAAAAGACGAACAGAATACGGAAGAAAAACAGAAAGAAGAGACTGTAGAGAAGAAAGAGAACAGTCAAGAGGCACAAAATGTGCCGGCTTCGGAACCCATCGAGCAGACGGAAACAGCGGAAACAACTGTACCAGGTCAGGCACCAGATCAAGCAGTGACGGAACCATCATATGGAAATGTGACGGTTACTGAAGCATCAGGAATATCGGATTTGCCATCTGCATCTCCGGAGCAGCCAGCAAACTATCAGGGCAGAATATTCACTGGTTCAGAGGTCGTGCAGATTGCTAGTGCAGAAGAGCAGAAGGGCATTAGAATATATTTGAAAACCAGAGAGTCTGGAGAAGGGTATTTCAATGCTTCAGAGGTTGCAGGGATGGTAGATGATACCTGTAGCTATTTAGCCCAGGGCATCGAAAATGGTCTGTTATCTTTTGTGCAACAATAATACAAAGATGGTGGGACGAGAGGAGAAAGCTACATGGCGGACGTACCGACAGTAGAAACAATATTAAAAGAATTAAACATACTAAGCGGTCACGTGAAAACCTATAGCACTGGTGCGTATCCCGCTTTTTACCTTCAGCTACATACTGTACTGCGTATTCAGGATATTCTCGAAATGCAATTAAGTGATTTATATTTCTGGGACTCTGGGATGATCAGGATTTTGCCGGAAATCGTGTATGCAGGTGAAAAAATCGAGTTGGATGAAGAGGGTAGGAGGGAACTTGCATGGTATGCTATGCAGCGTATAGCGGTTCGCACTGCGAATGAGGAAGTTTTGGATGACTGGCTGTGTGTGAATAAACAGGGAAAACAGTTACAGATGCAGGCATATCGAAAAACCTTGGAAAGAGCAAGTGCAGAACTTGGATTTAAACTAAATTATAATGTTGGATATCTGCATAGCCTATACGGATACCTGGAGATTGCACATGGAAGAAAGACAATAGCAGAGGTGGCGGATGAGTATCATGTAACACGATATTATCTGTTGAACCGGATATTTAAAGGAATGGAAATCCAGTATCTTGACCATGTGCTGTCACATGTAGCGAATATTAACAAGGAGATGTAGGATGACACTTAACAGAATATATGACGAATTACTATGGCTGTATAACAGTAGCAGAAAAGAGTTTTTCCCGGAAATGGTGGCTTTTTTTGTGAATTGGTTTTCTGGAAGGCAACATACGATACTACGAAAAGAGGACGAAACATGGAAGGTGCTTGCATCATCTGAGCATGACGTAGATGAAATAGATGCAATACAAAGAATTGTAGAAAATGAGTACAAGGACATGAATAAAGACTATTTTTCAATGACAGAATTACGCCGGGGAATGGCTAATACAATCCTTCCATTAAAGGTACGAAAAAAAACAGTAGGACTGTGGCTGATGGAAAGTGCTGGCAAGGAGCGTATTGTTCCAGAGAAGGAAAGTCTCAGACTGTCCCATCTAGTGGCTTTAATACTGAAGCAGGAACAGGATGATAAATTGTGCTTGTTGAATCGGTATCTGGATGCAGAAACGAATCTTCCCGGGACCAGTTATTTCAGCCAAGTAACAGAGAGACTGAAAAAACAGAGATATCCGGTGTGCTTGTGTTTATTTCGGATAGATAAATACAGGGAAAAGCTGCGATTATACGGAAGTGAGGCTCTTTTAAAGGATAAGCAGAAGCTCCTAAAAGACATAAAGGAGTTAGATATGGGGAATCTGTATATCGTTGCGGAAGATACATTCGCTGTTATCACAGCAGAAAAAGAAAGAGAGGCTTATGCCCGGATACAAGTGGTCATGGAACAGGGCAGGGGCAAAAGTCTGAAAGCAGTCATGCTGAATCTGGAGAGTATGGATGATGTCTTATATGATATTGAAATGCGCTTGAGCTTTTGTAATCCCGGTATTATTCATGTACAATCTCTGGAGCGGGAAACCAGTGTATTACCGCTGTTTGATTTGAAAGAAAAAGCTACGAGAATGGTAGAGGCGGAAGAAGGGGAAGAAGTGAACCGGGATATGGGGGAAATCCAGTCGGAAGAAATAGAAGAGGATCTGCTTGAACTGCTGGAGCGAAGGGGAAAAATATGAAAAGCAACACAAAGAATCTGATGATGACAGTTCTGCTTCTTTTTTTCATTGTCATCTTGATGGTTTCAGCTTCGGTACCAGTCAGAGCAGCAAATACAAAGGAAAAAAATGAAATTTATGATTCGCTGCAGGAAAGCATGAAAAATAATTGGAAGAGTGGGCTGGACCAATTGGAGGCAGAAGATCAAATTGAAATAAAAGGTCCACTGCCAGAGAGGATCTTACGTGGAATTGCAAATGCGTTTTATCAGCATCTTGTAAGCATAAAGGCATGGTCACTGCTGATTGGATTGATTTCATTACTGATTGGCATATTTATTGCGGTTACTGCAAAGTTAAATAAGAAATTAAGACGGACAGCGATTACATTGTTTATAGTAACAATTCCACTGCTGCTTATTATATTTGTTTTTGGAATTACGAAACTGATTAGCATGTTTCACTAGAAAAAAGATCATCACGAAGAATTTGTTTCACAAAATGGAGGATAAAAAATGAATACATTACAGGATGTTACAAATATGTTTTTAGGATACACAGGAAGCAGACCAATGACGGCTGAGACTGCCGGACGGATGAAGAAGTACGAACTGGCCTACGAAAAGGATGAATATCTGATGCTGTCCTTTTCAAGAGTAGATGCCACAACCGGGGATTTATCACTGGTAGATGATGATATCACGGTACTGATGCCGGCGGATCAGATAAGCGGAAAGCCCTATGATCTTCGATATCGTGCGCAAAAGCTGGATGATGTGTACTGTGTAAAAGTAACAAGGATAGACCCAGACAGAAAGATTGTGTATGTCAGTCATCAGGAAGCAAGGCTGGAAAAAAGACCAGAGATTGAAGCGGCACTAGAAATGTATCTAGCATCTAAGGCAAAAAATAAGTCACCGATGATTGTCAAAGGAAAGGTGCTAAAAATTCAGACAAAAATGGTCAATGGAGAATCTGTTGACACCGGAGTTTGGTTGGATTTGTGTGGAGTAGGAATCCCGGCATTCATTTATGTAGGGAATTGGAAAAAGACATTTACAGAGTCCTTGCGGGGGAAGGTTTCGTATGGAGATATCGTTGAAGTTGTAGTCTTGGAAAAAGTGATGCGCAAGGACCAGATGTATTATTATTCCTGCTCGCGGAAAGAACTGGTGCAGGACCCGTGGGAAAGTATGGAGCTGGGCGAGAAATATCATAAAGGGGATATTGTGAAAATCAAGTGCCTTTCCAAAAGAGATACGCATTGGTTTGGAGAGATCAATGGACTTGAAGATATACAGGTATTTGCGGAGTATCCATCGCAGAAACATGACTTTGCCATTGTTCCGGGAATGGAGTATATGGGAACGATTTATTACGTAAATCCGGAGGAGCATTCCCTGAAGGCAAGGGTATTTCAGGCACTGACTTTTGAACAGATTGAGGAAAAGAATGTGGTTGTTGAAGAAAATTCAGAAAACAAAGAGCAGGTAGATTCTGCTACACCTGAGATAGAAGAGCAGACGGCAGAGGAAGCAGAACAAACAGAAGTGGAGGAGCTTTAATATATGGAAGGAACGGAAAACAGGGCGGCAAGAGACATTGTCGCATCAATGGGAGATAAAGCGCTCTTTACCTATATTCCGGAAATGGAAATTACGGTACCGGAGAGTGACAGACGAAATTCAATGGATAAAATCGCATGTTATTATCATGCAGAACAGTTTGTGTTATCTGATCTATATATCGGGTATGCGATTTCTCTTTACCGATATACCATACCAATGGTGGTTGCAGCTACAGTCAAGGTTCTGGGGAATCTATGGCCACAGAAAAATGTTCCAAAAAACATTGATCGGGATGCGCTACTTAGCCGGATAAAAAGGATGTGTGGAATGGGGATGCTCCGTCGCTTTGTATATCAGCTAAATGGTAATAATATCGTTTTATATTCAACTACTCCAGAATTTTCCAAAGTGATTTATCAGTCGTTGAAGATGAGTACGGATGCAAGACCTGAGAAAGACTTGATTCCGCCAATAGAAATAATCGGGAGAGCTGCAGCGTCGCTAGTTAGTTCCCAGCTATTGAAAAGTCCCTATCTGAAAACGTTTGATTTTATGCCGGATTTCCGGGACGGGGAAGGGCGGATCGTATTTAATTCCATGCTCACACATGTAATTGATGAACAGGAGTATATCACGCTGATAGAACCTCTTTTTACCAGAGTAGATATAAAAAGATTTACAAAGGAAGAGTGGAATCATTACCTGTCACGAAAAATCCATGGATTGCGCGGGTATATGGAGCAGTTAGCAGAGAAGAAAATGTGCAGAGTGCAGTTAGTTATTGTTTGTGAGGATATGGAAGACTTTCGCGAAATCAGCACTATGATATGCAATGTTTTTCCGGAACAGATGCTGGAGGAGATTTATTATACGGCAGAAGGTTCTCTGAAAAGTGCGGATTATAATATCAGGCAGAGTCTGGTGAGAGTAACTTCGTTAAAGACAGGGCAATCCGACATCAAAATACCAGGAAGCGTGTCTTCGCAGCTGTCCTATCCGTTTTTTTGAGATGGGAAGGAAGGAGAAGGTGGTTATTGCTGTTCTTGTTCTAGTTATTTTTCTGGAACTCATCAGGTATGGACTTGCAGTTAAAGTGGTAATCATAGGGTTTGCCGGCTATCAGGGATACTTGTATTGGAAAAACCGGCAGTAAGAGTGTAATACACAAAAAATGTAAGCTAAAATCAAAGAACAGAAAATAAACCATAAAAATACTGATAAAAACGTTAATAATAACACAGCAGACACTGTAATACAAGTGTATTACAGTGTAGTGTATTACATACATATAAGATAGAAAATGGAGAGCATATGGATTGTAAAGGATGTTTTGGAGCAGCCGAATGTGATTGCAGGAGGTGCAGCGAGGAACGAAAAGAAGAAAAGAACAGAATAGATGATGGGCGTGGTGCTGGAAACACCCACTGTTCAGAAACAGAATTCCGTAAAGAAAAATGGTGATCAGAAAGTACAGTGCTTGAAAATCTGATGTGTGAGGAGAAATGAATATATTGCTATTAATAGGAGTAAGTGGATTAGTTGCGTTATATAGTTGTTAGTTGTAGAATAAAAAGTGAAGAGGTTGGCATATCCTGTAGCGAAAAGTGCATATTGAGCAGTCTGCGTATTTTTCCTGCGGGTGTGTCTGTTAAAACTTGTCATTAAAATGTAAACATGATACAATAATGTTACAGTAAAACGAAGTTTTTAGCATTATGTAAGATAGATTTTTTGGATATATTAGCAAAACATGTAGAACAGTATTTTAAAGATCTCAAGGAACAAGTTAATACTGATGAGTTGAAGGTAAGTACAATGGAAAAAAGTTATTCGAGCTTCATTCCTTTGTAGCGTTTATTGATGACAGCAGAGATGACTACGAAGTACCAGAGACCTTCAATGATTTTTTCACCCATATTTGAAGTACGCCAAAGAACAGGAATAATATGTATAGACAATTCCGATAGTGCACAGGGATAAACTGCTGGCTGTTGCCAGGGATAAACTGATAGAGTTGTTGTATACTGGTGTTATTACAAAGGACTGGCTTGTCATCAACGGAAATAGGAAACCTGAAACCGAAGGATCTGGCGGTATATGATAATGACGCATATTTTATGATTTCTACAAGAGAAACACCCTGCTTTGTGCCGGAGGATGCCTTTGCGATTTTGCTCAGTTATATGGAACAGCGTCAAGATAAAGAATACCTGTTTTACAATAGCCGGGGAAATAGGTTAAATACCATGTATTTCAGCAGGATGATGAAGATATATACACAGATGGCTGATATTCCTTCTTACAGTGCAGAGAGTCTGAGAAGTACCTGTGGTGTCATCATGTATGCCTATGGTGCGGATTCCAAACAGGTTACCCTGCAGATGGCAGATTAATTGGTAAAAATAAAGATAGAACCTCCATATTGCTTGTGATGTCATCGCAATTTATTTAGACTGAGTGGTTTCGTAATCATCCCTTGCGGTATTAAGATAGTGAGTTGGAGCAGTGGAAAAGGAATGAACAGCATTTTCGGGAAATGAACACAAACAGATTTATCGCATGTATTTCTGTAACGAAGCTTTGCCGAGATACACAGCCTTAACGGGTTTTCGGATGGCCGGGTAAATGGCATCTATGATGAAGAGCTGTATCAGGAGTTGATTATGGAGACATTAAAGTGTATCTAGCATCTGGAACATGAATTAGATGTAACAGAAGATGATTTATAAAATAAGGTAATATAAAAAGTAACAGATCGGGAGAACGTCTGATCTGTTGTTTTTTTGCATTTATACTAATAATTTTATGTTCAAATAGATGTCAGTAAGAAAAATGTTCGCAGAACTAAATTATGCTACATATTCAGCCGATTGTTTTGTGTGTGTGCTGGATCCCATTTTCCGGAAAACTGAAACTATCATACAAAGAGACAGGATCAAAACCAATAAATCCGTAAGTACAGGCGCAAAGAATACGCCATTTATTGTGGCAATCTGGCAGAGTATTGTCAGTAAAGCTGCTTTGCCGCCCTGTCCCAGTGACTGGAAACAGGTTATGGTCATAATCATAAAGCCCGTAATGTAGCTGGAGAAAAATATCCGAAGGTTGCTTACACCGACGTTTACAAGGCGGGATTATCTGCTCTCAGCATAGATAACATAGCTTTTGCTGCCAACATGACAGACAAATAAAAGATTATCAAGTAGAATGAGTTCAACAAAAATGGCAAAGCTAAAAGCATATGCACTTAATAGTGAAGATATGCTGGAACTGGTAAGATACCATAAGCGAGATCTGGATAAAGCTGCAGGAGCTGAATATGATGTTCTGAGTAGCACTCAAATGATACATTCCGAAAAAAGCAGACATGGAGAATAAGGGAAATATGTAGACAGTATAAGTCGCAGTAAAAAATCGTATACTTTAATTCTCATATTTGGGGATTGTAAAAAGAGGAATAAGACGGAGTCGAGCCAACAGAAAGGAAACGGGGCTTGCTTTGGGTACAAAAAAGAGTTATATTAAATCCATAAGTCATTGCCTGATACGTTGTCAGAGCATCGTGGGTGAACTCTACATCATTATTTCCGAAGGTAAATTTACGCAATCGCAGGAGCCCCAAAACATTGACTAAATGGTTTTGGTGATATCATATTTTATATAGGCTACTATCAGATAATTGAAACTGATAGCAGGCAAATATGTGAGTTGTGGGGAAACTGCTGTCAGTTTCCCTTTTCTGATATCAGATTTCTGATCATGTTAAGTGGAGATGATAGCAGAAATGTGTGGGTGATATCAGCATTATGAGGCTGATACGGGGTATTAGGGGGATTCCCCCTTACAGGTGGATTTTGTACGACAAATTCCGTATCTTGCAGAGGACTGGCAGAGCCAGTGCGGACCGCCCCACTTTATTTTCAGGAGAAAAAGAGCAAAGAAAAGAGAAGGAGCTGGGTTTAGAATAGATCCTATTATAAAAGAGCAGATACTAGCGGTCAGGGACACCTGTGAAACTAATATGTTTGATGTGTCCCAGATTACGAGAATTGCAATCAAGATGGAATATTATGAACTTGTAAATTATCTGCAGGAACACAAAATCGAGTATTCAAATTTTATTATATGGGGAGAACAGAACAGGTGAAAAAGATATCTGAGAAAGAAGCAGATATTGTGCTTGGATATCTAGAGGGCAGCGGGTATAGTCTGGAAGCACACGACTGACGTTGCATAAACCGCTGGAAGAAGGTTATGAAATAGCGGTGATTACGATGGACGGGCACTTTAATGTCTGAGACGAACTTGACAGGGAGAATCTCGACACGCTGCCCCACAGAGAAAGGTTTGAAGTTTACCATTTTTACTGTGAAGAAATATTACAGCGGCTATAGGGTGGCGGGTACAGAATTTATTCCAAAAAGGATAATTTAAATAAATGTAATCAGGCGGATAGACGCATGGCCGTTAGACTGGGGAAGAGGTAGGATTGAATATGAAAAAACAAACAGAAAATGAAAAATTAATCAATGATTGTAACATGTACCTACAGCAGCACCACTATGAAGAATTTATTTTGTTGTATGTATTAAGTAGAGACAGCCTGAACGATTCGACGTACCAATATTCAGCAGTGGCAGGTACAGATGAAAATGTACTATTCTTTGATGTGTATGTAAAAGAGTCCCAGCCTGATATTTACCAGGGTGAAATGTGTAGTGCGGATCACGACCTGTTTTTTGAATTAAGTTCCAATAAATGCACTATAGCTGCTATGACGATGGAGGGGCATTTCAGCGTATGGGAACAGTTGGCAGACATTACGAGGGAAGAAATTACATATTTAAGCGGTCTGGAAACCTACTTGGAATATTGTAGGGATAACCAAATCACAAGGAATTCAATCAAAGAAGCCATTCATTTGGATGTGCCGGATATATTTCAACTATTAGAAGGGGAAAAGAATCTTTTACTGTATAATAGAGAAGAGGAACAGCTACAGATCCAGAAGGTGGTCGATACAATTTTGAATGGGACTGATGAAAGAGACCTGATATTAGCCCAGGATATGCTAAACGGGATATTGGATATTGATAATGAGGAACCCATCCTGATGCGGACGGAACTGCAACAGGCTACTTGCGACATCTGTATTCTGTACCGGGATTATGCACCAGAATTTTGGGGTGAATTAAGGCAGTCTGGTGATACCGAGGAGGATTTGGTGAAGGCTGTATATAGCAGGCTGAAATCAGCCGAGGGGAGGGAATTAGAAGCGTCCTTTTTACAGAACATCTGTGAAAAGGAGATCCCGAAAGCAGACGAGAAAAAATTAGCTGACCTTCTGGCCATATTGAGAAAGTTTGAGAAAAAGAAAAAGCAGTTGCTCTCTGAGCTGAGCCGGTAGCTGGTTTTTTGAAAGGGAGTTTTGCATGGACATAATCAATACAGTCGAAAAGCTGATAAACTAATTAGAATCTTTTGATATTAATCAGGAACAGGCTCAGATGCTGTTGGATTACATGGACGGCAGCGGATATATGTTATACAAAGATAGCAAATCCAATGGAAAACTGCGTCCCCTAGGCGTGGGCAAGATATGCGGATGATGGAATTACACTGCGTATCCTTGAAACAGAAAAAAAATTTGCAACGCAGACTACAGGAGCGATTTGTAAGTTTTGGATTGGAGTTAAATTTGGAGAAGACAAAAAACGTGTATTGTAAAGATGATGACCGCAAAGGGAATCATGAGTAGACATCTTTTATTTTTCTAGGATAAACATTTAGACCAAGACATGCGAAGAATAAGTATGGGAAGTTCTTTACCAACTTTTTGCCAGCAATGGGAGAAAAGGCAAAGAAATGCATACGAAAAGTCGTTCGTGGATGGAAGTTGGGATTTGGAGATTGCCATCATGGACATGAGGTTATATAATTATTTTATACCAGTTTATATTGTAAAGGAGGAGTCGAGAGTCATCTTGCTTGATTTAAGTTATGCTATATTTAATTACGTGATAAACGACGAGCTGCTTTGGATGCGAGGACTATCGGATTTAGATAAAATAGATCAAGATATAAGTAAATCGAATAAGATAGATGTTTAGGAAAGGTAAATAGTACCTTTCCTTTTTTTACTTTAAAATAGAATAATTCAATACTTTGCATAAGAATGATACGCGGTATTGTTATCGGGTATTATATTATTAGATTAAGTTAAAAAGGAGTATTGGAATGCAGAACAGATTAAAAACCTTAAGACAAAGCAGGCATTTAACCCAGGAAGAACTTGGGGATATTATATCCGTAACGCAACAGAATATTAGTAAATATGAGAATGATGTATACGAAATGCCGGTGGATGTACTGATAAAAGTGTCACACTGTTTCAATGTATCAATAGAGTATTTGCTGGGGGTGACTGAAATTAAGCGTGATATAGCCGGACAGGTAGTTGTTAATGAGGCTGTGGACGAATACTATGATTTCATTGAGGCATATAAATCATTAATGGGTGAAGATCAGGAGCTGATTTGGTCAATCATTGAAAAAATGAAGCAGATTAGACGAAGAAAGGAATAGACAAACGATGATGAATGTTGCAATATGTGATGACGATATAAATTTTATTGGAAAATTTGAGCAAATGCTGTTAAATATAAAAAATATGGAACACATTGAATTTGAGCCAGAGGTTTATCTTGATGGGAAAGAGTTGATTGAGAATATATGTGAAAAGGGCAAAAGATATGACTTAATATTTCTTGATATAGAAATGGCAGAGATGGACGGCCTTACTGCGGCAAAGGAAATAAGAAAAAGGGATGAGATGACAATACTGATATATGTGACAAGTCACGAGAGTTTTGCTGTTGAGGCGTATGATGTTCAACCGTTTCAATTTCTTGTCAAGCCTGTTGACTTTGAAATTGTACACCGATACTTTATGAAAGCATATGAAAAAATAACAAATGGCCCTGATTATTTTATG
>JAQUVD010000058.1 GCA_028693555.1 Hespellia sp.
TCAATGAAGATCCCATCGTTTTTCATTGGAAATATAACCTTGATGACATTGATGTTTCGGAAGAAATCATTGTTGATACATTACCTGTTAAAAAGTCGAGTTAATTAAAGGATGGAATACTAGTGTTTGTTATTGCCATCGTTGTTGGTGCGAGTATGATACATTTCACACCATGTTCTGTAAGCTGATGATAAAGAGAATATCCAAGGCATCCCGCTTCGTATCCGCAAACGAATTCTATCTCCTCTGCAAACTTTTTTCTTAACTGTTCCAAATATTTCAATATCAACTTGTAATCGGCTGAAATCTTCTGTTTGTATAAAGTCTTATCTGTTTCAAAGCTATAACAACAAAGTGTGTAACTTTCCTTATGGACATCCATTCCTACGTAGATTATACTGTTCATATGTGGCCTCCTTTTGTATGCGGTAATCCCTGTTACCATTAATCTTCAACTATTAATAGTTTACAGGTAAATCCACGAATCTACAACTGTGAGGTCACTTCATATTATCTATATTTGCTATTTTTAAGTGCGATGATGATTCCAGTAGTGGCGAATCTGCCTGCGATTTACAGTATTATTTTAAAGTTTAATTTGAAAGACACAAGAACCTCTCTTATATTGATTTATGCGGCAACCCAGATTCCAATGGGAATCCTGTTGATGACTGGGTTTATAAAAGGAATTCCAGTTGAATTAGATGAAGCAGCAATCATTGATGGGTGTGGATATTTAAAAAGATTCCGTTGCATTATTTTTCCCTTACTTAAACCAGTTGTTGTAACCTATGCTCTTACATCTTTAGTTACAGTTTGGAATGATTTCCTTATGCCATTGATGATGATTTCCTCAGAGGATAAAAAACCGATTACATTGGCGGTCTATTCGTTTGTAAATGAACATCAGACAGATTATGGTGCGATATTTGCAATGCTAGTTATCGCGATGGTGCCGCCGATTTTATTGTTTATTACTTTACAGAAACATTTTTATGAAGGATTATCGGCTGGAGCCGTGAAAGGATAATGAGGTATAAAATGAATAAAGAATATGAAATAGCAGCGTATTACTTCCCAAATTATCACCAAGAACCGAGAAATGAAGAATGGCATGGACTAGGTTGGAATGAATGGGAACTCGTAAAAAATGCAAAGCCAAGATTTGAAGGACACATGCAGCCGAAAGTACCATTATGGGGATACGAAAATGAAGCTGATCCAAAAGTAATGGAAAAAAAGATAAACGCAGCAGCTGATTATGGACTCTCAGCATTTATTTTTGACTGGTATTGGCATAAAGAAGGACCATATCTGGAAAGATGTCTTGAAAATGGATATTTGAAGGCTAAAAATAATGATAAATTAAAATTCGCTGTTATGTGGGCAAATCACGATTGGCTGGAGATTCATCCGGCAACTCGTTATCAGCCATATCCGGTGAGAATGGCTGGACCAGTGGCGGAAGAGGTTTTTGTAAAGGCAACACAGCATATGATTGAGAAATATTTCTGCCATCCTTCTTATTGGAAAATAGATGGGAAACTATATTTTTCAGTTTACGAGCTGATGAGCCTTGTGAAAGGGATTGGGGGACTGGAAAAGACAAAAATGGTTCTAGATGGATTCCGAGAAAGAGTGCGAGCAGCAGGCTTGGGAGAACTACATATCAATGCAGTAGTATGGGGAATCGAAACACTTCCGACAGAAAATACGTTAACAGATCCAACTGAAATCATGAAATATCTTGGCATTGACAGTGTGACAAGCTATGTATGGGTGCATCATATCGAATTTACCCATTTTCCGGATACACCTTATTCTGATATGAGAAATATCTGCAAAACAGAGCATGAACGGCTTCGCAGGGAGTATCAGATGACGTATTTCCCAAATGTGACTGTCGGATGGGATTCTACACCAAGAACAGTGCAGACGGATGTGTTTGAAAATGTGGGCTATCCGTATTATCCGGTTTATACAGACAACAGCCCGGAAGAATTCAAAAAAGCGTTATTGGATATGAAGGTATTTCTGGATGAAGGAAATGTAAATCCAAAAGTGGGCACAATCAATGCATGGAATGAATGGACGGAAGGAAGTTATCTGGAACCAGATACAATCCATGGGATGGGGTTTTTGGAAGCAATTAAAGACGTGTTTGGATAAAAATAAGAACGAGTTAGTATAGGTAGCTTCTATTGCTTGATGTGCAAGAGGGCGGTGCAAAATACAAATGTATTTGGACCGTTCTCTTATAGTTATTTTCTCTCGTACAGAAATCGAATATGCTCGCATACTTCCTAAAAATCAATGATATATTTTTATTCACTAATTGACGTTGGTGCGATTGTGCAAAGTGCATAAAAAGCAAATAAAAAATTGTACGAAATATAAGAAATAACAAAAAAGTATTGACAATTAAAAAAAGAAAGAATAATATAAAACCCATAGAAGGGAACGTTCCCAAAAAAAGAGAAGACAAAACCAAAACACAAAATAATCAAAATTTTTTAAAGAAAAACGGGAACGTTCCCAAAAAACAAATATTATAAAATCCAGGAGGAAAAATGTATGAAAAAGAGAGTTATCAGTATGGTATTATGCGTAGCTATGGTAGTTTCAATGTTGTTCGGATGTGGCAGTAAAGCAACTGACACAGAAAGTGGATCGACAGCAGCAAAAGGAGGAGACGAGTATACAATTGGCATTTCTGTCTTGAACATGACAGGTCAGTTCTTTATTCAATTAGTGGATGCGGCAAAACAAGAGGCAGATGCAAAGGGATGTACATTGATGACAAATGATGCCAATAATGATTCGGCAACTCAGATTGATGCAGTGGAAAATTTTATTTCAGCAGGATGTAATGCGATTATCATATGTGCAGTAGATCCAGAAGCTGTAGCACCAGTCGTAAAAAAAGCACAGGAGGCAGGCATTAAAATTGTATGCTTAACATCTAAAATTGATGGTTATGACGCTTATATCGGGTGTGATGAACACACACTTGGTTACACGCAGGGCATAGCAGTTGGACAGATGATTGCTGAGAAATATGGTACAGATGAAGAAGTTCAGGCTGCAACATTAAACTACGATTTAATGGAATCTGTCATTGCACGTAAGGAAGGAATCATGGAAGGCGTTCTTGAAAAAGCACCAAATGTAAAGTTTGTTGCTGATGCAACAGCGGCTGATCAGGAGGAGGGAATGACCAATACGGAGAACTTCCTTCAGGCTAATCCAGATATCAAAGTTGTATGTGGTGTATCAGATGGGGCTGCACTTGGAGCTTATCAGGCATTTAAGGCTGCAGGCATGACAGATCCAAAAAAATATGTGATTGCAGGAATTGATGCAACAGACGAGGCATTAAGCTTAGTCAATGAAGGATCAATATATCAGGCAACTGTAGACCAAAATCCGGGAGAAACAGGAAAGAACTTAGTGGATACCGCATGTGCCATCTTAGATGGAACAGATTTTGAAAAAGACAGTCTTTATAATTTGATTGCGGTTACACCAGACAATATCAGTGATTATGATCTGTAGAAAATAACTTGTTAGATATAAGGGCTTCTGAAAAAAGAAGCCTTTATATTTCAAAATATATGGAGAGATAAGCTCCCATAGTATAGGAGGAAAGTATGGGTGTCGTTCTAAAATTAGAAAATGTCACAAAAGAATATCCTGGTGTATTAGCATTGGATAAGATGAACTTAGAAGTTCATGAAGGTGAAGTCCATGCATTAATGGGCGAAAACGGAGCAGGCAAATCAACTTTGATTAAAGTAGTTTCGGGAGCAATTAAGCCAAATGGTGGAAAAATAACTTATCTTGGAAATGATTATGAATTTATGACTCCGGCATTATCCAAGAAATTAGGTATTGGAGTCATTTATCAGGAATTCAATTTAGTTCCAGAGTTGTCGGTAGCGGAAAATATTTTCTTGGGACAAAAGCTTACAAATGGAATAACAATAAATCGAAAATTAATGAACCAAAAAGCAAAAGAGTTAATGGGGAATTTTGGAATAGATCTTGATGTTACAGTAGAAGTAAAGACATTAACAGTGGCATATCAACAACTAGTAGAGATTGCAAAAACCATCTCTTCAAATGTAAAGATTTTGATTATGGACGAGCCGTCTGCACCGCTTACAAACCGTGAAATTGATGCGATGTTTCGTATGATAGATCAACTGAAAAAGCGTGGCATCGCAATTATCTATATTTCGCACCGTATGGAAGAAATATTTAAAATTGCAGATCGGATTACAGTCATGCGAGATGGAAAATATGTTGGAACAAAGGGGATAGAAGAAACAAATCATGCGGATCTTATTAAGATGATGGTAGGACGTGATCTGGATGAACAGTTCCCTACTGTAGAAAAGGAAATTGGAGAAGTTGTCCTTGAAGTGCAGCATCTATCTACGCCGCAACTTCTAAAAGATGTTAGCTTTACACTTCGTAAAGGAGAAATTCTAGGGCTTGCAGGACTTGTCGGAGCAGGAAGAACAGAGACAGCTAGAGCAATTTTTGGAGCGGATACAAAGTCCGAAGGAAAAGTAATGATTAAAGGAAAAGAGACTCACATTCGTAAACCAAAGGATGCAATTAATGAAGGCGTAGCATTGATTCCTGAAGATCGAAAAAAGCATGGAGTTCTGCTTGATATGAGCATCCGTGATAACGTTTCGTTTATCTGTATTCAGAACATTTCTAAGGCAGGATTTATCAATCGGAAAAAGGATATTGCGTTATCGAATAAATATATAAAAGAATTATCAATCAAAACGCCAACAAAAGAGCAGCTTGCAAAGAATCTTTCGGGAGGAAACCAGCAGAAGGTAGTTCTTGCAAAATCACTTGCCAGTGAGTCGGATATCATTATTTTTGATGAACCAACCCGAGGAATTGATGTGGGTGCAAAAAAAGAGATCTATATGCTTATGAACGCACTTGCGGCACGAGGAATGGCAATTATTATGATTTCATCAGAGATGCCGGAACTGCTTGGCATGTCAGATCGAATTGTTGTTATGCATGAAGGCGAAGTTATGGGTGAAATGAATCGATCAGATGCAACACAAGAGACAATTTTGGAATTAGCATCTGGGATTAGAGCGCAGGAGGATAAAACAAGATGAAAAAATATTTAAAGCAATTTAGTACGCTGATCATACTGGTAGCAATGGTGATTTTTTTCACATCGTGCGCTGGTAACTTCTTTAAGATAAATAACATTCTAAATATTTTAAGACAGGTTTCTGTGCTTAGTATATTAACGGCAGGCATGACATTTGTGGTCATCTCCGGTGGTATGGATTTAACAGTTGGTTCGTATCTCGGTTTAACTGGTGTCATTGCAGTTCAGTTAATGACAGTTGTCAATATGAATATTGGCGGATCGTGTTTAATCACGATGGTAGTCATTACTGCATTTGGATTTATTACCGGTCTTTTGATTGTATCTTTGAACGTTTCTCCAATTGTAATTACACTAGGTATGCAGACTGTAGTTCGAGGAATTGCCTATATTATTTCTGGTGGGCTTCCTATTTATGATGTACCGGATGCAATTGTATTTTTAGGACAGGGCTATGTGTTTGGCGTTCCGGTTCCTGTTATTATTATGATCGTGATTGTTGTAATTATGGGGATTGTACTTAAATTTACATATTTTGGACGTTACGTATATGCAATTGGCGGAAATATTGAAGCAGCCAAGCTCGCAGGTGTCGCTGTGAACAAAATTGTAATTAGCCTGTATGCAATCAGCGCATTTTTGTCAGCACTGGCAGGCATTGTTTTGGCAGGCCGATTAAGTTCAGGAGCGCCAGCATCCGGAACTGGAACCGAGATGGATGTTATCACAGCAGTAGTAATTGGTGGCGTCAGTATCAACGGAGGAAAAGGAAGCATGCTGGGCGCATTTGTAGGAGCAGTAATTATTGGTGTACTTAGCAATGGTCTTACGATTATGAATGTTAGCGAATACTATCAGCAGGTAGTAAAAGGACTGGTTTTAATTTTAGCAGTTGCATTTGATGTTTTGGCAAATAGAGAACGTGTTAAGAAAATGAAAGAGGCATAAGGAGGCAGACAGATGAAAACAATTTTATGCTATGGCGATTCAAACACATATGGTTTGAAATCAGATCTGTTGACTCGGTATAAAAGAGAAGAGCGCTGGACAGGGATTCTTCAAAAGCTATTGGGGACTGAATATTATGTGATAGAGGAAGGTCTGGGGGGAAGAACAACAGTATGGGATGATCCAATTGAGGAATACAAGAATGGGAAAAAATATCTTCTTCCCTGTTTGGACAGTCATAAACCATTAGATTTGGTTGTGATTATGTTGGGAACAAATGATTTAAAATCAAGATTCTCAGTTACTCCGTTTGACATCTCGGCTTCTATGGATAATTTAGTTAAGACGATATTAAAATCTGATTCAGGCATTGATTTTGAATCGCCCAAAGTATTACTTGTGACACCGGTACCGATTCATAGCGTTGCTAATCGTGAATTGGATCAAATGCTGCCGGACATGGAGAACAGAAGTGAAATGCTTGCAGAATATTATCAAGGAGTTGCAGAAAAATATCAGGTGGACTACATAAATCCAGGCAAGCAAATCGAGGTAAACGATACGGATGGAATCCATTATACGCTCAAAGGACATCAGCAGATGGCTCAGATACTAGAGGAGGCAATTCGAAAAATATTGATATAATTGTTTTATATGGTGGGAAATTATGGACTGGCAAAAAATGGTTGTCAGTCCATTTTTACATGGTATAATGTAAGAAGTTATAGGGATGGAGGCAATATGAGTACAATATTTGATGTTGCAAAAGAGGCCGGGGTTTCCAAATCTACCGTTTCCAGAGTGATCAATGGTGACGCGGGTGTGAAAGATGCGACAAGAATCGCAGTCCAGGCTGCAATCAAAAAACTTCATTATGAACCGAGTTACATGGCACAGGCAATTCGTACTAGAAAGACACATACAATTGCTATGATTGTACCCGAATATACGAACATATTTTATACAGAGATGTTTCAAGGCGTAGAAGACGTTGCACTAAAGTATGGATATATGGTATTTGTCTGTGACACGGAGAGACATTCTATCGAAGAAAGTGAGTATCTGCAGGAACTTCTAAAACGAAATATAGACGGAATGATTTATAACTGTTACAAACTAACAGAAGAGATGGCACATTTTTTATCTAAGATGGGACAAAAGATTCCGATTGTTTATATGAACAAAATTGTAGACGAGATACCGGGAGCTTCTTGCGTATATACAGATGGATTTGAGAGCACCAGACAGGCAGTTAAGTATTTGTATGACAATGGAAAACGTAAGATTGGTTATGTTCGTAACTCAGAAGATATCAGTATCATTGAGGATCGGTATCAAGGATTTGTGCAGGGACTAAAAGATTGCAATCTTGCGTATGATGAGAAATGGATGTATCGTGTTCAACGAGAAAATGAGCCGGATTATGTCAGATTGGGAAGAGATGCGGCAAGGTACTACGCGTCACTGCAAGATAAACCAGATGCAATTATGACGGCTATTGATATGATTGGAATTGGCTGTATTAAGGAATTTAATAGTATGAATGTAAAAGTTCCGGAGGAAATCAGTGTGGTAGGATTCGATAATGTGTTCCTGAGTAATTTGATTGAACCGCCACTTACGACAATCAGCCAGCCAATCCGCAAAATGGGACAGGCTGCTGCTGAAATTCTGATTGCCCAAATGGAAGGAAGAAAAACACAGAAATCTGCGATTTTCCAAGGGGATTTGATTGTAAGGAAAACTACATAATCCTTATTCATTACTTATTGGCAGATAAATCATGATATGATTCCCATTTTCATGCCCCTTTAAAAATGCAACTTCTCCACCGTGCGCTTTTATGATTTGCAGAACAATCCGAAGTCCCATAATGTGGATTTCGGGTTGTTCTGCTCTTTTGCCTTCTAAGATTTCGACTACGCTGTCGGGAATACCATTTCCACTGTCTGAAAAAAGCAGGAGAAGATTGCCTGAATTGACACTCATCGTAACCTTGATTTCGCAGCCGTCTGGATTGTGTCGGATGCTGTTTCCAATCAAATTTTGAAAGACACGAGACAGCAATTGCCGGTCACCAAAAACCATCGCCTTTTGAGCATCTTTTTCTATGATCGGGATAATTTGATAATGAGCGTCAATGCTCTGGTTATACAATTCAGCTATCATTTCCCGCAGCAGTTTAGCCAGGGAAAGATTCTCTTTTTGCAGAGGCTGTGACTGATATTCCAGTTTTACCGTCAGGTTTAAATCCGCAATCAGGTTCTTTATGATTTGGCTCTGATTACGAATCAGTTCCGCTTTTTTCTGCAATTCTTCCTCTAGTTCCGGCGAAGTTGCCAGTTCATCTGAAAACCCCATGATAAATGAGAGCGGTGTGCGTACATCGTGAGACACACCGGCAATCCAATCTGTTCGAGCCTGATCTCTTTTTTTGAGCTGTTCGTTTTGGCTCTGCAAAATCGCAGAGGTTTGATTCAACTGTCTCGTGAGATCACTTACCATCCCCTTTTCCGGTAAATGTAGTTCTTCCTGAGAGGATAGCTGTTCGATTCCTTTTGCGATTGGACGGAGCGATCGATAGAACCGAAAGCCAAAGAGTAACGCGAGACCGGCAATCAGGAGCAAGTTGAACAGAAGTAATAGATAAAACATCTGTGGAAGTTTCTGATAAAATCGAACGTCTCCAAAAAAATCAAATCGGGCGACATGCTTACTTACGCCGTAGACCATCAAGTCATCTCCGTTTTTCCAAGTGAAAAGAGGATAATCATTCAAATACCATCGACTGAAAACGGCGACATCACTCAGGGAATAGTGGCGGCTGATCTCATCGGGAAGTTGATATTCCCAGACGACATCCCCATTGTTGTTTAACCGCATAGCCCAGAGGCAGGCGGAGTTTTGCAGCAAGGCGTAGCCAGCTTCGGACATTTCATATCCCGCCGCAGTTTTGGACATTTCCTTTTCGATATTGGTCATTTCAGACCGCCCCATTCCGCTATCTTCCAGACCTTTCGAAATATGACTAAGATAGATTAAAATTCCGGCTATGTTTGTTGTCAGAACAAGCAAAGTAATCAGCGCAGCAGTCACGACATATCGGCTGCTGATTTTAAACAGACTTTTCATGGACCTCTCCTTTTGCAAATCGATACCCTACTCCGCGTACGGTAAGCAGCCATTGGGGATGGGATGGATTTGCTTCAATCTTCTGTCGCAAGTGACGTATGTGAACCATTAAAGTATTTTCATATCCATAATAATCATCTTGCCAGATGGCTTGGCAAAGTGCATCGAAGGTCACGATATTTCCCCGGTTGGCAATCAATTTTTTTAGAATCGTCAATTCTGTGGCAGTCAGAGAGATGGTATCTGATTCTCGCTTTAAACAGCCCTGATCCATCAGGAGTACACAGTTTCCCAAATCAAGAACACAGCTATTTTCCTGTACAGCCGGGGCTTGTCCATAGCTTCGTTTTAGAATCACACCAACTCTTAAGACCAGCTCCTGAGGGAGAAACGGTTTCGTAATATAATCATCCGCACCAAGACCTAACCCCATAATACGATCAGCATCTTCATCTTTTGCTGATAAAAATAGAATCGGAATGTCCAGTTTTTCTCGGATTTTTTGAAACAGGGCATATCCATTCCCATCCGGAAGCATGATATCAAGAATTGCAAGATCCGGTGCTTCTGCTTCGAATATGCGGCATCCATTGTGAAAGCTATCTGCCGTCACAATGTTATGATAGCCATGTTTTTTTAAGATATCCTGAATCATTTCAAGGAGCTCGTGATTGTCATCCACAAGCATGATTTTTCTTTGAAAATTTTCCATTTTATAATCGCTCCTTTGCTCTCATTCATTATAGAACATATTTGAGTGTCTGAAAATGAAAAATGTTTTTCTTAAGGTAAAAATAAGGTGGATTTAGCTTGAGGTTAAGGAGAAACTTATAAACTTTTAGCAGAGAACAAAAAACAAGTAGAAAAGGAGTTAACTATATGAATACAATCATTCGAACAAAGGGATTGTGCAAATCCTATCATAAGAAAACAGTTGTAAAAGACTTAGACCTTACTGTTGAGCAGGGGAGTATCTATGGATTTCTGGGACCAAATGGCGCAGGAAAATCGACGACGATGAAAATGCTTTTGGGTCTTGCCAAACCGACTGCCGGAGCAATTCAGATTTTTGGTAAAACGATGAATGAAAAAAACAGAATCAGTATATTAGCAAATACCGGTTCACTCATCGAATCCCCCTCTTACTATGGACATTTAACCGGGGAAGAAAACTTAAAGCTGCTTGCTTCCATCAAGCAGGTGCCCGAAGCCCAAGTGGAAGATGTACTGTCGATTGTCCATTTGAATGGGGCAAAAGATAAAAAAGCCGCACATTATTCATTTGGAATGAAACAACGTCTTGGACTTGCCGGAGCCCTTCTTGGAAATCCAAATCTGCTTTTACTGGACGAACCTACCAATGGTCTGGACCCTGCAGGAATTCAGGAAATGCGAAGTCTGATCTGTACGCTGCCTGAAAGATTTGGAATGACAGTTCTGGTATCCAGTCATTTATTATCGGAAATAGATCAGATGGCAACGCATGTCGGAATTCTCGATCAGGGAGAGCTGCTCTTTCAGGATTCGTTATCTGCGCTTCACGAAAGCAGCCGCCCCAATCTGCGTATTCACACGACGAATGATAAAAAAGCGTCCAGAATCTTCAAACAAATGGGTTTTGCGACATCTTATGAGAACCAGTCGCTCGTTCTTGACAGCTTATCAGATGCAAGTCTCTATGAAGTTGGAAAACAATTATATGCACAGGAAGTCGGAATTCTCCGTATAGTAGAAGATGAGGCCAGTCTGGAAGATATCTTTTTAAAACTGACAGGAAGGAGTTTGTCATGAAAAAAGCATTTTGCAATGAATTTTATAAAGGCAGACACGCGTATGTCTGGGCGATTCCGCTTGCGTTTATCTGTATTACCATTCTCTGGCAGGTTTTCTGCAATCAGAATCTGAAAAGTGAGGAATTGGCGTATGGCTACACCTATTTATTATACCAGTTTCCTGTTATGAATAGTCTGATGATGCCGTTGATGATCGCGGTTCTTGCAAGTCGTTTGTGTGATATGGAAATCAAGGGGGATACAATCAAACAGCTCTATACGCTGCAGAGCCGGAAGGCATTTTATGACTCCAAATTTTTTCATGAAGCATTTTTCCTTCTTCTGTTTGTAATTGGAGAATGCGCCATTATATGTTTGTGCGGAACGATCTATCATTATACAGACAATTTAAATATGATTGCATTTGGACAATTTGGTGCGGTGACTTTCGTAGTGGGACTTGTCATTCTGATGCTGCAGCATTTCCTCTCACTTACATTTACGAATCAGATCATTCCGCTCATTATAGGACTGGCAGGATCGTTTCTTGGGTTATTTGCCATGTTCCTGCCACATACTGTTTCCAGATGGATTATTTACAGTTATTTTGCAGAGTTTCAGACGGCAAAAATGAGTTGGGATTCTAATACAAGAGAGATATGGTTCACACCACTTTCTTTTCCTCATCTCAAATTTGTTTTGCTAATTATTCTGGGTGTGGCTCTTTTTATCATCAGTCAAAAAATCTTTGCGAAAAAGGAGGTCTAACATATGCTTTTGTCTTGTATAAAAAATGAAAATAGGAAACTCCATCATTCTGTCATCTGGCTTGCCTGTGTTTTCATACCAATCATTCCTGCCATTATGGGAACCGGAAATTATTGGATGAATCTAGAAATTCTTCATGATGGATGGTACTCTTTGTGGACACAATTTAGTTTGTTCTATTCCCTGTTTTTCTTCCCGCCAATGATTGGACTTTACGCGGCTTACTTATGGCGTCTAGAACACTTCAACCATAACTGGAACACGTTGATGACCATGCCGGTTCCTGAGATTGATATATGTCTGAGCAAGCTGTTTGTCCTTTGTAAGGTTGCAGTGATTACTCAGATCTGGATGTTGATCTTATTCTTTCTCTGCGGGAAATATATTGGTTTACCGGGTGGGATTCCGATTGATATGATCTTCTGGAGTTTGCGTGGAACACTTGCGGCATTTGCCATCGGTTCGTGCCAATTGTTTTTATCTATGGTGATACGCAGTTTTGCCATTCCAATTGGAATCGCATTAGGCGGAGGGGTTATCGGAATGCTGCTGACAGCAGTGAATAGTTCCTATGGATTTTTCTGGCCGTATTCATTGATGTTTATGGGAATGAATGCAAATAAAAGTCAAAATGTATTATCCGGTACGATGGCTGTATATTTAATCAGTAATATATTCTTTTTCGTTCTGTTTTTGGGCATTGTTCTGTTCATTTTGAAAAAGAAAGATTGCAAATGAAAGAGGACATTGACTTTGGAACGTGTTAAAATATAAGGGATTACTGAAGTAGATGAATTTATAGGAGAGAAATAATTATGAAGAATAAGACATTTGAGGAATTATTAAATATAAATTGCTTTTCCGAAAACAGGATGGAGCAACGAGAGGCAGCTGAATTATTAGAAAAGCATTATTGCTGTGAGATTCATTGTCCAGATATGGACAAGAGTGTTCTTTTTGCACATCACGCAAGAGGATGTACGATTGTTGCTGCAAAACTATGTAAGGGCGTTGTGATATATCAAAATGTTACTCTTGGTTCAAATATGAAGTATGACAAATTAAAACAAGAATGGCAAAATGTAGGCAGTCCAATTCTTGATGAAAATGTCATTGTTTCAGATGGCGCAAAGATTTTAGGTCCAGTTGTAATTGGAAAAAATACAGTGGTTGGGGCAGGTGCAATTATTACGATTGATATTCCGGAAAACAGTGTTGCTTATGGTGTTAATCAGTATAAACTCAAAAATCCAGACTTCGATTTAGTGTTTAACTCAAATATGATTTCGGGTGAAGAAATTATGAAAATTGATAGACAACGTGTGATTGACTTTGATAAGTCAAAACAATAAATATCAGTCGGCATCAATCGTCTGAGAAACCTTGTTTTATAGGCATGCAACGAAGGGTTGCTGAATTGACTGTGTATAGTAGGTGGTATGCAACTGTATGAAAAGATAATATGAGGACACAGTCAAAAACGACTGAAATTCAAGGAGGACGAAATAATGAGCGTATCAAAACAACTTATTCATCTAAGGAGCATGAAGGGGATTTCACAAGAAGAACTGGCTTCTTTAATGAACGTGACAAGACAGGCTGTATCAAAATGGGAAACGGAGCAATCCTTACCAGACAGTGAAAAAATTATTCGTTTAAGTGAAATCTTTGGTGTGACTACTGACTACTTATTGAAGGGGGAAGAAACAGACACTATGGATATCTATTCACAGCATAATTCAAAGGCAGGAGCTGATATGTCAGCGGAAGTGACTGAGATTTTGGATAATGTACATCAGATGAGTACAACAAAAAGATATGTAATCGGGATAAGCATTTTACTTATTGTGATTGCTGTTATTATTGCAATTATTTTTTGGATAAAGTAGTGAAAGTTTTACTTGTATCGAAATAAAATAAGAAAAAAAAGTCCAGTCATAGTGCGTTATGGCTGGACTTTTACGCAATTGTTCTGTTAGTAGAAAGATGACAGTACCTTTTTTTGCAAGGATTATTGCAACCCGATTTGATTTATATAGGTATTCTAATTCTGTTTTTTCATTTTCAGCTCTTTCAAATGCTCTGTGCTCCAGTCATTCATTCTATAAAGTACGGGTAGAAAATCAGTTCCCATATCTGTTAAAGAATACTCAACTTTAGGCGGAACCTGCTTATATACTTCACGATGAACAAAGCCATTTCGTTCTAACTCTCTAAGTTGTTTGGTGAGCATTGTCTGTGTTATTCCATCAAACAGTTTCTGTAATTCGCTAAATCGTTTGGTTTCCTTTAACGCCCATAATAAACTGATTTTCCATTTACCACCTATGCTATCCATTAGCAAATTCATAGGACACTGTAGTTGCTTTTTTTCTGTCATCATATATCCCCCATCTCTTAGTACTATAATTGATACTATATACGAAAAAACTGCGTACTTCAAAAAAAGATATCAATATGATAACATTGTACCGAAATGATTTCAAGATAATGTAAAAGGAGGCAAGCAAATGAATTTTATGGAATTGGCAAAAGATAGATATTCAATCAGGAACTTTTCTGACAAAGCGATTGAGAAGGACAAATTAGCAAAGATTTTAGAAGCAGGGCAGATTGCTCCAACTGCGGGAAATTATCAGCCGCAGAAAGTATATGTAATTCAATCAGAAGAAGGATTGGAAAAACTACGCTTTCTTACAAAATGCCATTATGGTGCGCCAACTGTGTTGATCGTTGCATATGATAAGAGCAAAGATTGGAAGAATCCCAATGAAGAAGGTGTGCATAGCGGTGAACAAGACACAAGTATTGTGGCAACACACATGATGCTTGAAGCGTGGGAACTTGGAATTGGCTCATGCTGGGTGAACTTTTTCTCACCATCACAGGTAGCAGAAGAATTTGGCTTTCCTGAGAATATTACACCTGTACTTATGCTTCCAATTGGTTATGCAGCAGAAGAAGCAAAACCAGCCGCATGGCATGAACAGAGTAAAGAACTCAGCGAAATAGTAGAATATCTATGAGACAAATACCAACGCTCAAAAGAGTGTAAGTGCTAAAAAACTGTATTCATAGAGATTCCCCCTATATATAAGAATTACAAAGGTACATCCCGATGAAGAGAATCGTTTGAAGAAAACGATTCCTCAAACGATTAGAATAAATCATATAGGCAGTACGACGATAAGTTCGATATGGGCGAAAATAATTATTGATATTCTTGTAGAAGTTCCAAAGGAATGTGAGTTAGCGCGTATCAAAGACTTACTGATAAAAAATGGATATATTTGCATGGGCAAAAGTGCAGATAGACTTTCTTTCAACAAAGGTTATACGGAAAATGGATTCGCAGAAAAAGTATTTCACTTGCATTTGAGATACATTGGAGATAACGATGAATTGTACTTCCGAACAAGAATAGATATTAGCATTTGTTAGTAGAAAGATGACAATGACTTTTGAATGTGCCAAAATATATACAGGTTCTTTTTTCATGTTGTGCATTTTATAAAATAGAATTATACTGTGAATAATGGAAGTTAAACAGATTTGAATTTGTTTTAGCGTGTTAAGGAGGAAATTTTATAAAAGTAAAGATTAAAAAAGCAGTAAAATGGCTTGTAATAGCGTTATTGATACTGCTTATGGTAGGCTTGTTTCGTCCAACGTGGACACTAAAAATTTTTGGTGAGAATGGTATCAGTGAGTTGAGGAAAGTTGAGATTAACAATACTTCTCTTGAAATTATGGTACGCGGAAATAACCGTGATAATCCCATAGTTTTATTTGTTCATGGTGGTCCATGTTGTTCTGAAATTCCGTATGTTACAAAATATCAGGATTTGTTAGAACAATCGTTCACGATCGTTCATTACGATCAGCGTGGAAGTGGTAAATCATATCAGTTCGGAACCGATTATTCAAAAGTAACCGCATCTACTCATGTAGACGATTTAATAGCACTAACAAAATATATCGAAGATTATCTTCATCAAGAGCAAGTGATATTGATTGGTCATTCCTACGGGACATATATTGCTACGATGGCTGCGGCGAAAGAACCAAACCTGTATAGCGCCTATGTAGGAATTGGGCAAATGTCTAATACAATTAACAGTGAGCTAGACGGGTTACAAAAATGTATTGAAGCAGCGGAATCAGCCGGAAACAAATCCGATGTTGTACACTTACGTGAGTTGGAGACTTCTGTTGCACAGGGACAAGGTATAACACCACGAGAATACGTGCGAAAATATGGGTTTGCTACTAGAGGTATTGATGAAGATGAAGATTATTTAAAAGGTTTTCTATTTGGTAGTGAGTATAACTTACTTGATGCTATTCGCTTTTATGTGGCGTCTGGTAAGTATCAAGATACTCTTATCATGGAGGCTTTGAACACTCCAATTTCTGATTTTGTGACAGAAATGAATGTTCCGGTATATTTTGTTATGGGTAAATATGACTGTATGACTTCGCCAACAGCAGCAGAGGAATATCTCAATAGTTTAGCCGGGAATTTCACAAGGCAAATGGTGTTCTTTGAAGATTCAGCGCATTACCCGCAGTTTGAAGAAAAAGCTAAGTTTTATAACTGGATGTGTAATACATTCGCAAAGTGAGCAGTTGATTAAACTTGTTTGGATTATTAGAAAACGGTAACGTTCAGTTCTGTCAATTCCAGTTGAACCAAGTCGCTGCGCGACGGCCTGCCAAGGCTGTGGCGCAGTTTTTTGTCTCTACAATTAAAAGAAGTGGCAACCAAGTCCTAAAAGTAGTATTGTTAAATCACCACAAAATAACAATCAAAC
>JAQUVD010000021.1 GCA_028693555.1 Hespellia sp.
TTCCTCGCATCCAGCTTCCTTCAGATTCCATCTCGCGATGGACACCCTTGCCTTCGGCTATATCCTTCCCACTACCGGGCGGATTCCGGACTTGCACCGGTTAGAAACGTGCGCCGCCAGGCGCACATGTCCAAAAGCGGGGATCCAATCATGAATCGGATCCCCGCTTTTAAATATAAATCAGCTTGTCTTATTTCAGTTGCTCTAACGCTGTGCTCAACCGTTCCACATCTCCATCAGCAAAGCAATAGCCTTCCATTCCACACGCTTTTGCACCATCAATATTCTCCTGTATATCATCAATAAAGAAGCATTCTTCCGGATTTAATTGATAACGGTCAAACAGAATCTGATATATCCTTGCCTCCGGTTTAATGCATAATTCCTCAGCGGATACAATCATTCCATCAAATAATTCAATTCCGGGAATCATCTGCTGATAGCTGCGAAGCCGGAGTGATGCATTGGACAACAGATAAATCCCGTATCCTTTTTGTTTCATCCGCTCGACTACTTCGCGCATTCCCGCTTTGGGTGACATATTATACTTATCCCAGTGATCCATACACTTCTGCGCGGCATCCTTCAAATATTGTTCCGGAAGCCTCTCCTTCACAATCACCATCGCATCCTCTTCCGACAAACTTCCCCGATCCATCTCAATCCATTCCGGTGAATGAAAAAGTGCATCGATCACTTTTATTTTATCTTCCTCTTTTTCAATAAATACATCACATACCCGCATTGGATCATACTCAACCAATACACGACCCATATCAAATACAATATTTTTAACCATTCAAATGACCTCTTCTTTCCAATCTGCCCTGCTGTATCTACTGAATCCCTTTCATCGTCAACTGTATCCGCTTCTTCTGCAGATCCACGCTCATCACTTTCACATCTACAATATCTCCGACACTTACGACCTCCAGCGGATGTTTGATATATTTCGCATCCGTAATCTGGGAAATGTGTACCAGACCATCCTGATGCACACCGATGTCTACAAACGCGCCGAAGTCAATGACATTACGGACTGTTCCTTTTAGAATCATGCCTTCTTTTAGATCCTTCATATCCAGAACATCGGTACGAAGGATTGGTCTTGGCATCTCATCACGAGGGTCACGTGCCGGTTTTTCAAGTTCTTTGACAATATCGCGCAGTGTAATTTCACCGACGCTTACCTCTTCTGCCAATTTCTTATAATCTTTAATTGTCATCGACAAGCCGGTCAGCCCGCCACCGGAAATACTATCTACTGAGAATCCCTGTTTTTCTAATACCTTCCTGGCAGCATCATAAGACTCCGGATGGACACCCGTTCCATCCAGCGGATTTTTCCCACCGCTGATTCTCATAAATCCCGCACACTGTTCATATGCTTTTGGTCCTAATTTCGCAACCTTCAGCAATTGTTTTCGATCCGAAAAGCTTCCGTTTTCCTCACGGTAATCTACGATATTCTTTGCAATTGTTTTACTGATACCGGAAATATATGCAAGCAGCGGTGCCGAGGCTGTATTTAAATCAACGCCTACTTTATTTACGCAGTCTTCCACTACACCGGAGAGCGATTCATTTAGTTTCTTCTGATTCATGTCATGCTGATACTGACCAACGCCGATGGATTGCGGATCAATCTTAACAAGCTCAGCGAGTGGGTCCTGCAGACGTCTTGCAATCGAAGCTGCACTTCTCTGCCCAACATCGAACTTTGGAAATTCTTCCGATGCCAGCTTACTTGCAGAATAGACCGATGCTCCTGCTTCATTTACAATTACATACTGCACCTTTTCCGGAATCTCCTTGAGGAGTTCGACGATAAACTGCTCGGATTCGCGGGACGCCGTTCCATTTCCTACTGAAATGAGCATAATATGATACTTTGTAATAATCTTCTTTAATAAATCTTTCGATGCCTTGATCTTCTGCGGTGTTGTTGGCGCGGTCGGATAGATGACCGTCGTTCCAAGCACTTTCCCGGTCTCGTTTACAACTGCCAGCTTACAGCCGGTACGAAATGCCGGATCCCAGCCAAGGACAACCTGCCCCGTGATTGGCGGCTGCATAAGAAGCTGATGAAGGTTCTTGCCAAATACATCAATCGCTCCATCCTCTGCTTTTTCTGTCAAATCGCTGCGAATCTCACGCTCAATTGCCGGCGCAATGAGTCGCTTATAGCAGTCTTCACATACCTCGCGCAAAACTGGAGTTGTATAAGGATTCTCTGTATGGATGGTCTGCTTACAGAGATAGCGGATAATGTCTTCCTCCGGCGCTTCAATCTTCACAGTTAAAAACTTTTCTTTTTCGCCACGATTCAGTGCAAGTATGCGGTGCCCTGCCAGCTTTGTAACCGGCTCCTCAAAATCATAATACATCTCATACACGGATTCTGCTTTCTCGTCCTTCGCGACAGAAATTACTTTCCCTTTCTGCATCGTCAGCTTACGAATCCAGATACGGTAATCCGCTTCATCGGAAATGGATTCTGCAATAATATCCTTTGCTCCTGCAATTGCATCTTCCACCGTATTTACATCTTTTTCAGCATCAAGATAATCCAATGCCACCTCTTCTAACGGCTGTTTCGTCTGCTGAAGTGTAATCACTGCAGCAAGTGGATCTAAGCCCTTCTCCTTGGCAATCGTAGCTCTCGTTCTTCTCTTCGGTCTGTAAGGGCGGTACAAATCATCCACAACAACCAGCGTCTCTGCTGCCTGAATCTGTGCCTTTAATTCTTCCGTCAGCTTGCCCTGCTCTTCAATGCTCGAAAGCACCTGCTCCTTCTTCTCCTCCAGATTTCTCAGATACAGCAGACGCTCATGCATCTTTCGAAGCTGCTCATCATCCATCGATCCCGTTACTTCTTTTCTATATCTGGAAATAAAGGGAATTGTGTTGCCCTCATCTACCAGTTTTACCGCTGCATCAATCTGCCAGCGTTCAACGCCCACTTCTTCCGTCAATCTTTTATTAATATCCATGTTGTAAATCCTCTCTTCATCAAACTGTGTCCCGTCATACGGTGATACACTAACTCGTATATTATACAAGTTTTTTGCAAATGTGACAAGCGAGCGTGCTCTGTTTTATATAGCATTTTTATAAAAAGAGTGCTAGAATAAAAATAAAAGTGAAATAAATAATTAAGGGTGAAAAAATGAGTGAAAAAATTGTACTGTCAAAGCAGCAGCAGAAATCAAAAAAAACAAAAGAACGCATTTTCCATGCCGCAAAGACAATCCTTCAACGGAGTGGTTATGAAGATTTATCCATAAAAAATATCTGTGAGGAAGCCGGTGTGTCCAACGGAAGCTTCTATCATCATTTCAAGACAAAAGATGATCTGCTTTCTTATTATATTGAAGAACAGCCCAGCATCAATCCCGATTTACTGGATATGCCAAAAGACGTCGGCGACGCAAAGACTGCCATCATCCATGTATATCTCAATTATGTAGAATATTGCCGTGAGCTTGGTGTTGAATTCATGTCCGGCTATTATACGCCCAAGAACCAGGCTCTCAATCCTCTCATTCGAACAGAGCGGCCTTACCCCATCGTCACCGTCCAGCATTATGTCGAGCGCGCCATCGATGCCGGTATTATTTCCTGTCGCGAATCCATTGAAGATTTCACAACGGACATCCGAATGATCGTAATTGGAAATGTATTCGAATGGTGCCTGAGAGATGGTGATGCTGATTTCGAAAAAAATATGCAGCGGTCATTAGAACGCTACTTAGACAGCACCTTATACGAATAGGTTATTCTTACTACAGATGAGGAGGAATTACGATGTACAACTTTATTGTCAATCCCCATTCCCGCTCTGGCCTTGGCCAGCATATTTGGGACAAAATAGCTGTCGTCTTAAAGGAAAAACAGATTCCTTATGAAGTGTTTTTTACAAAATTCCAAAAGCATGCTACACAATATGCAAAAGAACTGACAAGCGATCTGCAGGTGCACACGATCATCGTGCTGGGCGGCGATGGTACCGTCAACGAAGTAATCAGCGGAATCACCGATTACAGCCTTATCACACTGGGATATATCCCAACGGGATCCAGCAATGATTTTGCCCGCGGACTGGGTCTTCCTACAGACCCTCATAAAGCATTGGACAATATTTTAAATCCGGGCAGGATTCACCCCATCGATGTTGGTGTTTTAGAATGTCCAAAACGGACACATCATTTTATCGTAAGCACCGGAATCGGATATGACGCCGCCATCTGTCATCAGGCCGTCGTTTCTAAATTGAAGGTTTTCTTTAACAAGGTAAAATTGGGGAAGCTCACGTACGGCGGCATTGCACTCAACCGGCTTTTTATTGATCCCGCAGTTACAATGCAGATCACGGTTGACGATCAGGCGCCGCAGACATTTGAAAAAACATTTTTTGTCGCATGCATGAACACGCCCTATGAAGGCGGCGGATTCAAATTCTGTCCGGATGCAAAGCCGGACGATGGTATGCTGGATGTGATTGTAGTCCATCATATGACTAAGAAGCGGATTCTTACCCTTTTCCCAAAGGCATACACCGGCAAACATGTCGGTCTGTCCGGTATTGAAATTCTACGTGGCAGGAAAATTCACATAGAATCCAGTCAGGCATTAGCGGTACATACGGACGGGGAACCTGTATTTCTCCAAAAAAGTATGACCGCCACAACCTCACCAACCCAGCTGCGTATGATTCTGACACATTAAATCAAAGGAGTTCTAAATCATGAATCTATTCATAAACATAGTAATTGTAATTCTTGCAATTTTTATTATTTTATTTTTACTTTATTTATTTATGATCTGCCCTGACCTGACCCGGCATGAACGCATGAAACCATATCTGGGGCAAATGTGGGCACATCGCGGACTGCATGATATGGCGCAGCGCATCCCTGAGAATTCTATGCTCGCTTTTACAAATGCAATCGATCACGGATACGGAATCGAACTCGATGTCCATCTAACTGCCGACCGTCAACTCGTTGTCTTCCATGATGATGATTTAAAACGAATCTGCGGTGTACACGGTACAATTGAACGGATGACATACGAAGAACTGGCACAGTATCATTTATCCGGAACCTTCGAGAAAATTCCTTTATTTAAGGATGTTCTGGAACATGTATATGGCAGAGTGCCATTGTTGATTGAGATTAAGATGCCTGCAAAGGATACCTTGATCTGCAAGTATTTAAAGGATGCACTTCATGCCTACCACGGGCCCTATGTCATCGAGTCTTTCAATTCGCTTGCACTTCGATGGTTTCGTAACAATGACCCCAAGGTACTGCGCGGCCAGCTTTCTAATAATCTGCTAAAGGATAAGGAAGCTGCTGCACCTGCATGGATACGCTTTTTTGTACAGCATCTGTTGTCGAACTGGTATTGCGGGCCGGATTTTATCGCATACAAATATGAGGATGCGCACAATTTTAGCCTCTGGCTGAACAAACATCTCTTCCACGCTCCGATTGCGGTTTGGACCCTGCGTACAGAAGAAGCCTTATCAGCAGCAAAAAAACGGTTTGATATGTATATTTTTGAGCGAAAATGTTAACAATTTGTTAAGGTTTTCTTAACCATCTTGTCGTTTAAAAGTAGTCGTGCTATAATCGTTCATATCAATAAAATAGCATTCATGTCCTATTCATAGGACTTTAAGGGGAGATGTTCAGATGAACACAAAGAATAATTTATGTGCTTTTATTAAGAAATATAAGCATGCATGGGTGTTTTTGTATTTCTTTATTTATATGCCATGGTTCATCTATTTGGAGAATCATATCCCGGCAGGATACCACATCATACACTCAGCAATTGACGACAAGATTCCATTTATTGAATACTTTATCATTCCATACCTGTTGTGGTTTGTATTTATAGCAGCGGCGTTTCTGTACTTTTTCTTTACAGATGTACCGGGCTTCTACAAGCTTTCCGCCTTGCTTTTTACCGGAATGACGATATTCCTTTTAATATCAACATTTTTTCCAAACGGACTGACACTTCGTCCAACTTCATTTGCAAGAGATAACATTTTTGTTGATATGGTGAAGGTTTTGTATACGGCTGACACATCCACAAATGTATTTCCTAGTCTTCACGTATTTAATTCACTTGGCGTCTGTATTGCAGTTGCACATAGCGATGCTTTGAAAAAGCACAATCTCGTAAGATACGGAGCTTATTTTCTGGCAGGAGCCATTATCCTTGCCACGATGTTTTTGAAACAACATTCCATTATAGACGTTGTCTTTGGATTTGTAATGGCTTACGGATTAAACATGGTCGTATATGCACCCGTAAAGCAGACCGCGCTTTCCAAGCAGGTTTCCTGGTAGATTTTTATTTTAATAAAGAGAGTAAAAAGCAGATACGAATCGAGATTCCTTTTCTCATCGCATCTGCTTTTCTATTTATTCTAACCGGTATTTCTTGTATGCTTCAAAAGCAGACGGCAATGGATAAATATCTTCTAACTCCTGCTTTTTCGCAAATATCATCTTTTCACTGCAATTCTTCTCCAGCTCATCTACTCGAATCTCATATCCAATCATGTGCCATTCGATATGACTGAAAATATGTTTCGCTGATTCCAGTTTCCGAACTCTGAGCGAGGACAGTCCCAGCGTCTTGCTATATTCCACGACCTCCTTTTCAAGCAGATGTCCTTCCACATTCGGATATTCATATAATCCTGCGAGAAGTCCTTTAGCCGGTCGTTTTTTAATCGCAATTGTCTCTCCGTCTTTAAAAATCAATACCGTTCTCTCTTCAATCTTTCGGGCCTTTGCTTTCTTCTTTACCGGGAGCTGCATCTGTGTTCCATGTGCTCTCGCCCTGCAGATTTGACAAACCGGGCATGCATCACATAACGGCAGCCCGTTCGGGACACATACAATTGCTCCAAGTTCAATCAGTGCCTGATTAAAATCTCCTGCTTCTCCCTGAGGGATCACCTTCTCCAGAGCCTCTTCCATCTTCTTTCTCACCGACTGCTTCATGATATCTTCATCCTGCTCGAGCAGGCGTGAGATAACGCGCAGCACGTTCCCATCCACAGCAGGCTTTCGAATCTCAAACGAAATGGAACAGATTGCACCAGCCGTATAATTACCGATTCCGGTCAATGAAAGAACTTCTTCAAAGGTTTCCGGAAACGCTCCGTCGTAATCTGCCATAACCTGCTGCGCCGCTTTCTGCATATTGCGGATACGGTTGTAATATCCGAGTCCCTCCCACAATTTAAGAAGCATATCTTCCGGAGCGTCTGCTAAATCACAAATCGTCGGCAGTGTCTTTAGAAAGCGGGCATAATAAGGCTTCACCGCTTCCACACGCGTCTGCTGCAGCATAATCTCAGACACCCAGATGTGATAGGGATCTTTATCTCTGCGCCATGGCAAATCTCTTTTATTCTTTTGATACCAGATAAGCAACGGCCGAACCATCTCCTCTAAGAGGATCTGGTCTGGCCGTTCTAATTCATTTATTTTATTCATGCATATTCCTTTTATAATACTTTCGACAGGAAATCCTGAAGTCTTGGTTCTGCCGGATGTTCGAAGAATTCTCCCGGAGTACCCTCTTCTTTAATCTGACCTTCATCCATAAAAATACATCTTGTACCAACTTCTTTTGCAAACCCCATCTCATGTGTCACAACAACCATTGTCATTCCATCATGTGCGAGTTTCTTCATCAGTTCAAGAACTTCACCGACCATCTCCGGATCAAGTGCCGATGTTGGTTCATCAAAAAGCATCACATCCGGGTCCATTGCCAGAGAACGGACAATCGCAATTCTCTGCTTTTGTCCTCCGGAAAGCTGTGACGGATAACCGTTCGCCTTCTCTTCTAATCCAACAAGCCTTAGAAGCTCCATACCACGCTCATTCGCCTCTTCTTTGCTCTTGCCCAGCAGTTTGATCGGTGCAAGCGTAATATTGTCTAAAATCGTTTTGTGCGGGAACAGATTAAAGTGCTGGAATACCATCCCCATCTTCTGACGATGCTTATCAATGTCTGTCTTCTTACTTGTAATATCGACACCTTCAAAATAAATCTTCCCGGTCGTCGGTACCTCCAGAAGATTGAGCGAACGAAGAAATGTAGATTTACCGGAACCGGATGGTCCGATAATTACAACAACTTCACCCTTTCGAATCTCATTGGAAACTCCGTTTAGTGCATGAAGCTTGTCATTATATACTTTGTGTACATCATCAACCTTTATTAATACCTCTCCATTAGTGGTCACTGTTACGCAGCCTCCTTTCCAGCATGGATACAAGCTTTGAAAAAATCATAACCATGACAAGATAGATAATCGCGACAGCAATGAGTGGCATAAAGGCATCATAAGTTCTGCTTCGAATGATATCTCCACCTTTTGTCAGATCCTGCATCGCAATATATCCGGAAACGGATGTCTCTTTTAACAACACGATAAACTCGTTGCCTAATGCCGGCAGCACATTTTTAAATGCCTGCGGCATAATAATATAAATCATGGTCTGTCGATAATTGAATCCAAGACTGCGACCGGCCTCAAACTGTCCCTGATCAATCGACATAATACCTGACCGAAAGATCTCAGCTACATAAGCCCCCGAATTCATACCAAATGCAAGAATCGCCACAATTACTTTGTTGATATCCACACTCGCAAATACAACATAATAGATAATCATCAATTGTACAACGACTGGTGTACCTCGAACAACGGTAATATAAATATTACAGATTACATTTGCAATCTTCATTCCGCCGGTCTTATCATGCGTAGAACGTATCATGGCAATCAAAAATCCAAGGGTAATACCAAGCAGCACCGCAAAGAATGTAATCTTCAGTGTTGTAAGCAGACCATCCCATATATAATGCCAGCGGTTATCTGTTATAAAATTAAGAATAAATCTATCCTGTAAATTTGTCATAACTACCTAATCCTATTCTGCAGTAATGTATTTTGCTACGATTTTATCAAATGTTCCATCTGCCTGTAATGAAGCAATGGCTTCGTTTACCTGATCTACTAATTTACTGTCTTTTTTGAAACAAAATGCGTATTCTTCTTCGATGTATTCTGTATCAAGAATCTTAAGACCGTCATTCTCTGCTACGAATGCCTTTGCCGGCTGGTCATCGATTACAACTGCATCGATCTTACCCTGCAGCAATGACTGAACTGCCTCAAAGCCTTTGTTGAAACGCTCTACATTCTCATCACCGTAATCACCGGATACATAGAGATCTCCTGTTGTACCAAGCTGAACACCCATCTTCTTACCTTCCAGATCATCCGGTGATGCAATTGTGGAATCTTCTGTTACGATAATTACCTGACGTCCGGTGTAATAGCTGTCTGAGAAATCAACCTGTGTCTTTCTCTCATCTGTAACTGTGATTCCGGCTGCTCCGAAATCTGCTTTTCCGCCCTGAACTGCCGGAATGATCGAATCAAATGCCATATCCTCAATCTTCAGTTTCATGCCTAATTTATCTGCAATTGCTGCTGCAAATTCTGCATCGATACCGACGATCTCATCACCGTCATAATACTCATATGGTGGAAATTCTGCGTTTGTTGCCATAACTAATGTATCTGAACTGTCTGATGAACTGTTGTCAGATCCGTTGCTTTTTGATGCATTCGATCCACATGCTGCCATTGAAATTGTGCATGCTGCCACTAAAACCACACTTAATATCTTTTTCATTTTCATAAATCCTCATCCTCCGCTACTTTTATAGATTATTATGTATAAATATACAATGGTATTATTCTACCACGTTTTTGCCTTAAAACAAAGCTGTAATTCCAAAATAGAGTAAAACAATAATTCCCAGTACGATTCTATAATATCCGAATACTTTGAAGTCGTTCTTTTTGATATAACTCATCAAGAACTTGATTGCCAGATATGAAACCCCAAATGAGACAACGCATCCCAGAATCAATAAAAAGAACTGTCCTGCAGAGATTGCAAATCCCAGCTTGATTACCTTCAACAAGCTTGCTCCGAACATCACTGGTATGGCAAGGAAAAATGTAAACTCAGCCGCTACGCTTCTTGATGCTCCAAGAAGCAATCCACCAATGATGGTTGCGCCCGATCTCGATGTTCCTGGGATTAATGCAAGTACCTGAAATACTCCAATGAGTGCAACTGTCTTGAGATCAAGATCAGACAGTCTCTTAATCTTAGGCTCCACGCCTTCATGTCTCTTTTCAACTACAATAAAGAGAACGCCATACACAATCAGCATCAGTGCTACTACAACATAATTCATAAAGTGTTTATCAATAAAATCATCAAATAATAGACCAATAATCGCTGCCGGTACAGACGCAATCAGCACTTTGACCCATAACTGGATCGTCAGCATCTTTTGTTTCTGTGTCTTTGTATTTGAAAACGGATTCAATTTGTGGAAGTAGATCACGACGACTGCCATGATTGCGCCCAGCTGAATCACAACATTAAACATGGACCAGAATGCGCCTGTCGTATCCATATTAATTAGTTTTTCGACAAGAATCAGATGTCCCGTACTACTAATTGGCAGCCACTCTGTGATGCCTTCTACAATTCCCAGTATAATTACCTTCAATGCCTCTAACATAACTCTCCTCCATACTTTCTCATGAATCTGATCATTTATTTATAGTAACACAAATTGCTCGATTGCTTTTGCAACGCCCTGCTCGTCATTACTTCCCGTAATATAATCGGCGACTGCTTTCACTTCTCTCTCAGCGTTCTTCACGGCAACACCAAAACCGGCCTCCCGAAGCATCTCAATATCATTTTCTCCATCCCCGCATGCCATGATTTCCTCTCGTTTGATTCCAAGATACTCTCCAAGCTTGAGCAGTCCGATTCCTTTGTTGATGCCCGGGGCATTTATCTCAATATTCGTTGCCTGTGAACATGCAATTGTGACGTTCTCTTTCTCTTTTATCTGTGCTAATGCTTTCGTGCGCTCATTTAAATCTGAAAATAATGCCTGCGTCTTATCGAGATCCTCTCCCCGTTCTTCAATACAGGCACGAATATTCTCAACGGGCTTTCTCGTATTTCTAATGTATGCAGCCATATTCGGGTCTAATAGATACTCCTCTACTCTCTCCAGCTTCTCTCTCTCCGCGTATCCCTGTCCGTGAAAATAGATTTCCTGAAGTGTATCATATTGATCAAAAATATCCAAGATACGGCTCGCCTGCTTTTTCGGCAGCAAATGCTCATATAAAACCTTATGATTTACTAAATCAAATATTCTCGCTCCGTTTGCTGTCAATGCATAATTCACACCTTCCAGCGCACTAAATTCCTTCGGAATACCTGTAATGGGTCTTCCCGTCGCAACCAGAACAATCACGCCCTGTGCAATTGCCTTTTTTAGTATATCAGTTGTATAAGGAAGTATCTCCTTTTTCGTCGTTAAGACTGTGCCATCCATATCAAGACCTATCATCTTAATTGGCTTTTTACCATATGTTGTCATCAATCTCCCTCTCTCGTGCATTTCTATGTACCATCATAGCAAAATTTGCGTAAGATTGCAATTTGTAGTATAATAAACTTCTCTATAGAAAGGAAATTTCATATGAAAATACATAAAACAAAACAAGTACGAAGCGTAGTCGCCCTTACCTGTCTCTGTTCTCTACTGTTTTCTTCGGTGGCAGTTCACGCTTCAAGCGTCAATGACCTTGAGAATTCCGTCACTACAAAGCAGAATGAGATTAGTACAATCAACAGCCAGCTGCTCTCCCTTGCTCAGGAAATAGAAGGAGTAGAACAACAGGTTATTATGACGGAAGGCGCTATCTCTCAGAGTGAAGCCAATATCGCCTCTATCTCCGAGCAGGAAGCCGCTCAATACACCGCCATGAAGTCTCGTATCAAGTATTTATACGAAGCGGGAAGCACCTCCTTTTTGGAAATGCTGTTCACAGCGGAGGATATGAACGATTTTCTTAACAAAGCGGATTTCATTCAAAATGTCAGCGACTATGACCGTGATCAATTGACACAGTTAAACACCACGCATCAGCAGTTAAATAATGAGCAGAATGCTTTAAAAGCACAGCAGGCATCTTTATCTGATATGAAATCAGCGATTACCGACAAACAGGATAATCTCAAAACCCAGGCTGCCGCTGCATCTACAGATCTTGCTTCAATCAATGCCGAACTTCAGACCGCAAAAGAAGCTGAGGCCGCTGCATTGGCTGCTGAAGCCGCAAAACAGGCTGCTGCAGCCGCTGCCGCAAGTGCAAGTACAGGCGGTGGTGGTGGCACTTCAACAGGCGGAAGCGGTACAATCAATGTCGGTGAAAGCACAGCAAACGCCAATGATGTTACAGTGCTGGCTGCAATCTGTCAGGCCGAAGCATATCAGCAGTATGATTATATGCTCGCCGTCGCAACTGTGATTATGAACCGTGTTAACAGCAGTCGTTTTCCAAATTCAATCAACGAGGTTGTATATGCAAGCGGTCAGTTCGAGCCAACATGGACAGGCCGGCTAGATACCATTCTTAATAATGGCCCTACCGATTTATCCATTCAGGTTGCGCAGGATGCAATTGCCGGTGCAAGATTATCAAGTGTAAGTGATTGTTATTATTTCCTATCCTCATGGACCGGTCATTCCGGAATCGATGTCGGTGGAAACGTCTTCTTCCAAAGCTGGTAAGGCGGACAATAAAAGAGCAAAAAAAGAGTCAATCCTTTGTGTTGAAAGGATTGGCTCTTTTCTTGTCTATACTAATTCAATCAGAACAGTCATTGCTGCGTCACCTTTACGCTGACCAATCTTAACGATTCTTGTGTATCCACCCTTGCGGTCTGCATACTTTGGAGCAATTTCGTTGAATAACTTTTCAGTTAAATCAACCTGTTTTGTTTCTTTCTTCTTACCTGCTGCTTTTGCCGGTACTTCTGTTACAGTGTAGAGAACTTTTAACATTTCTCTTCTTGCATGAAGCTTGCTAGGCTGATCTTTTTTGATCGTCTTTTCAACTTCATCATAAACTGTTACTTTCTTACCATCGACAACTTCTTTCACTCTCTTGCCATCTTTGTCCTTGCGGGCAACTTTAGCAGTTACAGTTACTTCATCAAAGTTATCTTTTTCTTTTACTGCAGATGCAATCAGACCTTCAGCAATCTTACGAATTTCTTTTGCTTTTGCTTCTGTTGTAACAATCTTACCATTGTTAAGTAATGCAGTTACCTGATTTCTTAATAATGCTTTTCTCTGGCTGGCTGTTCTGCCAAGCTTTCTATATTTTGCCATAATTCTTATATCCTCCTGATTGTGACACCTGCATGTGCAACTTCGGGCTTACCATGCAGATGCTCTGTCATGCTCTTCGGGCTTACTGACAGATATTAATTTTCTTCTCCCGGGCTTAAGCTCAGGCTGAGTTCTTTCAACTTTGCTAATACTTCTTCCAATGACTTGCGACCAAGGTTACGAACCTTCATCATGTCTTCAGATGTCTTATTCGTTAATTCTTCAACGGTATTGATTCCCGCTCTCTTCAAACAGTTGTATGAACGAACTGAAAGCTCTAATTCATCAATACTCATCTCAAGTACTTTTTCTTTCTCGTCATCTTCTTTTTCAATCATTACTTCCGCTGCCTGCGCAACTTCAGATAAGTCAATGAATAATTTAAGATGCTCATTCAGTACCTTTGCTGCTAAACTTACTGCTTCATTAGGAAGTAATGTGCCGTTTGTATAAACATCTAATGTAAGTTTATCAAAGTCAGTAATCTGACCTACACGTGTGTTCTCAATCGCGATATTCACACGTTCAACTGGTGTATAGATAGAATCGATAGGGATCACCATAATTGCCTGATCGTCTGTCTTATTCTTATCCGCACTAACATATCCTCTACCATTTGTAATAGTAAGTTCCATGTATAATTTACTGTCTTTTCCACCGCTAAGTGTTGCGATAACGGTTTCAGGATTCATGATTTCAATATCAGAATCCGTCTGGATATCAGCCCCTGTTACGACGCCTTCTCCTTCAAATTCAATATATGCAGTCTTTGGTTCGTCTGATTCTGAACTGTTTTTGATTGCTAAGGTTTTAAGGTTCATGATAATCTCGGTAACATCTTCTTTTACACCTGGGATTGAGCTGAACTCGTGCAATACACCATCGATTTTAACAGCGCTGATTGCTGATCCCGGTAACGAAGAAAGCATAATTCTTCTAAGAGAATTACCAAGTGTAATTCCATAACCTCTTTCCAAAGGTTCTACAACAAATTTACCATATTTTTTATCATCTGAAATTTCAGTAATTTCAATATTTGGTTTATTAAAATCAAACACTACACACGCCTCCTGCTTTTGAATACTAGATTCTTGTTACAGTTTCTACTGATTACTTAGAATATAACTCGACGATTAACATCTCGTCTACAGGTACGTCAATAGCTTCTCTGAGTGGAAGTTCTTTTACGGTTCCTTTGAGGTTTTCTGCATCAACATCTAACCACTCAGGTACCATGTTTCCGCCTGTTGCTTCTAAGATCTCTTTGTATCTTGGTGAGCTTTTGTGTTTTTCTTTGATTTCAATTACATCGCCTGCGCTGATTAAGTAAGAAGGAATGTTTACTACCTTACCGTTAACCAATACATGCTTGTGATCTACGATCTGTCTGGCTTCACGTCTTGTTCTTGCTAATCCCATGCGGAACATAACGTTATCTAATCTGCACTCGAGAAGGATCATAAGGTTTTCACCAGTCATGCCCTTCATCTGTTTTGCTTTTGTGTAGTAGTTTCTGAAAGGTTTCTCTAATACACCATAGATAAATTTAGCTTTCTGTTTCTCACGTAACTGGAGACCATATTCACTCATTTTTCTATTTGCTCTTTTTAATGTTCTGTTTGATTTTTTATTGATTCCTAAATAAATTGGATCCATACCTAATGATCTGCATCTTTTAAGAACCGGAACTCTATTTACTGCCATGCTCTTATATCCTCCTTAGACTCTTCTACGTTTTGGTGGGCGACATCCATTATGTGGTACTGGTGTAACATCTTTAATACTAATTACATCAATTCCGCATGCCTGAAGTGCACGGATTGCTGCTTCTCTCCCTGAACCTGGACCCTTAACAAATACGTCAACTGTCTTAAGACCATGTACTAATGCTGCCTTTGCTGCTGTCTCGGCTGCCATCTGTGCTGCATAAGGAGTAGATTTTCTTGAACCTCTAAATCCCAGACCACCAGCACTTGCCCATGAAAGAGCATTTCCCTGTGCATCTGTTAATGTTACAATTGTATTATTAAAAGATGATTGAATATGTGCTTGTCCGCGTTCAACGTTTTTCTTGACACGTTTCTTTGTCAATTTTTTGGTAACTTTCTTAGCCATTTAAACTAACCTACTTTCTTTGTTTTTAATTGATTAATAAGGAAGTTCGATTCACTAAGCTCGAAAACACCTCGCTAAGTTCCTTCGAACAAAGTTCTCACTAAATTCATGCTGCGCTTAGCAGCTTGCATTCATTAAGTGTTCTACTTTTTCTTGTTTGCTACTGTTCTCTTTGGACCTTTACATGTTCTTGCGTTTGTCTTAGTCTTCTGACCACGGCAAGGAAGTCCTCTTCTATGACGGATTCCTCTGTAACATCCGATTTCTTTCAATCTCTTGATGTTAAGCTGAATCTCTCTACGAAGATCACCTTCTACTGTCTGAGTCTCATCAATTACTTCACTGATTTTCTTTACATCATCCTGTGTTAAATCTCTGCAACGAGTGTCAGGATTAACTCCTGCTGCTGCTAAGATACGAGTTGCGCTTGTTCTACCAATTCCGTAGATATAAGTCAACCCAATTTCTACACGTTTGTCTCTTGGTAAGTCTACACCTGAAATACGAGCCATGTGTTTTTCCTCCATAAATCTGAATCTTAATTAATATTGTCCCTAACTGGGGAGTCTGGCATTTTGAGGCTCCCAGGCACCATCTAAATGAATAGTACCCTTTCCCGACAACGGTTATACCGCTAATGACTAGTCGGGTATTATAAGCAATATACATCGGAGCGTGTATTCTCCCAATATATATTAAACAGCTCTCCACACCGCCTGGCGTGTCATGCTGTCAGCCGCCTAAATTTGTCACAAACATAAGGAAGTTCGATTCACTAAGCTCGGAAAGACCTCGCTAAGTTGCCTTCGAACAATCTTCGCACTAAGTTCGTGAGATACCTCACTAAGTGCTCTAGATTTAGCCTTGACGCTGTTTGTGTTTCGGATTTTCGCAGATTACTCTGACAGATCCTTTTCTTTTAATGATTTTGCATTTCTCGCAAATTGGTTTTACTGATGATCTAACCTTCATGGTAAATCCTCCTTCCATCCTTTGCTATTAGTACGTTTCCACTGTTTTTGGGCACACTAATCCCACAGACAGTGCTTAAATATTATAGCACCACTAATTCAGATAAGTCAATAGTAAATTTACTTATCTCTCCAAATAATTCTTCCTTTTGAAAGATCGTATGGTGACAGCTCTAATGTAACTTTATCACCCGGTAAAATCTTAATATAGTTCATACGAAGCTTTCCGCTGATTGTTGCTAATACCTGATGACCATTTTCCAGTTCAACTTTAAAAAAGGCATTTGGCAATTTTTCTACGACTGTTCCCTCAATCTCGATAACGTCAGCTTTTGACATGCTTTTACTTCCTCCTATTACTCTCCTAAAACTTTCACAATTTCAGTAAATACATCATTAATATCAATTGTTCCATCAACTTCTACCAGAATGTTCTTATCTGTGTAGTACTCGATCAATGGCTGTGTCTGTTCATGGTATACACCCAGACGTTTCTGTACTGTTTCCGGTTTGTCATCATCTCTTAAAATCAGACTTCCTCCACAGTTATCACAAATACCCTCTTTTTTGGTAGGAGCATAAACAATATGATATGTAGCGCCACAATCTACGCATGCACGTCTTCCAGACATACGCTGAATAATATTCTCATCCGGTACTTCTACATTGATTGCATAATCCATCTTCTGGTCTACTTTAGCCAATGCTGCATCTAAAGCTTCAGCCTGTGGAATCGTTCTTGGGAATCCATCAAGTACATATCCCTTTGAACAGTCATCCTGACCCACTCTGTCTACGACTAAGTCTACAACCAGTTCGTCCGGAACCAGTAATCCCTGATCCATGAATGTCTTTGCTTTCTTTCCTAAATCTGTACCGCTTTTGATGTTGGCTCTGAATATATCACCTGTAGAAATGTGTGGAATGTCATACTTTGCTGCGATTTTTTTTGCCTGTGTTCCCTTGCCGGCTCCAGGCGCACCTAACATAATAATTTTCATATCCGTTTCCTCCTATTTTTGAAAAAGGTATCTAGATAGCACTTTAACTCGTAGTCTTTATACTTAAATATGTAGTATAAATTCTACGAGCTAATGACTAAATATTTTCTAATATCCCAAGAAGCTGTTACCGCTTACCGAGAACGACTTATCACTATTCAAAAATCCTTTGTAATTACGTACAAGCATCTGTGATTCAATCTGCTTCAATGTCTCAAGTACTACACCTACGATGATGATAATAGATGTTCCACCAAATGACACGCTTGCTCCGAATACTCCATTAAAGAAGAATGGAATAACCTGAACGATGATCAGACCACAAGCACCAATGAAGATAATGTAATTCAAAATCTTCTGTAAGTACTCCACGGTTGACTTTCCAGGACGAATACCAGGAATGAAGCCACCGCTCTTTTTCATGTTATTTGCAATCTCCAATGGGTTGAATGTAATTGACGTATAGAAATATGCAAAAAATACGGTTAAAAGAATATATACAATCAGTCCGATTGAATAAATCGGCTGTTCCGGATTACACCAGTTACTTGAACTCATCCCCTTAAGGATCTGACTCCCGATTCCTGTTCCGCTATCTTTGTTCAAGAACGAAGCAATAACGACCGGGAACTGCATCAATGAAGATGCAAAGATAATTGGAATAACACCTGCTGTATTAACTTTCAACGGAATATGTGTAGATTGTCCACCATAAGTCTTGCGTCCCTGTACTTTCTGAGAGTACTGAACAGCAATTCTTCTCTCACCATCCTGAAGAATAATAACGAATACAACTACCAATACAACGATTGCGACAATGATCAGTGCTGCAAGAACTCCTCTTGCAATTGACTTTCCACTGACGAACTGTGTATAGAGTGAAACGAAATCATCAGGTACACGTGAAATGATGTTGATTAACAGTACAATTGAAATACCGTTTCCTACACCTTTTTCTGTAATTCTCTCACCAATCCACATTAAGAATGCGGAACCGGCTGTGAGTGTCAGAATAACAATTGCTGCATTATACCATGTATAGTCAACAAGTAAACCCTGACGACCAAATCCAACTGCCATAGCAGTCGATTCGATCAATGCAAGTGCTACTGTCACGTAACGGGTAATTGCTGCAATCTTCTTTCTTCCGTCTTCACCCTCTTTTTGCATTTCCTCTAATTTAGGAATTGCAATTGTAAGAAGCTGCATGATAATGGAAGAAGTGATGTAAGGTGTAATGCTGAGTGCAAACACCGACATCGATGTAAACGAACCTCCGGTAAAGGCATCAAAAAAGTTCATCGCCTCACCGGTCTGATTCGCAAAAAAGTCCTTAATATAACTCGGATCCACACCTGGTGTTGGTAATTCGGAACCAAGCCTAACAACTACAAGCATTAAGAATGTGTAGAATAATCTTTTACGAATATCTTCAATCTGAAATGCTTTCTTAATTGTCTGGAACATTAGATCACCTCAGCTTTTCCACCAAGAGCTTCGATCTTCTCAGCAGCTGATGCACTAAATGCATTTGCCTGAACTGTAAGCTTCTTAGTTAATTCTCCATTTCCAAGAATTTTAACACCATCGCGTGGGTTCTTAACAATACCGCTTTCGATTAAAGTCTCTACTGAAACAACTGATCCATCTTCGAATCCTTCTAAAGCACTTAAGTTGATACCAACAATGTTCTTTGAGTTGATACAAGTAAATCCTCTTTTTGGAATTCGTCTGTATAATGGCATCTGACCACCTTCAAAACCTGGTCTTGTAGGGCCTGAACGAGCTCTCTGTCCTTTGTGACCTTTACCAGCCGTCTTACCATTTCCAGAACCGTGACCACGGCCTCTTCTGAAATTATCACTATGTTTTGCGCCGTCTGCTGGACGTAAGTTTGATAAATCCATGATACTACCTCCTTACTCTATTTTTATGCTTCTTCTACTTTTACTAAATGTCTAACTTGCTGTACCATACCTTTTGTTGCAGCATTATCTGGTAATACTACTGTCTGATGCATCTTCTTAAGACCAAGAGCTTCAACAGTTCTTTTATGCTTAGGTATCGCTCCGATAGTAGACTTTACTAATGTAACTTTTAAATTTGCCATTTTATAAGTCCCCCTATCCTAAAATTTCTTCTACTGATTTGCCACGAAGTTTTGCTACCTGCTCAGGTGATTTCACACCGTCTAATCCTGCGATTGTAGCAAGAACAACGTTCTGTTTGTTGTTAGATCCTAATGATTTTGTACGGATATTTTTAATTCCTGCAAGCTCGATGACTGCACGTGCAGGTCCTCCGGCGATAACTCCAGTACCATCTGGTGCTTTCTTTAATAATACAGAAGCTCCTCCAAATTTACCAGTTGTATCATGCTGTACACTATCATTTTCATCCAAGGCTACAGTGATGAGTCTCTTAGCAGCATCTTCCTTCCCCTTGCGGATTGCTTCCGGGATTTCAGTTGCTTTTCCTAAGCCTGCACCAACATGGCCATTTCCATCACCAACTACTACCAAAGCTGTAAAGCGCATATTACGTCCACCTTTAACAACTTTTGTAACTCGCTTGATGGATACTACTCTGTCTTCCAGCTCTAAATTGCTGGCATCAATACGATCCTGTCTCATGTTATGTCTCCCTTCTAGAAATTCAACCCAGCTTCGCGAGCTGCGTCTGCTAATGCTTTGATTTTACCCTGGTATATAAAGCCGCCTCTATCAAAGACAACATCTGTAATACCTTTTTCTTTTGCTTTTTCAGCAATAACTTTTCCTAAATATGCTGCTGCATCAACGTTGTTAGTTTTTTCCAATTCTGCTTTTACGCTTTTTTCAAGTGTAGAAGCTGCAACCAGTGTATTTCCAACTGTATCGTCAATAATTTGAGCATACATATGATTATTACTTCTAAACACAGCTAAACGTGGTCTTTCAGCAGTACCGCTGAAACGGTTACGTAATTTTCTATGTTTGTTAATACGAACTTTAGTTCTTGACTTTTTGCTAACCATCTTTGCACTCTCCTTAATTATTTTTTACCAGTCTTACCAACTTTACGTCTGATAACTTCATCAGCATACTTAATACCTTTTCCTTTGTAAGGCTCAGGTCTTCTCTTGTCTCTGATTTCAGCTGCGTATTGGCCTACTTTTTCTTTATCGATACCCTTAACAGTAATTTTGTTCTGACCTTCAAGAACCGCTTCGATTCCCTCTGGATCGATCATCTCTACCGGGTGAGAGTATCCTAAACTTAATGTTAATTTGTTTCCTGATTTTGCTGCTCTGTAACCAACTCCGTTTACTTCAAGGACTTTCTCATATCCGTCAGTAACACCAATGATCATATTATTAAGCAGTGTTCTTGTTAAACCATGTAATGATTTCATTTTCTTTAAATCGTTTGGTCTTGATACTGTGATTTCAGTACCCTCCATTTTGATTTCCATTTCTGGTGCGAGCTCTTTTACAAGAGTTCCCTTTGGACCTTTTACAGTCACAACATTGTTATCAGCAATTTCTACAGTAACTCCTGCAGGAACTGTGATTGGCAGTCTTCCTATACGTGACATACCGTACCTCCTAACTTAAATTTTCGGAAGAGCTCTTTGGCTCCTCTGTTTTCAGTTGCATTTTTCGCTTGCGCTTGGTTTCGCTAAGTGTTCAGTGTCTACCATACGAAGCAAAGTACTTCTCCGCCTACATTCAATTTTCTAGCTTCTTTGTCAGTGATTACACCGGCATTTGTAGAAATGATTGCAGTTCCAAGTCCACCTAATACCTTAGGAAGATCTTCGTTGCTTGCGTATACACGAAGTCCTGGTTTAGAGATTCTCTTGATTCCCGAAATAACTTTTTCATTCTTATCTGCGCCGTATTTTAATGTGATTTTAATTGTCTTAAAAACACCATCTTCTACGATATCATATTTCTGAATGTATCCTTCATCTAATAAGATATTAGCAATAGCTAATTTGATCTTTGATGATGGTACATCGACTGTGTCATGTTTAGCAGTATTTGCATTACGGATTCTTGTAAGCATATCTGCGATTGGATCGCTCATAGTCATTTGTCATTTACCTCCTTCTTACCAGCTTGCTTTTTTAACGCCTGGGATTTGTCCTTTATATGCTAACTCACGGAAGCAAATACGACAGATACCATATTTTCTTAATACAGAATGTGGACGTCCGCAAATTGTGCAACGTGTATAAGCTCTTGTAGAGAACTTAGGTTCTTTCTGCTGCTTGATTTTCATAGATGTTTTAGCCATAATTTACCTCCTTATTATTTTGTGAACGGCATGTTGAACTGTGCTAACAGTTCGCGAGCCTCTTCATCTGTGTTAGCTGTTGTAACGAAAATTACATCCATACCTCTTACTTTATCAATCTTATCGTATTCGATTTCAGGGAAGATTAACTGCTCCTTGATTCCAAGTGCATAATTTCCTCTTCCGTCAAATGCGTTAGGATTTACACCTCTAAAGTCACGTACACGAGGCAAAGCAAGATTTACAAGACGATCAAGGAATTCATACATTCTCTCTCCACGTAATGTAACTTTACATCCGATTTCCATACCTTCTCTAAGTTTGAAGTTCGCTACAGAATTCTTAGCTTTTGTAAGAACCGCTTTCTGTCCTGAGATTTTCTCAAGATCAGCTACTGCTGACTCTAATACTTTTTTGTTTTCTTTTGCTTCGCCAACACCCATGTTGATAACAATCTTATCAAGTTTTGGCACTTCCATAATATTCTTATAACCGAATTTTTTGATCAATGCATCCACGATCTCATTCTGGTAAGTATCTTTTAATCTACTCAAAGTTTTGGATCCTCCTTCCCAAATTAATCAATCACGTCGCCTGTTGATTTTGCGAAACGTACTTTTTTGTCTCCATCCATCTTGAACCCTACGCGAGTAGCTGTTCCTTTGTGAATGTACATAACGTTTGAAATATCAATCAGACCTTCCTGATGAACGATTCCACCATTCTGATTTGCAGCACTTGGTTTTGTGTGCTTTGTCAGCATGTTGACTCCTTCAACAAGAACTTTACCGTTTTTCATATCTACAGCAATGACTTTGCCTTCTTTATCTTTGTCTTTACCGGCGATTACTTTAACCATATCACCTTTTTTGATTTTCATAGTTGACATTTACGGCACCTCCTTAAAGTACTTCTGGAGCTAAAGAAACGATTTTCATAAATGATTTCTCACGAAGCTCTCTTGCTACTGGTCCAAAAATACGAGTTCCTTTTGGGTTATTGTCATCTTTTATAATTACAGCAGCATTTTCATCGAATCGAATGTATGAACCATCTTTACGACGAGCACCTTTTACAGTACGTACAACTACAGCTTTAACAACGTCACCTTTTTTAACAACGCCGCCTGGTGTTGCATCTTTGACCGTTGCAACAATTACGTCTCCGATTGTGGCGTATCTTCTTGTAGAGCCACCCAAAACACGGATACAAAGTAATTCTTTAGCACCTGTATTGTCTGCTACTTTAAGTCTACTTTCTTGTTGTATCATGCAGATAAACCTCCTTCATAAATTCCGAATTGCAAAATATTATTTTGCTTTCTCCATAACTTCTACAAGTCTCCATCTTTTATCTTTTGATAAAGGTCTTGTTTCCATAACTTTTACTGTATCTCCAATGTTGCATACGTTAGCTTCATCGTGAGCTTTCAATTTATAAGTTCTTTTCATGATTTTCTTATAAAGAGGATGCTTTACGTGGTCTACGACTGCAACAACGATTGTTTTGTCCATTTTATTACTAACAACCTTACCTGTACGCGTTTTTCTTAAATTTCTTTCCACGATTAGTTCTCCTTCCCAGCTTCTGTAATTGCTGTCTGAATTCTTGCGATATTCTTTCTAACTACTTTGATTCTGCTTGTATTATCTAACTGATTAGTCGCGTTCTGGAATCTTAAATTAAAAAGTTCCTTCTTAGCAGCTACTAATTCTTCATTTAATTCTTCAACAGATTTCCCTTTTATTTCCTGGTTAAATTCCTTAATTTTCACTGTTATCACCGCCTTCTAACTGAGCTTTAGAAACGATCTTGCACTTACAAGGTAACTTGTGCATCGCAAGACGTAAGGCTTCTTTAGCAATCTCTTCTGGAACGCCTGCGATTTCGAACATCACACGTCCCGGTTTCACTACTGCTACCCAATATTCCAAAGCACCTTTTCCTTTACCCATTCGAGTTTCAAGAGGTTTGTGTGTTACTGGTTTATCTGGGAATATTTTAATCCAAACCTGGCCACCACGCTTAATGTAACGAGTCATGGCAACACGGGCTGCTTCAATCTGGTTTGAACGAATCCAACAAGGTTCTGTTGCAACGATACCATATTCACCATTTGAAATCGTGTTTCCTCTGAGGGCTTTTCCCTTCATAGATCCACGGAATTGCTTTCTACGTTTTACTCTTTTTGGCATTAACATAATTATCTATCGCTCCCTTCCTTAGTTGCTTTAGTTGGAAGAACTTCGCCTTTATAAATCCATACCTTAACACCAACTTTACCGTAAGTTGTGTTAGCTTCAGCGAATCCATAATCGATGTCAGCTCTTAATGTCTGAAGTGGAATGGTTCCTTCGCTGTAGAACTCTGTACGAGCCATATCAGCCCCGCCTACACGTCCGGAAACCTGTGTCTTAACACCAAGTGCTCCTGATTTCATTGTTCTTGACATGCAGGATTTCATTGCACGTCTGAAAGAAATACGGTTTTCCAGCTGTGTTGCGATGTTTTCAGCCACTAACTGAGCATCTTTGTCTGGACGTTTGATTTCTTTGATATCTACAACTAATTTCTTATCTGTGTACTGTGCAAGTTCAGCTTTCACTTTCTCGATCTCTGAACCACCCTTACCAATTACAACACCAGGTTTTGCTGTGTAAATGATAATTTTAACGCGATCTGATGCTCTTTCGATTTCAATCTTTGAAACACCGGCGCTGTATAATTTCTTCTTAAGAAATGTTCTGATTTCATGGTCTTCTACTAAGTAGTCTGCAAAGTCTTTCTCAGCATACCATTTAGAATCCCAGTCTTTAATAATACCGACTCTTATTCCATGAGGATTAACTTTCTGTCCCATTATGTCCCTCCTTATCTTTCATTCAGCACGATTGTGATATGGCTCATTCTCTTTTCGATTCTGTAAGCTCTACCCTGTGCTCTTGGTTTGATTCTTTTCATTGTTGGTCCTTTATTTGCGTAACATTCCTCAATATAAAGGTTTTCAACATTCATACCGTTGTTGTTTTCAGCATTTGCGATTGCTGATTTTAATAATTTTTCAATAACACTTGAAGCATATCTTGGATTGTAAGCTAAGATACCAAGTGCTGACTGTACATCCTTACCTCTGATTGCATCTAATACGAAGCATGCCTTCTGTACTGAGATTCTAGCGTAAGAGATTTTTGCTGAAGGTCTTGTATCTTTAACAGCATTTCTTTCTCTCTTGATTTGGGATCTATGTCCTTTTGCCATGGATGAATCCTCCTTTCAAATATTGTAATTATTTCAATTTTGATTTCTTTTCGTCTTTTCCATGTCCTCTGTAAGTTCTTGTTGCAACGAACTCTCCGAGTTTGTGTCCAACCATGTCTTCTGTAACATATACAGGTACATGTTTTCTTCCGTCGTGGACAGCAATTGTGTGTCCAACGAAACTTGGGAAGATTGTAGAACGACGAGACCATGTCTTAATAACTGATTTATCATCTGCAGCATTCATAGCGTCTACTTTTTTCAGTAAGCTTTCATCTGCAAATGGTCCTTTTTTAAGTGAGCGAGCCATAGGTTCTAACCTCCTTGTAAACTGATTTATTTGATACCTTTACCATCTCTTCTTCTAACGATCATCTTGTTAGACTTGTTGTTTTTCTTACGAGTCTTAAGACCAAGTGCCGGTTTACCCCAAGGTGTACATGGACCTGGACGACCAATACCTGTCTTACCTTCTCCACCACCGTGTGGATGATCGTTTGGATTCATAACAGAACCACGTACTGTAGGTCTGAATCCCATATGACGTGTACGACCAGCTTTACCGATGTTGATCAGGTTGTGATCTCCGTTTCCAACTACACCGATAGATGCTCTACAGATGATTGGAACCATTCTCATTTCTCCTGATGGTAATCTAAGTGTTGCATATTTTCCTTCTTTCGCCATTAACTGAGCGCTGTTACCTGCTGAACGAACCATCTGTCCGCCTTTTCCAGGATATAACTCAATGTTATGGATCTGAGTACCTACTGGAATCTCAGATAAAGGTAAACAGTTACCTACTTTAACTTCAGATCCGGAACCGTTCATAACTGTCATTCCATCTGTCAGTCCTTCTGGTGCGAGGATGTATGCTTTCTCACCATCAGCATAAGCGATAAGTGCGATATTAGCTGTTCTGTTTGGATCGTACTCGATTCCGATTACAGTTGCTGGAATACCATCTTTCTTTCTCTTAAAGTCGATAATTCTATATTTTCTTTTTGCTCCGCCTCCGCGGTGTCTTACAGTGATTTTACCTTGATTGTTACGACCGGCTGTTCTGCTCTTAGAATCTAATAAAGATTTTTCTGGAGTAGTTTTTGTGATTTCCGAGAAATCCGAACCTGTCATCTGTCTTCTGGAAGGTGTATATGGGCGATATGTTTTAATTCCCATTATGATCACTCCTTTCGTTATTGTTTATTCTCACGGTTTCATTCCGTATTATTATAGTTACTAATACTTTGCTAAGTATTCTAGGTTTACAGTCCTTCAAAGATTTCGATTTCTTTGCTGTCTTCTGTTAACTGAACGATAGCTTTCTTCGTCTTAGCTGTTTTACCGGTTGTCGTTCCACGTCTCTTGTTCTTACCTTCAAGATTCATTGTGTTGACACCTTTTACTTTTGTTCCTTCGAACATTTTTTCAACAGCTTCTTTGATCTGATTCTTTGTAGCTTCTGTATGAACTAAGAATGTATATTTCTTGTCAGCCATAAGCTCCATAGTCTTTTCTGTTACGACCGGTTTAAGGATTACATCATAATACTGTATATTTGCCATTATGCGTACACCTCCTCAATATTTGCAACAGCAGCTTTTGTTGTAATTACTGTGTTGTATTTTAAGATATCATATACATTGATTGTATTTGTTCTGGCAACTTTCACATCAGCGATGTTTCTTGCAGAAATTTCTGCATTTTTGTTACCGTCTTCTAATACGACTAACGCTTTTGATACCTCTAAATTATTTAATACATTCTGGAAGTTCTTTGTTTTGATTTCATCAAATTTGATTTCGTCAACAACGATAAACTTCTTCTCTTCTACTTTAGAAGTAAGAACTGATTTAAGAGCAGCTCTCTTTTCTTTTTTGTTTAATTTGAAAGAATAGTCTCTTGGTGTTGGCGCGAATACAACTCCACCGCCTGTCCACTGAGGAGATCTTGTAGAACCCTGTCTTGCATGTCCGGTTCCTTTCTGTCTCCATGGCTTTCTTCCACCGCCTGAAACTTCTGAGCGAGTTTTCGCTTTCTGTGTTCCCTGACGATTATTTGCGAGCTGGCTTACTACTGCCATGTGTACCAAATGATCATTGACTTCTACGCCAAAGATTGCATCATTTAATTCCATGCTTCCAACTTCTTTACCTTCAATATTGTAAACAGATACATTTGCCATCTGTGTGTTCCTCCTTTCTTAGTAAGACTAGATTGCCTTTACTGTTTCTTTAATTGTTACTAAAGATTTCTTAGGTCCAGGTACCGCACCCTTAACTAAGAGTAAGTTCTTGTCAGCATCTACTCGAACAATTTCAAGATTCTGAACTGTGATTTGTTTGCTTCCCATATGTCCCGGCATCTTCTTACCTTTGAATACTTTACTTGGATCTGATGCAGAACCATTGGAACCTGCATGACGATGGAATTTAGAACCATGTGTCATTGGTCCACGGCTTTGGTTATGACGCTTAATAGCACCCTGGAAACCTTTACCTTTTGAGATAGCTGTTGCATCGACTTTGTCGCCTGCTTCAAAGATGTCAGCTTTGATTTCCTGAGCTAATGTATATTCCTCAGCATTCTCAAACTTAAACTCTTTTACAAATCTCTTTCCTGAAACACCAGCTTTATCAAAGTGTCCCTTTTCAGCTTTTGTTACACCGTTTCTATGAACGATTTCTTTTTTACCAGACTTGTCTGTGTTAACAATCTTTTCTTTCTTGTCAACAAAACCAACCTGAACTGCGCTGTAACCGTCGTTCTCTGCTGTCTTAACCTGTGTTACTACACAAGGACCAGCCTGAAGGACTGTTACTGGAATTAATTCTCCGTCTTCTGTGAAGATCTGAGTCATTCCGACTTTCGTAGCTAAAATAGCTTTCTTCATTATTACTACCTCCTGTAATATACAGCGGATCACGATATTCTGTGATCATCCTACATCTAGGATACTTACTGTCTGTTTAATGTGTTGCTTCCCATAATATGATGAAGTTCGTTTCACCCGGTTTCCTAGGCTTTGTTCTTCATCTTGATATCGATGTAAACACCAGCCGGCATCTCTAATCTAGATAATGCATCAACTGTTTTCTGTGTTGGTGTCATGATATCAATGAGTCTCTTATGAGTTCTCTGTTCGAACTGCTCTCTAGAGTCTTTGTACTTGTGTACCGCTCTAAGAATTGTAACTACTTCCTTCTTAGTTGGAAGTGGTACAGGACCACTCACCTGTGCTCCGTTCTTCTTTACAGTTTCGATGATTTTTTTTGCAGATGCATCTACCAATTGGTGATCATATGCCTTCAATGTGATTCTCATTACTTGACTTGCCATAAAAAAAGTCGCCTCCTTTTCGTACTATGTTCTTCAGTACGACAAGCGGTGACTGTACACTCTCCCGTGTGTGTCGCGGTGGACCTACACGTTGTTTCCACTCTTGATGGTGGACGTTATGATTCGTACAGTGACTTGTCGCCAGTTTCCTAACTTGACATTCGCTCCACTGAAAACCTGCTAAACCGAATATTTTCAGTCCGCAGCAACCTCACGCTTCAACGCTATCAATGTCACAGCTTTTTTAGTATATAGGAAACAAATACATATTTCAAGCTATTTTTCAGAAATATTGTATTTTTTTTAGTACAATCCATAACATACACCACATTTTATGTTTTATTCTATTTTGACTCCCATCTTCCCGATGCTCCACATGGGAGCACCAGTCCGTTACTGCTGACCGGGAGTCCGATTTCCTGTGAATCTACACCCCCATGATATTTCTTTAATTCTGTCGCGAGCATATAGGTCAGCACTGCAGGTGCCAGTCCTGTCGTATATGAGTTCACGAGGAAGAAAAGCGGATCATCTGACAAAATCTTCGTGCATAACTGAATCAGAGAATGAATCTGTTCTTCAATCTTCCAGATCTCCCCCTTCGGTCCACGGCCATACGACGGAGGGTCCATAATGATGGCATCATATTGATTCCCCCTGCGAATTTCTCTTTCCACAAACTTCACGCAATCATCTACCAGCCATCTGATTGGTGCATCAGCCAGCCCGGAGGATGCCGCATTTTCTTTTGCCCATCCAACCATTCCTTTGGACGCATCCACATGTGTGACCTGTGCCCCCGCTGCTGCAGCAGCCAGCGTTGCACCACCTGTATATGCAAACAGATTCAGCACCTTGATTGGTCTGCCTGCTTTTTTGATCTTACTCGAAAACCAGTCCCAGTTTGTTGCCTGTTCCGGAAACAGGCCTGTATGCTTGAAGTTAAATGGTTTTAAATTAAATGTCAGCTCCCCATAATGAATCTGCCACTGCTGTGGAAGATCAAAGAACTCCCATTCACCGCCGCCCTTTTTACTGCGGTGATAATGTCCATTCATCTTCTTCCAGCCCTTTTCTGTCTTCGGGGTATCCCAGATGACCTGAGGATCCGGACGAACCAGAATATAGTCTCCCCAGCGTTCCAGCTTTTCTCCTTTTGATGAATCTATCACTTCATAGTCTTTCCAATTATCTGCCAGCCACATAAAATGCATCCTTTCTTATATAAATGTATTCTTAAATTCGTAATCGAAGGTTTTCTTCTATGTGCTATTCTCTCACAGACTGCTTCTTTTTTCAATTACTGTTTTTTGAAAAGAGCAAGAAGCACGACGAATTCGCCGTGCTTCTTGCTCTTGGTATGTCATTGAGAGGTTTGTTGCCCGCAGTTTATGTTTCATTGGAGTATCGATACCGGGCGGTTCTTGGGGGAAACCATCCGCATCGACTTACTGCATCAGCAACCATTGGTTAAACTTATATGTCCCATTTACAAGTCAGTCCATAAACGTAAAAAAAGAGCAGCTTCCTACTGGAAACCGCCCTTGGTCATATAAGTTATTAATAATATAGCATTTGAAAAATGAAGTGTCAACCGTTTTTTTGATTTTCCTATGCTTTTTCCTCGAAAACGATTCCTTTTGCCGACGCATCATTCAGATAACTGACAACTTCCTCCAGTTTATTCACCGCTGCCTGCTGCTCTTCCCATTCGTCTCCGGTCAATTCTTTCGCAACAATTGCTTTTTTAACCCTTTTTAAATCGTTTACTAAATTTGTGTTCATAATCTTCCATCCTCTCTCTTATTCGTCTTTTTTCGTTTTTGTACCAACTTGTGGGACGATTCTTCCCAAAATTGGCATCACAACCTTTTTGTTATACTCATTGGTAAACGCTGAAAACAATTTATTGATAACTGCTTTATTCTCACTATCCATTTTCGATAATGATTTGAAAAGAGCTGTCATTCCACGCAGACCGCTTCCACCAATCTCGCTCAGATTCTCCGCTCCCGTCGCACGAATCGCATCAAACAGATCCGAAATGAAATTCTCCTTCTGTTTTTCATCCAGGTCATACAGCCAGCCTTTTAATGTCTCTTCAAACATGACGCTTTCTGTCGTTCTCTCTTCGCATTCCACAAAATGTTTCCCGCGAACCTCCCAGCTCAGTCCGTCATGCTGCATCACCCCTTTTTGAGAACTGCCAACAATCTTATATTTTCCGCCATGCTCCAGCAGCATTCCGATAATCGAGCTTTCCGGAACATACGAATTCATCTTCGCCATGGCCTCACGGTATGCAGGATCTGATACCATCTCTTTGGAAAATCCCGGACCATCATTGTTGTACACCGTAAGAATCCGCTTCTTCACCTTCGCAGAGCACTTTGTTGCCGCATAGATTGCAAGATTCCCACCCTTTGAGTGACCGCCAAGGCAATATTTTCGGAAAAATCCTTTCATTGTCTGCTCTACATATTCAACTGCCTCTGTCTGGGATGGAACGATTTTAAAGCTCATGTTAAAATCTTCCTGCCAGCCGACAATCGTATCATCTGTTCCACAGAAAGAAATGTAGGTGGTCCGATCATCGAGCGTAATATGAAGTGCCGAAAACTGTTTTTGCTGATCCACATCGATACGATTCACATAGTTGGACAATCTCGCATTTTTAAACCGCCGCGATTCCCCCATTTTTTTCAAAAGGAACGGAATCATATGAATAAAAGAAGTTCCGGCTTCGATTTCTTCTGCCGTATGCCTTAGGAAATACGCTTTTGCAGCCTCTTCAACCGACACGGATTCCTTACTGTCCACCCCCGGAACAATTCCTTCAAGCACCACATATGATACCAGCGCCAGGATCAAATTATCAACCTCATTAAATTCTGCATTCCGTAATGTCAGGTCTCCCCGCCAATCCAGATAATCCAATATATTTCCCATATCATTCTCCCTCTACCGAAACGGATGCGTCCCTATATATTCTTCCATAATTACTGCAGACATTCCCACCAATTCTTTACACGGACGCTTTTTGTAATATTCTGCCGTTCTTGCCTCCGGTGTCGGGGCATCTGCCCCCTTGTTTTTCAATCCTAACAGCTCACGGCACACAATTGATCCATTCTGTTCCCGGAACGGTTCTGCAAGCTCCTGGATTCTGACATAGTGATCTGCTTTCTGCGTCGGGGCGCGAGGGTCATCATAGCCATACAGCAGCCCTGCAACCATAAACATTCCGCTGACGCTTCCACACACTTCTCTGAGCCGTCCCATTCCTCCACCAAAAGAAGAACTCAATTTCAAAATAGTCTCTCTGTCCATATCATACAGGTCTTCAAACGCAAGTACAATTGCCTGTGAGCAGTTGTAGCCTTCCAGAAAATAATTCATCGCTTTCTGTGCGCGTACACTTTCTTCTATTTGCAATGCTGACATTTTTCTTCTCCCTCCTCTACAAAAAATGTTTGATCTGAATCCAGCTCTCCATTAATCTTTCCACGGAATATGCCGCATTCGCAGGGCTTGTAGATGGAAGTCCTGTGATTGGTTTTTCTGTCATTTTCTTTGCGTACTTTTCATACAGCTTCTTCGCTGTTGCACCATTGGCATAAACGCATCGAATCTCTGCCGTTTTAAAAATGCGATTAAAATCATTGACTACAACATTCCTGATGCTGCTGTCGCTCGATCCTGTAATATCACAGCTTTCAATGACATCCCACAGTGCAATATGATGCAAAAGAAGCATCTCCTTCTTATCCTCCACAGTAGCGGGAATCTCACATTCCAAAATTCGCGCAAGCACCTTCCAGAAGCGGTTTTGTGGATGTCCATAGTAGAAATGCTGTTCCCGTGATTTCACAGAAGGAAATGAACCCAAAATCAAAATGCGTGATGCTTCATCGTACACCGGTGGGAATTCATGCGTCTGGTGCTCCGCTTTCATTTTTTCAATCATTTTACCATTCCTCATCATTCCAAATCTGTGCCATATCTTTTGGAAGCTGTGCCATCACAGTGATTCGCTCTTTCGTAAACGGCTGCAGGAATGTAACTGTCGCCGCATGCAGTGCCGCCCTTTTACCAAGAATCATATTTCCTCCATACCATTCATCCCCCAAAAGCGGGTGTCCCATCCAGGACATATGAAGTCGGATCTGATGGGTTCGTCCGGTTTCCAAATGAAGTCTCACACATGAGACGGGTATCTCCAGAATGTACTGCTCCCCCCTCACTTGATAATGGGTGATTGCATCTTTCCCATCTTCATCAATTCGAGCCTGAATTTCTCCGGGAATCTTCGTGATTCCCACCTGAACAGTTCCATCTCGACTGTCGAAATGGCCTTCAGCGAGTGCCTGATATTCTTTCTTCAATTCTCCCGACATCCGTTGTTTTGCCAGCCGGTCTGCAGCGACCTGGTTCTTCGCAAAGAGCAAAACCCCGGATGTATCTTTATCTAATCGTCCGATGCACCGTAAATTCATCGTCTCTGCCTTCTTCTCATAATAACCGGTCAGCAGACTTGCCATCGAATCATTGTAATGTCCCGGTGACGGATGGGATACAACGCCTGCCGGCTTATTCACCACAATCAGATCCTCATCCTCGTATAAAATTCCAGCTTTCGGATTCCAAATATCTTCATTGTAAGAGAATGGGATCTTTGATGCACCGCTTTCCTCGATTCGCACCTCCAGCACATCCTCTGTCTTTACCGGAGCAACCGTATACTTCTGTTCCCCATTTAAACAGATTCCCTTCTCCCGGTACTTTGCCTGTCGGATCTGCTTCTCTGTCAACTCCATCCGGTGTCTCATAATGTCATGAATCTGTTGTCCGTCATCAGCCTGCCCAATGACATAACTTATCTTTTTTACCATGCTTTTTTGCTTGCTCTTTCTCAATTGCTTTGTTTTTCTTTATTATACAACAATTTCCACCCGGCTCCCACCACTTTTTTCTTTTCTTACCACGATTTGCTTTTCAATCCGCTCCTTCAATTCCGATACATGGGAAATAATTCCAACAAGCCGATTGCCCTCTGTCAGATTATGCAGTGCCGTGATTGCCTGATCCAGAGACTCATCATCCAGTGAGCCAAATCCTTCGTCCACAAACAGACTGTCTATCTGAATCCCTCCTGACGATGACTGCACTTCATCCGACATTCCAAGGGCCAGTGACAGGGACGCCTTAAATGACTCTCCTCCTGAAAGTGTACGCACACTTCTTTCACTGCCATTATAATGATCGATGACATTCAGCTCCAATCCGCTCTGGCTCTTCTGATTCTGAGCATCCTCACGCCGCTTTAATTCGTACTGTCCGCCTGTCATTGCCATCAGACGGATATTCGCTCTGCGGATGATGCGATCAAAATATGTCATTTGAATATATGTTTCCAGCATAATCTTGTCTCTTCCAGCCACAGAACCATTCATCGTATCCGAGAGCGCACTCATCCATTTCCATCTCGTCTCTACCGCTTCCATCTTCGTCTGCTGGCTGTGGATTTTCTTCTGTGCCGACTGGTTTGTACTCAGACGGATTGCCGCTTTCTCCATCCTGTTTTTCAGCAGCTGTTTTTCTTCCAATAGCTGCCTCCTCTTCCCCTGCATTGCCTCTTCCTCGATTTCTTTCGCATCGCCCAGCTGCTTTTGCAGTGTCTCCACCGTTGTCTTCGCTTCCGCGATCTTTACCGCCACAGCTTCATACGCAGCTTTCGCCTCCTGAAGCCACCTCTGCACCTCTTGTTTTCTATTCTCCTGTTTGGCTAATACAGTTTTTGCCTCCGTTTCATTTTCGAACGGAAGTGCTTTCTTTTTCTCGTTAAGGTCTAGATTTGCCGCTTCTATTTCCGCCCTGATTCGAACGACATTCTGTTCCTCTTGTTTTTGCTCCTCCGACATCGCGGTGCATTTTTGCTCTATCCGGGGAAGTGATTCTTCAAGCCGTTTCTTATTCTCACACTGTTTTTCCACTTCTACAAGATTCTTATGAAGCTGGTTTAAATGTGCTTCTGTCGTTTGCAATTCTCCTTCCACCTGCTCCTTTGTCACCTGCCTGAGCACCGCTGCATTCGCATCCACTTTTCCCTTTAGCATACCTGCCGTCACACTCTTTTGCTGCATAATTGTTTGCAGCTTTTCTGCCTGTTGCTTTGCAGCTTTTAGCTGTGCTTCCGTAGGAGCCTCTGCAGTCATCACAGCAAGCCTTGGATGTTTGGTTGATCCGCAGACCGGACACGGTACTCCGTCTGCCAGATGCTCCGCCAATAATCCCGCCTGTTCATCCAAAAAGGCGCGTTCGAGTTTTTCATACTGCACTCTTGCTGTTTCGCTCTCCAAAGTACTTTCCCGATAAGCCTCCTGCGCTTTGTAAAGCTCCGTCTTCAACAACTCCAGTCCATGAATTGCCCTGCTCCGTTCCTCTAATTCTGCTTTCTTCTTTTGATTTTCTATCAGTTCATTTTCTATCTGAATTTTCCGAACCGGGCAGTTATCCAATTTCCCCAGCGCTACTTTATCTGATACGATTTTCGCTTTCATTTCGGAAATCTGTACGGATATTCCAATCAGCTTCTCGCCCATCGTCTGTTCTTGCTTATTTTTTAAGGCAAGCTGCTTTTGGGCTGTCTTCAAGTGTTCATACTGTTCCATCTGTTTCTGCAGATTCGCAATTTCGATTGCCAGAGCCTGTCTTTCTTCGACTCTCATCTCCTCGTTTTCATATGTTTCTTTCAACTTGGCAAGAAGAGGTTCCTGTTCCCCTAGAAATGCAGCTGCCTGCGCGATTTTTTCCTTTGCACGTCTGTCAGCCTCCGCCTTTCCAAGAATCTGATTTGTTTTTTCTAATTCTGATTCCACAGCGGCAAGCTGCTTTTCACATTTTTTCTGTTGCAGTTTATCCTCTGACACAATTTCATTCAGCAATTGATTCATTTCAGAAAAAGCTGCTGCATTTTTCCCGCTCACCTTATTTTTCCACGCATCTGCATACAGACTTTCATCCACACAAAGCACGCCTTCCACATACTGCAGAATACTTTTATATACATCTTCATATTGATATTTCAGACGGTTTGCATCTGTCTTTACTTGCAACTGCAGGATCTGATACCGTTTCGTATGGAAGATCTCGCGGTAGATATCGCTTCTCTCTTTTGTAGATGCGAGCAGCAGCTTTAGAAAATCTCCCTGCGCAATCATTGCAATCTGGGAAAACTGTTCGCGATCCACGCCGAGAATCTCCACCACCCTTGCGGTTACCTCTTTTGATTTCGTTGTAATCGTTCCATTCGGCTCCGTCAGCTCCGCCTCCGCTTTTTCCTTCGTCAGCTTGTCACCCCGCTTTGCCGGACGCAGATACTCTGGATTTCTTCGAATATGATACCGCTGCTTTTTGTATTCAAAATCCATTTCCACAAAAGTCGGCATATCCTTATCCGCATACTTACTGCGGAACATATCCGCCGCTCTGGCATCACCACTGGCTTCTCCAAACAGCGCAAATGTGATTGCATCAAAAAGCGTTGTTTTTCCAGCACCCGTATCCCCTGTAATCAGATAGAGCCCCTGTGTTCCAAGCTGCGTCATATCCAGTTCTGTTTGCCCTGCATAGGGACCGAATGCAGAAAGTATCAATTTCACAGGTCTCATCTTACTGCACCTCCCATATTCGTTCAATCAGGCCATTCATATATTCGAACTGATCTGTACTAAGTTCCTGATCATTTTGCAATTGATAGAATTCACCTACAAGATCCGCCGGCGATTTTACTTCCACCTGTTCATCCGCCTCGATCACCTGCTGGTTTCTTGTTCTCACATTATCGTATTCCAGCTTCATAATATTCGGATAGATGCTGCGCAGCTTTCCAATTGCATCTAAAATATCTTCCTCGTCTGTCAGCGTCACGTGAAGATAGTCATCCGTAGCTGTATTCTCATAATTTGCTTTTAACGTCAACTCCTCATAACTGCCTTTGATTTTGCGCATATCATGCCTTGGGACCAATGGTACGGTCTCAATCTGAATCTGTCCTTTCTCTTCTATCGTCACGACAGTTACTGATTTTCTGTGATTTACTTCAGAAAATGAGTACTTCAAAGGGGTTCCACAATAACGAATCGTCTCTCTGCCAACCTTCTGTGGTCTGTGGATATGCCCCAGTGCAACATAATCAAAAGCTTCCAGCGCATCCGCATCGATATTGTCCAGACCGCCGACTGATAATTCTTCCGAGTCGCTCCGCTCTGCACCGGTGATGAACTGGTGCGCGATCAGAATATTGCGTTCCGATTCCTCTATCCCGATGTGCTTCATAACCACTCGCACTGCATCATCATACGATTCAATCTCAGCATCTGGAAAATATTTTCGCACATTCACAGGCTTGATAAATGGAAGCATATAAATATTTAATCTGCCAAAAGCATCCTCCATTGTGACACACTTTACTTTTCCGTCAAACACAGGTGCAATATAAATATCTGATGCAGCTAAAATGTGAGAGCCAAAAGAGATCCTCTCTGCAGAATCATGATTTCCGCTTACGAAAAAGACTGGCAGATTTCGCTCTGCCAATCCCGTGAGAAATTCATCAAATAATTGTACAGCCTCTGCGGTCGGAATTGATTTGTCATAGATATCTCCCGCAATGAGTACTGCATCCGGTTTCACATCATCCGTGATCCCCTGTATCTCTTTTAAAATGAACTGCTGATCTTCCATCATTGAAAAATCGTTGACTCGTTTTCCAATATGAAGATCAGACAGGTGCATTAATTTCATAACATTCTCACCAGTCTAACCTCTCCATCACTGCGAACCGGCACAAGTACCGGTATATGTTTCTTCCCCAGAAGATGCATCATTGGATAAGCCATCATCATTTCGCCCTCTACGATAACCGCTTCCGGCTTATACTTCATGATCTTCTTGAGTACACCCTTGTGCAATGTCTTCCAGTCTTCCTTTTCCATATCTATAATATCATAAAACTCATCTTTTTCATCTTCTTTTAATTCTGGAATATCAGGAAAATCTATGATTTTTATCCGGGCATTTTCCATCCCGCTGATATGACTCAGTTTTTTTTGAATCGTTTCAACTGCAAGCCCCGTCCGTGACTCTGACGACTTATCGCGATAGTAGATCACAACTGCAGCGCGGACATAGGCATTTTGGCTCGTCTTACACGCCTCCACTGCATCGTCCAATTCTTCCACCGTCATCAGAAATCCACCTTTGTGACAGAAGCTTGCAGATTTCAGATCCGTTGCCCTCTTTAGTTCTTCACCATCGAGACCGAGCCATTCCTTTGGAAAATCACATTTATAATTCATCGAACCCGGCTTCTTGAGTGGCTGGATGCAATAGCCACCACGATTGGATGGAAAGATGATGAATTCAACCTCTGTATCTGCCAGCTTTTTCTGACATGGAACGAACTGCGGCATGACAAGAATTCCGTCTTCTGCAAGTCCGAGGAATTCTTCCACCTGCTGATCTGCCCGTTCATTTCCACGGTATTTCGCAAATTTATTTTCCAGAATATTTCCTGCGAGCCTGACCGCCTCGAAGAATGCTTCATCGTTTCCGCCCTCTTCATCCCACGAAGGATTGAAATCTCCAATCAGTGCTGCAAGTTCATTCCGCTCTCCTGTATTATCATTGATATCCAACGGCTCAACAAAATCGTGATCAAAACGCTGCGCCAGTTCTTCGCCCAGGATCTCTGCTCCAAGCTTTTCCCACAGCAGGCCAAATGCAGCGTAAGCGACACCATTTTCCCGGATACGGCTGTCATTCTGATGATGATCGTATTCCCCTCTGCCTATATCAAAGACGATTCCCTGAAATTCATCCGGTACACGGTTGCCTCTCTGAATCGAAATTTCTGGATTCAGATATAAAAGCAGTGCAGATGAAAACACATCATCTGCATGGAACTTCCCACCATGCGTGAACCCCTTCGCATCTGTTTCATGAATTGTCTCTATTAATGTTTTCATTTATCATCCTCATTTCATCTTTTTCAAACACCGCAACACTTCTCTCCAGTATTCCTTTCATATGTGCAATTGCCGTACCGTAGTTCGTCATTGCAACCCCCTGATCCTGTGCACATTGCAGACGGTACTTCATCTCACGTTCATTCAGCATACAGCCGCCGCAATGTATGATAAGTGCATAGTCACTCAAATCATCCGGAAATTCTGTTCCACTTGTAGTCTTGAATTTAATCTCTTTTTTCGTATGTGCCAGAATCCATTTTGGCATCTTGACTGTACCAATATCGTCGCACTGTCTGTGGTGCGTACAGCCTTCCGATATCAAAACTGTATCTCCATTCTGTAGTGTGTCGAGTTTCTTCGCACCTTCCACCTGCATTTCTAAATTTCCTTTATATCGCGAAAATAAAATGGAAAATGAAGTAAGCGAAATATCATCCGGCGCCTCTTTGGCCACCTGTTCAAAGACCTGGCTGTCTGTAATGACAAGCTTCGGTCTGGTTCCCAGTTTTTGTAATGTCGCAGCCAATTCACTTTCTCTGACGACAATGGATGCCGCTCCCGATTCTAACACATCGCGAATGGTCTGTTGCTGCGGAAGAATCAGCCTTCCTTTTGGTGCTGCAGAATCAATCGGTATAACAAGGACCACAAAATCACCACTGTGCAGTAAATCGCCAACAATCTGATGTGTCTGGTCTTCCACTTTCACCTGCGCAGCAATCAACTCTTTCAGTTCCTTAATGTGCGTCCCATTCTGCGAACTGACCCATATGGTTCTGGCAGCATCCTGGTTCTGCGTGCCAATGTCTTTGCACGCTCCATCCTGTCCCGTTAAATCCAGCTTATTCATGACAATTACATATGGAATTTTCTTCGCCTGAATCCGCTTCAGAATCGCATCATCTTCCTTCGTCATTCCCTCTGTCCCATCTACCACCAGCACTGCAATGTCGGTCTTATTCAGCACCTGATAAGCTTTGCGGATGCGCATCGCACCAAGGCTGCCCTCATCATCGAGTCCCGGCGTGTCAATCATGACAACCGGCCCCAGCGGCAGTAATTCCATCGCCTTGATGACCGGATCCGTCGTGGTTCCTTTTATGCTCGACACAATTGCCAGGCTCTGCCCTGTGATTGCGTTAATCACACTCGATTTTCCCGCATTTCTCTTTCCAAATATTCCAATATGAATTCTGTCTGCACTCGGCGTATGATTCAATCCCATAGTTTGTCTCCTTTTTACGATTCAACCCCATAGTTTGTCTCTCTCTAATGAAGCTCGATTCACTAGACTCGAAAATACCTCGTCAAGTTCCTTCGAGCAAGTTTCGCACTAGGTTCGATAAAACCTCACCAAGTGCTCTAACTTAGAACCGAAAATCTCTTCTATTATCCTCACGGATTAGTCGCAGATTCTCTTTTACAATCTCTTTCACCTTTTCCTTTGGTACATTTTCTACTTCTTTTTCAATCAGTGCCTCTCCAATCTTCTTCGTCTCCGGTGAAGCGTAATCCATCAGGTATTCCTGAAGGGTCATTAACGCATTTGGATGACAGCAGTTCTGAATCTGTCCACTCTTGCAAAGCGACATAAAACGGTCTCCCGTTCTTCCCTCGCGGTAACATGCCGTACAGAAACTCGGAATATACCCAAGATCCATCAGCCATTTAACAACCTCGTCGAGCGAACGCTGGTCTGTCACATCAAACTGTGCTGAATTGTCCTCTTCTAATTCAGGCTCTGCATAGCCTCCAACACTCGTCTTTGATCCACCACTCACCTGAGAAATTCCAAGGTGGAGCACTTTCTCACGAACCTTCTGACTTTCACGTGTAGAGACAATCATTCCGGTGTACGGTACTGCAATGCGGATACACGCCACGATTTTCTCAAATATTTCATCGCTGACTCCATTGGAGAATTCATCTTTCTTGATGTCTTCTGCATCACAGATACGGGGAACACTGATCGTATGTGGACCAACGCCATGCGCAGCCTCTAAATGCTCTGCATGCATCAGGATTCCTGCAAACTCGTAGCGGTATTTATCCAGTCCGAATAATACCCCCAGACCGACATCGTCAATCCCGCCCTCCATCGCGCGGTCCATTGCCTCTGTATGATATGCGTAATCATGTTTCGGACCTGTCGGATGAAGTTGTCCATAGCTTTCCTTATGGTATGTCTCCTGAAATAAAATATAAGTTCCTATCCCGGCATCTTTTAATTTGCGATAATTTTCGACTGTTGTCGCGGCAATATTAACATTGACGCGTCGGATATCCCCATTTTTGTGATGCACACTGTAGATTGTTTTGATACATTCCAAAATATATTCAATCGGGTTATTCACAGGATCTTCGCCTGATTCGATTGCCAGCCTCTTGTGTCCGAGATCCTGCAATGCAATCACCTCAGCCTTCACTTCTTCCTGCGTCAATTTTTTTCGCGCAATATGTTTGTTCTTCAGATGATAGGGACAGTATGTACATCCATTGACACAATAATTTGACAGATACAATGGCGCAAACATGACGATTCGATTGCCGTAAAAGTCTTTTTTGATCTGCTCGGCCAGCGCGTAGATCTCTTTGATCTTCTCTTCATCTGAACAGGCGAGAAGCACAGATGCCTCACGGTGTGTCAGCCCTTTTCGCAGCTTCGCTTTTTCGAGAATCGCATCAATAACTTCCAGATTATTCCGATTCTCATCTGCATACTTTAGTGACTCCATAATCTCGTTATGATCGATAAATTCTTCCGCTTTCATTGATTTTGCATTATACATTTTCGTTTCCTCCAATTTTTCTCTCAATTATTTAATGAATCTCCACGGTTCACAACAACCTCATAGCCAATCGAATGCATACGGTTTGCAAGGCACATCCGGCATTCCGCTGCTTCATCTCCTGTACAGATTTTGTTATCGTAGAGTGAGTAATCTTTTCGAACAGATGTCGGTGACAGATTTGGCATCACGACATTTGCCCCGGCAAGAATCCCGGCTTCCCGCCCCTGTGTATCAATGGTTCCAAGTGCAGTTGTCGCCGGAAGCAGTACTTTCGGCAGCATCAGACGAATCAGCCCCAGCATGAACAGCGTCAGCTCCTTTGACCCTGCATCATACGCGGCAAACGGGGTCTCATGATGTGGAATAAACGGTCCGATTCCAACCATTTGTGGATTCAGTTCCTTTAAGAACAGCATATCGCTTGCCAGATTGGCTTCTGTCTGCCAGGGCGTTCCCACCATAAATCCGGTACCCACCTGATACCCAATCTTTTTTAAATCCCATAGGCACTGCTGCCTGCGGGCTGCCGTCAGTTCCGGTGGATGTAGTTTTCCATAATGCTCCGCATCATAGGTTTCATGCCGCAGCAGATACCGGTCCGCTCCTGCATCATAAAAACGCTGGTATGCCTCATATGATTTTTCTCCGATGGAAAGTGTAATCGCACAATCCGGAAATTTATCCCGGATATCCCCAATCATTTCCACCATCTTGTCATCGGAGTAGAATCCGTCTTCGCCCCCCTGCAGGACAAACGTCCGAAATCCCAGTTCGTACCCCGTCTCGCAGCAAAGAAGAATCTCCTGTTTGTCCAGGCGATACCGTCTTACTTCCAGATTGCTTTTTCGAATCCCACAGTAAAAGCAGTCATTCCTGCAATAATTCGTAAATTCAATTAACCCGCGCACATAGACATCCGTTCCATAATGCGCATGACGAACCTTTCTCGCTTCTTCAAACAGATATTCTGCCAGCTTTGGGGTCCGTCCCCGAATGAGACATTCCCACTCACCACGACTCAATTCGTTTGTGTCCCTTAATTTGTCAATCAGTTCTTTCATTTCGCCTCTCCTTTGTTCCGGTCTCACTAGACCTTCGCATAAGTTGTCTTGCTGCTGATCCCCGCAAGCATACCAATCTTACCGGACAGCGCGCTAATCACATCATTTGGTGCATCAATCGCGATGCTGATTACATTTACATTTTTCTCGCGGTGCGGCACACCCATTCGCCCGAAAATATAAGAGCCGTACTCACTCAGCAGGCGATTCAGATCCTCTACCGATTCTATGCTCTCCACCACAATTCCAATCAACGCAATTCTCGTATCCATATTTCTCCTTTCCAGACGCTACAACTGGCAATTCTTTTGCATACTTGGCAAAAAAAGATCCGCGCCATAAGACGCGGATCTTTCGACATACTTTTGTATTGCAAACCATACCCAAATGTTCTAAGAATCATTCAGGCTGATAAAAGTGTTCGATTTTGTTCAAGCGCCTTTTTGTTCAGGTGTTACCCTTTACAATCAGTTCGTAAATTCAGTGTAGCACAAAATGATACATTTTACCAATAACTTTTCCATTTGGATTCTATCAGAATCTTCGAATGGTGTCTTCACTCTCATCAGAAGTCTTTGTAATTGACTTCACCGTCACATAATAGGAAATCTGATCGTTCACCTGTACTTTTACACGATCACCGACCTTGTGCCCCATCAGTGCTTTACCGATTGGCGACTCGATACTGATCATTCCCCCCAGTGAATTTCCACGAATGGACGTTACAATACGATACGTTTCATCCTCATTGTCTTCTTCGAAATGGACCGTTACGGTGTTGTCCATACCAACTTCATCTTCTCCCGATTTGTCTTCCACCACAACTGCCGTCTTAAGCATTCTCTCCAGATAGCGAATTCGGCTTTCATTCTGATTCTTATCCTTTTTTGCAGCATGGTACTCAAAATTCTCACTCAGATCGCCATGAGCCCTTGCCTCTTTGACGGCCTCTATCGCTTCCTTTCGTACCACAAGCCTGCGATGCTCTATCTCATCTTTGATTTTCTGTATATCCTGTTTTGTTAATTTTTCACGCATATTCCAACCCCCATAATAACCATTCCCAGCACAACAAATGCAATGGATGAGATAATCAAAACACCAATAATCCAGTGCCGGTCTTCAGGAAACAGACTCGTCCGAAATCCGGGCTGTTTATAATGGATCAGATAATTTCCAATATAAAGGCTAAACGGAATGGCTGCCCCTAAGATGAGATATGCTCCAACCGACATCCACACAGCGCCGGAAGTCAGCATCGTGCCTGTGTCCACCGTGCTGGCTGCATTCTGCGTCAGAAACAGCAGGATAATCGGCACTGCATTGTTGATACAATGAAAGATTCCATTGTAGACCATATTGTCCGTCTCTATTAGAATGTATCCCATCACAATCCCTAAAAGTGCAGTCGGAAATAATCTCCAGATACTCCCATGACATGCTCCGAATAGTAATCCGGTCACAATAATCGCAATCCACTTATGTCTCTCCGGATTCAGACTATGTAAGATTACCCCGCGAAATACTGCCTCTTCACAGATTGCAGGTATAATCGCTACGATAAAAAATGAAATCCGAAATGGCACACTTTGAAATGCTTCATTCAGCCCACTGCTTACCGCACCCATCTGTGCAGGGAAAAAGGCCATAATAATCAAATCCACAATCATCATAATCAGAAACGAGCCCAGCCAAAGCAGCACTGTCCCTCCGACTCCCGCGACAGAAATCTGATGGATTGGGAACACCTTCTGGTAATCTGCACCCGCAAAAAACACCGTCAGCAGTGCCATGAGAAGGAGTAGAAATTCGCTTGCCAGTGTGCCATACAGTCCCACCACACCGGAAAAGTATCCACTAATCCAGAATATTTCCACAATACTAAGTACAAGAAGAATGGCTCCCTGCCAGATTTTCAGTTTGTTGTATGTCTTCATATTAATCTCCTTTAAACAGTAAGCCTTTCCATAATCTCTCCGATTGGTCCATTGATACTCAAATCAGCTCTGACAGCCTTTGCAGTCTCCGACTTATTGATAACAACCAGATATTTCCCCTTGAAATAATCCACAAACCCGGCTGCCGGATATACAACGAGTGATGTTCCTCCGATAATCAGCATATCTGCACGGCTGATATCCTGCAGGGCCCCCTGCATCACCTTTGAATCCAGTCCTTCTTCGTAGAGTACGACGTCCGGTTTCAGGATTCCTCCACACTCGCATTTAGGAACCCCGCTGCTCTCTTTCACATAGGCTGCATCGTAGAACTTCCCACAGCGCATGCAATAGTTTCTGTGAATGCTTCCGTGCAGCTCCCATACCTTCTTACTGCCTGCTGTCTGGTGCAGACCATCAATGTTCTGCGTAACAATCGAGGTCAGTTTTCCTGCCTTCTCAAGTTCTGCCAGCTTCAAGTGAGCAGCATTGGGTTTTGCATCCAGCACCATCATTTTATCTTTATAGAAGTCGTAAAATACATCTGTATGTTGCTGAAAAAAACTATGGCTTACCACCTGTTCCGGAGAAAATCGATACTGCTGGTGGTAAATTCCGTCTGCACTTCTAAAGTCTGGGATTCCACTCTCTGTAGACACGCCTGCTCCGCCAAAAAACACAATATTATGACATTCATTGATCATCTTCTGTAACTGTTTCACCTGTTCTTCATACATCAGCGTCACCTCCTGTGACTCATAAACTAACACTTTGCTTTTCCTATTTTAGCACAAAAGACTCTGGATATCCATTGATTACCAATGTCAATCCAAAGTCTTATCTATAATCGTCCTTTTACTTCTGTCCTATACGCTTCTTACTTTGCTGTATCGGAAGCCGCATCGTCTGTTGTTGAAGATGATGCCTCCACTTGTACACAGCTCTCGATCAGATAGTCCGCAACCTTCTGCTGAAGAATCATACTCTTTAATGTATCTTCTGTCGCCGCTTCTTTCAGAGAGTCCACATCTTCATATCCGTAACTTTCTGCTAACTTCTCAAACTCTTTTTCGTACTCTTTATCAGAAGGTGTCAGTTTCTTCTTGTCCGCAATCAGATCAACTGCCAGCTTCTGTTTGACCGTCTGCTCTGCTGCCGACTTCACCTCTGTTGTAAAGTCATCTTCAGACATACCAAGCTGCTGCTCTAAGAAATCTGCGAATTCCATCTGGCTCTGCTCTGCATAGCTCTTGTAATAATCTGTCATCTGCGAAACCTGGTCTTCCACTTCTCCGTCCGGATACTTTTCAACCTTAACCTGATCCAAAAGTGCTGAGAGCACTTCGCTTCGGAGTGTTGCGTTCGTTGACTCTTTCTTACTTTTTTCCAGAGATTTCTTTACTTCTTTTTTGTACTCTTCTACAGTCGCAGAATCTTGACTGTTCGCTTTCACCCATTCATCCGTAAGTTCCGGTGTTGTGCTCTTGGAAATAGAATTGACGGTAATTGAAAATGTCTTTACCTGACCTGCCAGATCTGCGGATGCATAATCATCCGGGAACTTCACCTGAATATCAAATGTCTCGCCAGGCTTATGTCCAATAATCTGCTCTGAAAATCCTTTATAATCACCATTCGCCTTCACATACGAATCCGATCCAATCGTCAGATCCGCTCCAGAATCCGGTGAGCTGCTGTTCTCGAAATCGGAAGAGTAATTGATATTGACCGTATCTCCATCTTCCGCTGCACGGTCTGTGATTTCTTCTGTTGTTGCAGTTGCAGATAAATTGCTCTCAATCTGTGCTTCCACATCATCATCTGTCACTTTGGCCGATGCCACCTCTGTCACTTCTAACCCCTTGTACTGATTGATTGTGATATAATCGTTCGATAACTTTCCGCTACATCCCGCTAATGACACAACTGCCATAAGACTGACAGCAATTGCTGCTAATTTCTTTTTCATTTTACACCTCATATTATTCAATAAATTTACACACTTCTCTTGTTATATCACATTTCGTATTTAAATAAAAGGATTTTCACACAATCCTCACGTTTTCCAAGCCCAACGCTCTTCTTTCACTTGCACTTCTTCCTAAATAATGATACAATTAACCTCATGCAAAAGCAGAAATACTGTTAGGAGGAATGTAACCAATGAGTACAGGTTGGATTGTTTTAATTGTTATACTTGTGGTGCTGATCGCACTGCTCGTGGCACTTTATTTTTTTGGAAAGAGAGCAGAGAAGAAACAGGCTGAGCAGCAGGAACAGATGGCTGCTGCATCACAGGTCGTTTCCATGCTGGTAATTGATAAAGGTAAGATGCCCTTGAAGAATGCTGGTTTTCCATCCATTGTAGTTGACAGCACACCATGGTACCTGAAGCGTTCAAAGGTTCCGGTTGTCAAAGCAAAGGTCGGACCAAAGATTATGACACTGATGTGCGATGCTAAAGTCTACGATAAGATTCCAGTCAAGAAGGAAGTCAAGGCAGTTGTAAGTGGTATCTACATCACAGAGATCAAAGGATTCCGCGGATCTGTTGAAGCTCCGGTCAAGAAAAAAGGATTCTTTGCAAGATTTAAAAAAAGTAAGTAATAAATAGGGGATGATTCCTCGCCTGATTCACAAGAAACCAGGGCGAGGAATCATCCCCTTATTTTACATTGTACTTCTCAAATTAAAATCTTCATTTCCTTTGGATGCAATATTCATACGAATCTTACAATTTGCCAGTGGTTCGTGATTGATATCCAATTCGTAATCAATATTCACATGAATCTTCTCTTCCATCACATCAATATCCAGAACCTTCGTATTCACGCCAACCAGCATCTGCCCCATCGGTGTCTGATAATACGTCTGGCATGACTTGTCCTTGTCAAAGATCATGTGTGCGTTCGTAATACCACTTTTCACAATCTCTAGAGACTGGTCCCCATTGATTTTAATTTTATTCTTGATGACACCTTCCGTGCCTTCTACCAATTCATCATACAGCACGTAGTGCTTTCCATTGCGTAAGAAATAATTTGCTGCAGTCACTACCTCAATTGCTTCGTCATCCGCATCCGCTACCATATCCTGAAGCTGCAGACCGGAAATGCTCACTAATACATCCTTTGTCATTCTCTCACCTAATACTTTTCAATATTAATTACTTTGGTTGATGAAATATCATAAGGCATAACTGAGTTCGCAAACTGTTTAAATTTCTCCGCCGCATCACTGACGTAGAACTCGCAGTATCCCTGTTCTGATTGTGGATTCAGCATATGAAGTCTCCTGAGAATCTTCTGCAGATCCATTGCAGTCTCATAAGCCGGATTCACGATCTGAATATCCTCTCCCAGATACGCTCTAATCTTGGACTGGAGCAGAGGATAATGGGTACATCCAAGTATCATCGTATCAATCTTCGACGCTTTCATGGAACTCAGATAATGATCAATAATCTCTTCTGTAACATTATGATCTTTAAACCCTTCCTCCACAAGCGGAACAAAGAGCGGACATGCCTTTTCAATCACTGATATTTCCGGATCCATGTCTGTAATATTTGTTGTATAAACTTTACTTCTTACCGTTGCATCTGTTCCCACCACACCAACATGATGATTCACAGTTGCCTCTACTGCTGCCCTTGCACCCGGAACGACTACCCCGATGATCGGAATGTCAAATGTTTCCCGCACCTCATCAAGTGCTAGCGCACTTGCTGTGTTACATGCAATTACGATTGCTTTTACCTTCTTCGTTTCCAGAAAACGAATAATCTGTTTCGAAAAACGAATAATTGTATCCTTTGATTTACTGCCGTATGGTACACGGGCAGTATCACCAAAATATACAATATTCTCACCCTGCAGTTGTCTTGTAATCTCTCTTACAACAGTCAGGCCACCCACTCCAGAATCGAATACGCCAATCGGAGCGGCTTCTTTTTCATTTATATCCACGTTGATTCTCCTACAATGCTAAAATCTTTGCAATGTCATACTGATATTCCGGAATAGACTTCTTCATTCCTAAAGCTTCATTGATATCAAAATCTTTGAATTCTCCATGCTGATATCCAACCACTCTGTTTGTTTTTCCTTCCATGAGAAGTTCTACTGCTTTTGCTCCCATGACAGATGCATAGACACGGTCTTTACATGTCGGGCTTCCTCCACGCTGCATATGTCCTAAGATGGTTGCTCTGGTCTCCATGCCTGTAGCGTCTTCAATTCTCTTAGCCATGTTCATTGTATCGCCGATACCTTCTGCATTGATGATAATGTAATTCTTTTTACCGCGTTTCTTGCACTCTAAGATATCTTCCACTAATGCTGTTTCATCAAAATCTTTTTCTTCCGGCATCAAAATCTTTTCCGCTCCGTTGGCAATACCGCACCAGAGTGCAAGGTATCCGGCGTCACGTCCCATAACCTCAATGATACTGCAACGCTCATGTGATGTCGATGTATCACGTACTTTATCAATGGCTTCCATCGCTGTGTTCACGGCTGTATCAAAACCGATTGTGTATTCTGTACAGGCAATATCAAGATCGATAGTTCCCGGAAGTCCGATTGTATTTACACCAAGGTCTGCAAGTCTCTGTGCTCCGGCGAAAGAACCGTCACCACCGATGACTACAAGTCCGTCGATACCATATTTCTTACAGATTGCTGCTGCTTTTTGCTGTCCTTCTTCTGTTCGCATTGCTTGACAACGTGCTGTCTGAAGTATCGTACCGCCTCTCTGGATTGTATCAGATACATCTCTTGCTGTAAGGTCGATAATCTCTTCCTTTAACAGACCATGATAGCCTCGTCTGATTCCACGGACTTTCACTCCTTTTGCCAATGCTGTTCTGACAACTGCACGAATTGCTGCGTTCATTCCAGGTGCATCTCCACCACTTGTAAGTACACCAATTGTTCTAATTGGATCTCTTAATTCTGCTTCCATTGCTTCTAATTCATTTTTTCCCATTACTTTGTCCACCTTTCAAAACTCTATCTCACATATTTTACATGTTGCTATCATTGCTATTTTTTTAACGTTTCGGCATTATTCTACACTGTTTACCACTTATTTTCAATAGCTTTTTCAACCACTTTTACGTGTTTCTCACCATAATGATTCGTCAACCTGCTCAAAACGCCCGGCTCAATGTGAATATTCCGGCTTCTCGGAAGCCGCTTGACCGCTTTTTCTGCCTGACAGTAGATTACGACTTCATCATTCCCATCCGAATCCGCAAGGTAGCCATAGACGATCTGCTCGTCCTTTAAAAATGCCTCCTTATCTGGAAACTGAATCCATAATTCCTTCTTTATCTGCTCAAACGGAAGAATTTTCTCACAGATCAATTTGCTTGGCTTATCATCCTCTTCTGATACCCTTCCGCGGATAAAGACCTTGCTGTCCGGTTCCAGATAAGCTCTGTTCTTCTCATAGTCTCTCGGAAATACAACTACTTCCACTGTCCCGACAAGATCTTCCAGCGTCACAAATGCCATCGTCTGATTCGTCCTGGTGGTCTTAACCGTCTTATCCACGATCATTCCACCAACAATTTCATTTGCTCCATCCGATACCTTTGTATGATTCGTCTCATCATCCAGTTGGAAATCCAGCGTTGTCTTTGAAATTCCTCGTTTCCATCTCTCTTCATATGCCTCGAGAGGGTGTCCGCTCAGATAGATGCCAAGCACTTCTTTTTCAAATGCAAGCAGCGTCTCTTTGCTGTACTCGCCCACATCCGGCATGCGAATCTCAAAGTCCTTCTTCTGCTCTTCATCCACAAGATCGAACAACGTCATCTGTCCTGTCATGGCATACTTCTTTTCCTGATTCGCGTGATCCATAATCTGGATATAGATGCTCATGAACTGCTTTCTGCTTCCCTCCAGACTATCCAGTGCTCCTGCCTTAATAAAGTTCTCCATACAGCGTTTATTCAGAGCCTCTCTGATTGACATCCGGCTGATAAAGTCTTCCAGATTCTTAAACTCGCCATTTTCATGACGATCTGTAACAATCGCATCAATCACAGGTCTGCCCACACTCTTAATCGCAGCCAGTCCATATCGGATATTTCCCTCATCCACAGAAAAGCTTGCTTCACCGCGGTTAATATCCGGTGGAAGCAGCTTGATTCCCATCTGTCTGCAGGCATAGATATATTCTGCCACCTTCGGTGGATTTTCAATCACGGATGTCATAAGCGCCGCCATGAATTCTACCGGGAAATAATATTTCAGATACGCCGTCTGATACGAGACGACCGCATATGCCGCCGCATGTGATTTGTTAAATGCATATTTTGCAAAATCGATCATATCATCGTAAATCTTATTCGCAACCTTTTCATCAATCCCATTTTTCACACAACCCGGAACGCCTTCGCTCTCATTTCCATAGACAAAGTTCTCCCGCTCCTTCTGCATGACATCGCCCTTTTTCTTGGACATGGCGCGCCGCACCATATCAGCTCGTCCCAGCGTATATCCGGCAAGCTCCTGCACGATCTGCATAACCTGTTCCTGATATACGATACAGCCATAGGTAGGTGAAAGAATCGGTTCTAACTGCGGACAGTCATACGTGATTGCACCCGCGCTGTTCTTCCCCTTAATATACTGCGGGATGAAATCCATCGGACCCGGACGATACAGGGAGATACCCGCGATAATATCTTCCAGATTCTGAGGCTTTAATTCCTTCATAAAGCTCTTCATCCCGGCACTCTCAAGCTGGAAGATTCCATCTGTCTTTCCTGTCCCAATCGAATTTAGAACCGCCTTGTCATTATAATCAATCTCTTCCATGACAAGCTCCCTGCCGCTGCTCTTGTGTGCAAGCTGCGCCGCATTCTGAATCACAGTCAGTGTACGCAGACCTAAGAAATCCATCTTAAGAAGTCCCAGCTCTTCCAGCGTCGTCATCGTAAACTGTGTTGTGATTGATCCGTCTGACGCTCTCGAAAGCGGCACATACTCATCCACAGACTTCTGACTGATCACAACTCCGGCCGCATGCATCGACGTATGGCGCGGGAGTCCCTCCAGACGTTTCGCCATATCTATGAGGTGTTTGACCTGCTCGTCCGCTTCATACATCTTGCGAAGCTCCGAACTCATCACCAGTGCTTTCTCAAGCGTAATATTCAATTCCTTCGGAACCTGCTTGGAAATGTTATCGACAAATGCATACGGCAGATCCATGACACGTCCTACATCGCGAATCACTCCGCGCGCTGCAAGCGTACCAAAGGTAACAATCTGTACCACACGGTCCTTCCCATACTTTTGTACGACGTAATCAATGACTTCCTGACGCCGTTCATAGCAGAAATCGATATCAATATCGGGCATGGATACACGTTCCGGATTCAGGAAACGTTCAAACAGCAGCTGATATTTGATCGGATCAATATTCGTAATCTCCAGACAATAGGACACAATACTTCCTGCCGCAGAGCCTCGTCCCGGTCCAACAGCAATTCCATTATTCTTCGCATATTTGATAAAATCCGATACAATGAGGAAATAATCCACATAGCCCATCGTCGTAATCGTATTTAATTCATAGGTCAGTCTGTCTTTTAATTCCTGCGAAGGATTGGGATAACGCATCTCAAGACCTTCCCAGCAAAGCTTGTTCAGATATTCCAAGGAAGTCAGACCGTCCGGCACATCGAATTTTGGAAGCTTCGTGACACCAAATTCAATCTCTACCTCACAGCGGTCTGCAATCCGCTGCGTATTCGAAAGTGCCTGAAGTGCATAAGGGAACAACTGCTCCATCTCCTCCGGAGACTTCACATAATACTGTCCGCCTTCATATCGCATACGGTCTTCATCTGCCAGCTTCTTTCCCGTCTGAATACAGAGCAGGATATCATGCGGCACGGCATCCTCTGCATACGTATAATGAATATCATTCGTTGCAACCAGATCAATATCGAGCTCCTGTGACATACGAAGCAGGCTCTGATTCACCGTTGCCTGTTCTGGAATTCCGTGATCCTGAAGTTCGAGGAAATAATTATCCTCCCCAAAAATCTCCTGATGTTCCAGCGCACATTTGCATGCTTCCTCATAAAGACCTCGTCCTAGATAACGCTGTACCTCCCCCGCCAGGCAGGCACTCAGCGCAATAATCCCTTCATGATATTCCCGCAGGACCTCCTTGTCAACACGCGGGCGGTAATAATACCCGTCCACAAATCCCTTCGACACAATCTTCATCAGATTCGCATAACCTGTGTTATTCTCTGCAAGCAGAACAAGGTGGTAATACCGATCCTCACCACCACTGATCTCGCGGTCAAACCTGGAATTCGGAGCAACATAGACTTCACAGCCAAGAATCGGTTTGATTCCCTGCTTTTTTGCCTCACGGTAGAAATCAATCACACCGTACATGACACCATGATCTGTAATTGCTGCGCTGTTCATACCAAGCTCTTTGACCCTCGCAACGTATTCTTTTATCTTATTCGAACCATCCAGAAGACTGTATTCTGTATGGACATGTAAATGTGCAAAATCCATGCTTCACCTCATCTGTATCACTCACAACATCTAAGAAAGAAAAAAGGGCTTCCTATTCTGCAGGAACCCCCTTGTCTTAGTTATGCATCTGATTATTAACCGTTATTCACCATGAATGAGATTAATCTGTCAATATCTGCTTTCTCGTGTGCAACAATCTCAAGTTCTGGAATCTCACCATTCGAAAAGATGTTCGCCATAGAAACATACTGAGAAAGTTTTGATTTTAAATTCAATCTGTCTCCCTCACCTGTTACTAACTCGACTTTTCCCTCACATGCGTCAACAACTTTAAAAAATTCTTCAATATTACTGATATTCTGTACTTTCATTCTTCTATATCTCCTTTCACATAAATAGACCTTATTTCATTATTATACCCTATTTTACATGGATTGCAAATATTTTCTAATAAATTCACTTACTTTCATCCATTACGTTATTTCATTTTTATGAAATCGGTTCCAATTTCGATTTTCCCGCCTTTTAGAAGTCTTCCGACCGCACGTTTAAATGCCGCTTTACTCAGTCCGAATTCTCGCTTAATAACCTCCGGTGCGGCCTTATCATTAAACGGAAGTGTCCCGTCATATTTTTCAATCACGCGCATAATGAGTGCCGCGTCCTGATCCATCTGCTCCGGAATCTTATCGCGAACGCTCAGTACCAGCTTTCCATCCTCTTTCACTTCCGCCACACGTGCCTCAACCGTTGTCCCGACCACAAGACTTCCAAATGCATCCTTCTTCGGAATCCGTGCCGAATATACATTGTCAACCGCAACATACACGCCAAATTCATCACTCTTCTCGTAAATAATTCCGCTCACTTTATCATCCTTCTGATATGGTGAATCTGTGCGGAGAAGATGATACACTTTCATCGTAGCACAGAGGCGCTCACTCTTATCAATATAAAGTGTAACCAGACACTGATCACCCACTGCGACCTTACTCGTCTGTTCCTTAAACGGCAGGAACAGATCCTTTTCCAGCCCCCAGTTTAAAAATGCTCCAACCTTTGTCACATCCACAACATCAAGCACTGCCAATTGTCCGATTGTCAGCTTCGGCTCATGTGTTGTCGCAATCAGCCTGTCATCGGAATCCTTATACAGGAACACCTCGACCGGGTCTCCCAGCTCAATATCCTCCGGCACTTGTCTCTTTGGCAGAAGTACACGTTCTTCCTCTGTTCCCAGGTACACACCGAATTCTACCTCTTTTACCACTGTTAACACCTGTTTTTGTCCTAATTTCATATATTTCTCCTTCTTTTATGAGAACTCTGCAACCGCATAGGGCGCTCCCTCTTTATCACACAGCATTACCACGCTTCGATCCGCTTCCATCGCAACCTTCGGATAAATCACATCTCCGAGAACTGCTGCCCGCTTATATTCCACGCGAAGTTCTTTTACTTTTATTTCTCTCGGCAAAAATTCCATTGCCATCTGTACATATTCAGCATTATTCACATGCTCGTTTGTGTCAATGTGATATCTGCGGACCGGAAACGACTCCCGCTCCTGTACTTGTTCCGGAATCTTAATCTTGCGGTCTTTATACTCCATCTTCAGAGGTGGTTCCACGCCATACATCTGCGTGTCTTCGGGCTCCGGTCTTGCCGGCCGGCCTTTTTCATTATCCATGAAAAACCACATGGAATTGGCATACGCCAGATGCTCTCCCGCCTCATCATCCATAAAGAAATTACGCAGTCCGAAGAACCCTTTAAATCCATGTGCAAATGTTCCGATGGTGATTCTCTCCCCCATCTTTGGCGCGCGTATGAACTCCACCTGCCATGATGCGAGAAGCCATCCTCTGTTCTTTGCCCTTAATTCTTTCAGTCCTACTCCCAGTTCTTCCGACTGAAAGGTACTGCAGTCCTGAAAATAATTAATCACATTAGGAACCGTCATCGCTCCGGTATGATCAACCTCACTGTATCGAACTCTGCTGTCAAATGTATATTTCATGTTATTTCCCTTCGTTTGCTATATAACCGTGCTCCATCGTAATGACAAGTGCGTATCGCGCATCTACTTCCTTCATCTTCTGGTTCATCCTCAGATTCAGATCCCGTTTCTGTTCTTTCGTATAATTTCTCGGAACGATCACATCAAATATAATATTGATCTGTTCTTTTCCCTCTACGACACGCAGATCGTGAAGACTCGCATTCTCATCCAGCTCTGCTAAAGTGTCCTCTGTAATCTTTCGAATCTCAAGAACCTGTTCATTTTTCATCTCAATCGGATCCATATGTACAACCAGAAAGATTCCAAGCTGATTCTTTGCTTCCCGCTCAATCCGGTCAATTATTTCATGCGACTCTTCAATATTCACATTATTAGGAACCTCTGCATGGATGGAAGCCATACTTCTTCCCGGTCCGTAATTATGTACGATCATATCATGCGTTCCCACGATACCATCATATTTTTCTACAAATGTCTTCAGTCTTTCATAATCTTCCGCACTCGTTGCCTCACCGAGAAGCGGCTCCAGCGTATCCCTCGCAATTCCGATGCCTGCCCACATGACCACAAGAGCCACTCCAAGTCCCACGAAGCCATCAATATTCACGCCCGTGACACCATATACTACAATCGATAAAATCGTAGCTGATGTTGCGATCACATCCCCGACCGAATCGGTAAACACAGCCATCATGACTTGTGAGTTGATTTTTTCTCCAAGCTTACGGTTAAAAAGTCCCAGCCATAATTTCACACCAATTGATAATAACAGAATTACAATAGAAATGGCAGAAAATTTTAATATTTCCGGTTCTCTGATCTTCGTAATGGCATCTTTCAAAAACGTAAAACCGACTTCAATGACAAGAAAGGATACAACCAGTGCTGCAATATATTCCATTCTCCCATGCCCAAACGGATGCTCATCATCCGCAGGTTTGCTTGCCAGCTTCACTCCCATAAAACTAATGACAGAGGAACCTGCGTCCGACAGGTTATTAAATCCATCTGCCATAACAGAGATACTATGTAACACAAGCCCCACGCTCATCTTCACGCCAAACAAGAGCACGTTACACAGAATTCCCACGACGCTCGCCATAACTCCGTATGCGGTCCGCACCGAAACCTGATCCACATCCTCGTAATTCTTAATCAAATGTTTTACCAAAAAGTTTGTCATATCCGTCTCCTAAAAAAAACGATTTTGCTTTGAACCTGGAAGAGACCTCTATCTTTTCATAGTCCTCTTTTGTCAGCTCTTCTTTCTCTTTTCGCTGTCCATCCTCATATACAGCAGCCCGGACAGCAGTCTCAAAGCTCTCCTGCGGATACATACAGCTCCACCATGCCTTCGCCTCAGCCTGATTCAGCATAAAGACCGTTGTAAGCAGTGTCAGTGCCACAAAAAATCGTTTTCTAATATTCTCTAACATTTATAAATACTCCTTTTCTCATCTCTCTGAATGATAAAAGAAGTATTCACAAAATCTGTCTCTTTATTCAGTCTTTGTGCCGAATAATATCGATTACAGCCTCTACCTGATTGTCGATATGCTGACACATAATCTTTGCCGCCTCGTCCTTGCGGTGATTCAAAATTCCTTCAATAATCTGCTTATGTTCTTTCAAAAGCTGTGGATGAAATTCGTCACGTTTGAGATATTCCGCACGGAAACGATACATCTGTTCTCGCAGATTGTTAAGCAGTGCAATCAGTTTTGGGTTATCTGTCGCAGCATAAATAATATCATGAAATGCGACATCCTTTGCAGCGACCACCGTGATATCCTCACTGTCTACCACCTCCTCGAATTCCTCAGCAGCCTTTCTGAGTTCCTCGATTCCCTCTTTCGTCATCTTATCACATGCAAGCTGTACACAAAGCTCTTCCAATGCTCTGCGGACCTCCAGCACATCCCGCAGACTCTTTTCCGTAATCTCAGCGACCTCTGCACCTTTTCGCGGAACCATCAGAACCAGTCCTTCATTCTCAAGCTTGCGCATCGCCTCGCGGATTGGCGTTCGGCTCACGCCCAGCTTGTTGGCAAGCTGAATCTCCATCAGCCGTTCTCCCGGCTTCAGTTCCCCACGGAGAATCGCCTGTCTGAGCGTATTAAACACCACGTCCCGCAGTGGAAGATATTCATTCATATTCACTTCAAATTTAGGTTCCATCTACGCCTTCCTCCTTACACTGTGTACATTGGTCACATATACCTGTCTTGCAAGCTGCCTGTCCCGTATCAGCTGCTGTGCCTTTTTCGCATTCTTGCGCTCTTTGAAAATGCCAAATACCGTCGGTCCGCTCCCGCTCATCATTGCACCGGTCGCACCGCACTCCTTCATGGCATCCTTGATCTCTTCGATCACAGGATAGTCCGCGATGGTAACGCCCTCCAGAACATTTCCCATATGCGCCGCCACTTCCTCCAGTGAACCAGCCTCCAGTCCTCTGATGATTCCGTCGATGTCAGGATGCTCGATCACCTCAAGCGCGTCCAGAGCTTCATACACGACCTTTGTCGATACACTGATCGGTGGTTTTGCAATTAAGATGGTGCACTTTGGCATCTGTGCAAGGCTGGACAGTTCCTCTCCAATGCCCTCTGCCAGGACCGTCCCTCTCATAATGCAGTACGGAACATCTGCCCCCAGCGTTACACCTCTCTCCATCAGTTCCTTCTGCGATAGATGAAGGCCGAACAGCTTATTCATGCCAAACAGCACTGCCGCAGCATTCGCGCTTCCTCCTGCCAGTCCTGCCGCCACAGGAATATGCTTATCGAGAGAAATCTTTACCCCCTGCTTCAGATCAAATTCATCCGTCAAAAGTTTTGCCGCCTTATAGGCAATGTTCTTATCATCCACCGGAAGATAGTGCAGATTGGTCTGCACCTCAATTCCCGCTTCCTGCTTCTTTTCCATCTTTACATTGTCATACAGATAAATGGACTGCATAATCATTCGTACATCATGATATCCATTTTCTCTTCTGCCTAAAACATCAAGACCCAGATTGATTTTCGCGAGTGCTTTGAGCTCTACTTGCTTCATATGTGACTCTCCTCATGTTCTTGTTTCGCACATTGTATACATCATTATATTATACTCACATTCTCTTTAAAAATCAACAGTCGTTGTTGCTTGGTGATTTCTTCTTTTTCAAGGTGATTTACTTCCATAATGCCCTCAACTGTGGTCTGATACTTTTTTGCGAGATCCCACAGCTGATCGTCCTCCTTCACGATATATCCGACAATGCCCGGCTCACGCTCCTTTCCGGTGTGAATCTGTGGTGACAGTGTCACATCCGTGATTACCTCCATCGGAACCGGCTGGCGGATAAACGCATCAAATACAAGCGTTGCCTTAATATCCGCCTCTCCATTTCCAAGAAGACTCACGCTCAGTGCCTCAATCCCCGGTGCAATATCATAATGCAGATCCTGTGGAAATGCATCTCCGCCCTCAATCATATGGCTGAACGGAACCATTCCCTGCCACGCTCCATAAGGCATCGAATCATCCGCTTTTACATAAAGAAATGCGACATGAATGACCCCGTCGATCTGAATCCCTCCCTGCATCACTGTCTGACTGTCGATCTGCAGCGTACCATTACAGTGGCAGATCTGCAGGACATCCTCCTTCAGTTCCGGCAGTAAAAGCTGCTCCGAGATCTTGCTTCTGGACTGATTCTTTAATAAGAGTTCCTCGAAAATGGTTTTGCGGGTCTGTATCTCACACTCCTCATTCAGTGAATATACATCCTCCAGAACCTCCACTTCCTCTTCCTGATAAATATAGACACGGAGATTCAATGTGCTCTCGATTCCCAGTATCCGCATCTGACCGTTTTCATCCATACGAGGCTCTACCATCGAATCCTCAAGCGTTGCATTGATGTGCGTATACATGCCTTCTTCTGCACCAAAGCATTCGATACTGCCCTCATAGGATACAGTCTGTTCATACCACTCGGTCTTTTCATTCTCTGCATCATAGAGCACAAACACCTGAATCTCTCCACGGATCAGCAGCTCATCCGCACCCAGACGGATATCCATTCTCCGGCTCTCTACATCCGCCATCATGATACTCACGATATTTTCTTTCGCTCCCGGGAGCTTGATTTCCTCTTTCACCCGGTATGTATCCCGCTTCATCGTATTGAGCTCCAGCAGATTGACCGCACGTTTCTTCTTATACAGAACCGGACTCTCTACATCAATTGTCGTCTCCTCCTCTGCCTGTATTTCTCTTGTAATCTCCAGTTCCACCATTGCCCGGATATTCATCTTTCTGGAATGGATCAGCGAAGGAGAAAATTCAATTCTTGCAACTTTCACGACATACTGCACGCCAAGATCATCCTCTGTATACACGACTTCCTCAACCGGAATCTTGCCTTCGAGAACCGCAAGTCTCGCTTCCTCGCCCGTGGCAGCATACAGAATGTGATAATACAGCTTCCCGATAACTGTGATATACTCCTGTGCCGGTTTTACTTCCTCAATCTTTAAGTATCCCTCCCCCTGAATAATCTGCCGGATATCTTCCCTGCTGTCCGGCACATTTACATCTTCATCCAGATAAAACTGATCAATTGTCCGTTTACCCATCCGATTGCTGTGAATCATCTTTTTTATCAGTTCCATGATACTCCTCCTTCATAATTATTGAAACACGACTTCCTTCTCCATATCTTCCATTTTCACCACAATATAGGGGAAGCTCTCCACCTCTTTGATTGTATCTGTCTGCTTTGGTCCAATCAGTGATGTATCAAAACAAATTGTATTTTCTGTATCATACAGCGATGTCACCGAAATACTATATCCGCTGGTCGGCTGCACGCCATACCCGCGTGCAATATACAGGTACCCCTGATCGGCATAGGTCAGAAAAAACGCATTTTTCTGCGTCTCCTTTATCTCCGTCTGAAACTCCTGTGGGACCTCTTCTTTGGGTACAACTGTGTATGCAAGATCATTTAATTTCTTCTCATTTCCAATTTTCTTCACGCACCCCGTCATCACGACTGCAATAAGAACGATTATGAATGCTTTTTTCACCCAAGACCTCACTTTTCATTCTTACTTCTATCTTATTAACCATCTTGTCAATTGATGCCTAATCGTTGTATAATCTTTGTATCAAAAATTGTACATTCATTCTGAGTCTGCAGTTTATTACAAAAGAAAGAAGGACGTCCTTATGTTGCGTTTTATCTGTGTTTGCATTTTTTTAATTTTATTTCTGATCCTATCCATCCCCATCTTTTTCGTCGAATGGATCGTCGGAAAAATCAGCCGCAAAAGAAGAGATTACCATTCTCTTCGAATTGTGCAGTGGGCATTTCGTATCATACTTAAGATTACGGGAGTCGAAGCAACCTACATCGGTGAAGAGAATGTACCGGATGGAGCCGTTCTCTTTATCGGAAACCACCGCAGCTTCTTTGATATTCTCCTCACTTACACAAGATGCCAAAATCTCTGCGGATATATTGCCAAAAAGAATATGGAATCTATCCCCCTGCTCTCTACCTGGATGAAATATCTCTACTGTCTCTTCCTTGACCGTGAGAATCCAAGAGAAGGAATCAAGACAATACTGACCGCCATCGACTACATCAAAAGTGGCATCTCTATCTGCATCTTTCCGGAAGGAACGCGAAACCGCGGAGAAGAGCTTTCCATGCTACCATTCAAAGACGGTGCATTTAAGATTGCCACCAAGACCGGCTGCCCGATTATACCGATTTCCATGAATCATACCTCTGAGATTTTTGAGAATCAGTTCCCACGCATCAAAAAGGTAAAAGTCACTGTGGAATACGGCACGCCGATCTATCCGAACGAGTTAGATGCCGAGACAAAAAAACATCTTGGTGAATACTGTAAGAATATCATTCAGAAAACCATCAATAAAAACGCTTAGCTTCTTGAAAAATATCGCATTTTCAGTAAGTAAGTGGTATACTTGCTTGTAAAAGTAAACGAAAAGGAGAACAGTATGAGTGGATTAAATCTAACATTACTGACTGACTTATACGAATTAACAATGATGCAGGGGTATTTTGAGACACAGGAGAATGAGACTGTTATTTTCGATGCATTCTTCCGCGAGAACCCAAATCACAATGGATATTCCGTTATGGCCGGTCTTGACCAGGTCATTGACTATATTAAAAACCTGAACTTTTCTTATGACGATGTAGAATATCTGAGAAGCCTTGGCATCTTTAGCGAAGACTTCCTCCACTATCTCAGCGGCTTTCATTTTAGTGGTGATATCTACGCAATTCCGGAAGGAAGTGTCATTTTCCCAAAAGAACCTCTCATAAAAGTAATTGCACCGATCATGGAGGCACAGCTTGTTGAGACTGCAATTCTCAACATCATCAATCATCAGTGCCTGATTGCAACAAAAACATCCCGCATCGTCCATGCCGCCCAGGGTGACGGTATCATGGAATTCGGTCTGAGACGTGCGCAGGGGCCTGACGCAGGACTGTATGGTGCAAGAGCAGCCATGATCGGCGGCTGTGTCAGCACATCGAATGTACTGGCCGGAGAGCTTTTTGACGTTCCTGTGAGCGGCACGCATGCGCATAGCTGGATTATGAGTTTCAAAGACGAATACTCTGCCTTCAAAGCATATGCAGACCTTTATCCGACTGCATGCATTTTATTAGTAGACACATACGATACATTAAAATCCGGTGTTCCAAATGCAATCCGCGTATTCAAAGAGATGCAGGCGGCAGGTGTCGATTTCAAATTATACGGAATCCGTCTCGACAGCGGTGACCTTGCATACCTTTCCAAGAAGGCCCGCAAGATGCTGGATGAAGCCGGCTTCCCTGACGCAGTCATTGCCGCATCAAATGATCTGGATGAATATCTGATCAACGACCTGAAGGTTCAGGGCTGCAAGATTACATCCTGGGGCGTTGGAACGAATCTGATTACCTCCAAAGACTGCCCTTCTTTCGGCGGTGTTTACAAATTAGCCGCCATCCAGAATCCAGATGGCAGATTTGTCTCTAAGATTAAGATTTCCGAGAATACGGAAAAGATTACGAACCCCGGCAACAAAACCATCTTCCGCATTTATGATAAAGAAAGCGGCAAGATCCGCGGCGACCTCATTTGCTTTGCAGATGAAGTCTATGATCCGGAAGATGATCTTCTGCTCTTTCATCCGGTTGACACCTGGAAAAAGACAAAGCTTGCAGGCGGCACTTACACAATGAAAGAGATCTTAAAGCCTGTTTTCGTAAATGGTGCCTGCGTCTATGAATCTCCAACGGTTATGGAGATTGCTGCTTTCTGTAAACAAGAGAAACAGACTCTGTGGGATGAGACGCTGCGTCTGTTCAATCCTCATAAAGTGTATGTTGATTTATCTAAAAAATTGTACGATGTAAAGAAAGAATTGCTTGATGAGATGAGTATCGGCTAAACTGATACTCATAAACAATAAAAATTAAAGGAGATTTTATATGCGAATCATTGTATTAGCCGGTGGCTTAAGCACAGAACGTGACGTATCACTTACATCCGCGGCCGGTATCTGTAAAACATTACTTGAGAAAGGTCATGATGCATTTCTATTAGATGTATTTATGGGCCTTGAATATGATCCGGCAAACTTAGAAGAGGTATTTGCCCTCCCTGATCACGGTCTTGGCATTACTAAGAATATCGGAACCACTGAGCCTGACCTTGAAGCTGTCAAGGCATCCCGCCCAGACCAGTCTGACTGTTTCCTCGGACCAAATGTCATTGAATTGTGTAAGATGGCAGATATTACATTCCTGGGTCTTCACGGTGGAGAGGGTGAAAATGGGAAACTGCAGGCAACCTTTGACCTCCTCGGAATCCGCTATACCGGACCGAATTCTTTGGGCTGCGCACTCGCGATGGACAAAGGTGTGGCCAAACAGATTTTTATGCAGGAAGGTGTTGAGACACCTGGTGGAACATGGCTGTACAAGGATGATCCGAAATCTTCTTTATCAGATCTCGGACTCTCGCTCCCACTTGTTGTAAAACCCTGCTCCGGTGGTTCTAGTATCGGTGTCTATATTGTGACTACAGAAAAAGAATACGAGGAGGCATTGAAAAAATCCTTCCACTATGAGAACGAACTGGTCATTGAGGAATTTATCAAGGGGCGTGAATTTGCCTGTGGTATCATCGATGGGAAAGCACTTCCTCCAATTGAGATTATCCCGAATTCAGGCTGGTTCGATTATGAACACAAATATCAGGCTGATGGTGCACAGGAGATTTGTCCAGCTGATCTTCCTGACGAAATCATAGAGCGAATGATGGATATTACCATCCGCGCTTATCATGCTCTAAAGCTTGATGTGTATAGTCGTGCTGATTTTATCTTAGATGAAAAAGGGGATCTCTACTGTCTTGAAGTGAATACGCTTCCGGGTATGACTGCTGCCAGTCTTCTTCCGAAAGAAGCCAAAGCTGTAGGAATTGAATATGGAGATCTGTGCGAACTGATTATTCAGAAATCGTTGGAATCCCGCTATAAATAACAAAAGAAGGATTGGTAAATTCATATGAAAAATATGTCATTAAAGGAAATTGCTTCTGCATGTGACGGAGTCTATTGTGGCGACGAAGATAGTTATTATAAAGAAGTGTCCGGTGTTGCCATTGACAGCCGCAAAGTCCAGCAGGATTATCTCTTTGTTGCGATTCGCGGTGCACGCGTGGACGGTCACACATTTATTCCACAGGTCATGGAAAATGGCGCTCTCTGTTCCATTTCCGAGGAGAAGCTGGGGGATGTCCCTTATCCTTATATTCTCGTTTCTTCCTGCGAGCAGGCATTAAAAGATATCGCGGAGCATTACCGCAGATCTCTTGCCATCAAGGTTGTCGGAATCTCCGGCAGCGTTGGAAAGACAAGCACCAAGGAAATGATCGGCTCTGTTCTTGCGCAGAAATATTCGGTTCTAAAGACCGCCGGCAATTTCAACAATGAAATCGGTCTTCCACTCACGATTTTCAACATTCGCGACCATCACGAAATTGCAATTTTGGAAATGGGCATCAGTGGGTTTGGCGAGATGGAGCGTCTTGCAAGAATGGCCCGCCCTGATTTCTGTGTCCTGACCAATATCGGAAATGCTCATATTGAAAACTTAAAATCCCGCGACGGTATTCTGAAAGCCAAATCTGCCATGTTTCAATTCATGCAGCCCGGCGGTTCGATTATCTTAAACGGAGACGATGATAAATTATCAGCCGTTCAGGATTATCATGGCACAAAGCCTGTCTTCTTCGGCTTATCCGATGACAAAGATTACTATGCCACTGATATTGTAAGCCTGGGACTGCAGGGAACCACCTGTACGATCCACACCCCATCCGGATGCCTGACTGCAACAATCCATATTCCGGGTGAACACATGATTTATAATGCACTTGCCGGAACGGTTGTCGGCTGCAAGCTTGGACTCACGCTCGATGAAATCCGTGCCGGTATCGAAGCACTTGTGCCAATCGCCGGACGTAACAATATGATTCAGGCCAATGGACTTGCCATCATCGATGACTGCTATAACGCAAACCCGGTATCCATGAAAGCCTCCCTCGATGTTCTTTCTACTGCCACTACACGAAAAGTCGCAATTCTGGGTGACATGTTTGAATTAGGTGAAAAAGAATTGGAACAGCACTACGCGGCCGGCGTTCATGCTGTCCTGCAAAAGATCGATGTCATCTGCTGTATCGGCAGTCTGTCCGGTGCAATTGCAGAAGGCGCACAGGCTGCGGCTGACAAGGAGGGAAGATCTCCTTCCATTCTACACTTTGATACAAAGGCAGATTTCTTTGCGAAGTATGAGGAGATCATTCAAAAAGGAGATACGATTCTAGTGAAAGCTTCACATGGGATGGAATTTCCGGAGATCGTGGAGAAGCTGCAGAAGATGTAGGTTCAGATTTATAGGTCTGAACTGAGTTAAAGTCCTTCTGTGAGAACGGGCGGCACTGCGGCGGGGGACGTCATAAAGATTAAGAACTGATAAATCAAAACGGAACACATTTGGTCGAACCGTGATGAGGCGAGCAAGAATCTGATGATTCTTACTCTTCACATCACTTGAAATATGCACTTGTAGCGCATATTTCACCGACTAGATGCGTTCCGTTTTGATTAACCAGTTCTAAAACCTCCATGAAATGTCCCCCTCCACAGTGCTGCCCTTTCTCACAGACTCCTTCAAGTCAGTAAACATCCACGAACGTTCCAGGCTATTAGCAAAGACTGACAATACGCGGAATTGTCAGGGCTCTCCCCCATGAATTTACCGAGCAGGAATCATCTGTATATTCAAATCCGCGCTCCCTGCGATTCCCGGAACGCTTCCGTCTTCTGCGTACTGCCAGTACGTAAAGTTATAAGGTGTCTGTGGCTGATCTTCATAATCTGCATACCAGAAATCATACGCGGAAAGCTGTGTAAGATCGAACTGGTAAGCCTCCCACATCATATTTGAATAAACCAGCGGAGTATAGCCTGCTGCCTTCACTTTTTCACAAAATGCAATGGTGTTCTTCGTGAACTGCTCTCCTGTAACTCCGTCTGTTCTAGACTCTGCATCCAGAATACTCTCCGGATCATAGACGACCGATCCGGTGATGTCATATTTCTTGATATTATCCAATGCGAGCTGGGCTTCTTCCTCTGCTTCTGTTTCATTGATTGCCTGTGAAAATACATAGACCCCGACCTCAAGACCTGCTGCCAATGCTCCTTTGATATTCTGTTCGTAATAGGCGTCGCTGCTTAATCCACCTTCTGTGTATCCTCTGTACGCAACACGAATAATCGCAAATTCATATCCGGCATCTTTTACCTGCTTCCAGTCGATGTCCCCCTGATGTTCTGATACATCCACGCCCAGGCGATATGTATAATTCGAAGAATCTGTATAAGTCATCTTCTCTCCGTCTTTGACAAAGCTGTTTTTGTCATAATCCATCATCTCTGCCTCAGAATTAAGTGTCATCTCATGTGAGCCACCTAACGCATCCACAAATGTAACAATCGTCTTATCTCCATCTGTTGTAATTGTTAAATTATCTTCTGTTTTCGTCGTTGCTGTTTCCTTTGTTCCGCATGCAGCCATGACCGCCACCGAGGAAACGCACAGGAGTACTGCCAGTATTCTTTTCCATGTTTTCATTCGTATTCTCTCCAAATCTATTATGAATCGTGATTTTCGTTTCTTAAGTATAAAAATACACCGGATATTGCAGTCTAGCTGCTATCCGATGTAGCATTACAAAGCGGATGATGGGAATCGAACCCACATAGCCAGCTTGGGAAGCTGGGATTCTACCACTAAACTACACCCGCATTTGCTATAATTATACTCCTTTCATTTACAAATATCAAGAAATGCTCTATAATTGGTGCATATTTTAGAATTACTTTATAATTGAAAGGATGGACCTATGCGCTATCAGATTCTCGTACTTGACCTTGACGGTACACTCACCAATTCCAACAAAGAAATCACCCCTCCGACCATGGAAGCTTTAATTGAAATTCAGAAAATGGGCAAGAAAGTAGTTCTGGCATCGGGACGTCCGATTAACGGAGTTGCTCCGCTTGCAGAAAAACTGCATTTGCATGAATACGGCGGATACACCTTGTCTTTCAATGGTGCACGTATCACCAATTGTTCCAGCGGAGCACTGATTTACAATAAGACGCTCCCTTTAGATATCACACAGGATGTGTTTGAGATTGCTTGTTCCTTCGAGAACTTAGACATTGTCACATACGACGACAAAACAATTATCTCAGGTATCAAGCCGAATTATTACGATGAGCTGGAATCCAAAATAAACACGATGGAAATCCGCTCAGTTGAAAACTTTATCGAATATATAACCGTTCCAGTGAACAAGTTTTTAATTACCGGAGAGCCAAAGATTGTACTGGAAGCCGAAGAAGCATTAAAGAAAAAATTTCATTCCTATTTAAATATTTACAAATCAGAACCGTATTTTTTAGAGGTAATGCCACAGAATATCGACAAAGCATATTCCCTTCAAAAGCTGCTTTCCAGCCTTGGATTAACGGCGGACGAAATGATCTGCTGCGGAGATGGTTTTAATGACCTGTCTATGATCCAATATGCAGGACTTGGCGTTGCTATGGAAAATGCGCAGGATCTAATTAAAGACCATGCCGACTTCATCACTAAATCGAACGATGAGGACGGCGTATTGCACGTAATTAACACCTTTTTACGTGATTAAACATTTCAATGAATCTTGGAGGTCTGCTATGAATTTAAATCAACTATACTATTTTCAGGCAATTGCAAAATTGCAGCACTTTTCGCGTGCTGCAGAACAATTACACATTTCTCAGCCGAGTCTCAGTTACGCGATGTCCTGTCTGGAAAAAGAATTGGGAACACAGCTCTTCGAAAAGCAGGGACGCAATGTCGTGCTCACAAAATATGGCAACATTTTTTTAGAGCATGTCAATAGCTCTCTCGCTGAACTAGAGACGGGGAAATTGCAGCTCCAAAAATATACAAGCTCTGAGCAGGGACAGATCGACATTGGATATGTCTATCCATTAGCGCCTCGCTATATTCCGAAAATGGCGCGCAGCTTTCTCTCCGTTGCAGAGAACAAAAATGTAAACTTCACATTTTATCAGGGAATTACCTCCCAACTTGTGGAAGGGCTTCGCAAGGAAAAATACGATGTCATATTCAGCTCTTACTCAGATGATGAACCGGATATTGAGTTTGTTCCTATTTTGCGGCATTCTCTTTCTCTTGTGGTGCCATCTGACCACCCACTCGCACAATACGACGAGGTTTCTCTCAAAGAGATCGAACAATATCCACTTGTTATCTACAGAAAAGATACTGGGTTAGGGAAATTAATCCAGAGAGCATTCAAGCAGGCAGATATCTCACCTCAAATCATCAGTGAGGCGGAGGGTGAGCAGGCACTTTACGGACTTGTAGCAGAAGGCTTCGGTCTTTCTTTAGTCGCTATCATCCCGGAAATGCACTTGTACGATGTAAAGGCCGTTAAGATCAAAGAACCCTATTGCGAAAGATATATTCATATGGGATATCTGAAGAATCACTTCCAGCCGGTGGCATTAAAGCGATTTATTAAATATGCGAAAGAGAATAGGTTTGAAATGTAAATCAAACCTCAAATACTATATTTCTTTTTTTAGAATAGCAGTAAATTGCTCTACTTGAAACTTTTTTACAAACAATTCACACTTGCAAAGAAACAAATAATAGATATTAAGTCCACATCCATCCATTGTTTCATAGTTTCCCTGGCCCTTTGCAATACATAAATCAGACATTTCGATTGCTCTCTTTGCCTCTTCTGCAATATGATGCAACGGCGTCCCTGGTATAGAAGTTTTATTTGTAATTACTGATACAATCTGAGTCAGTCCAATTTCAAAAGCATCGTCCATTGTTGCATCATTTAATGCTGGTGCCCCACGCACAATAACTTGAATTTTCAATTGTGGATATAATCTTTTCAAAAAAAGTATCATAATTTTATCAAGCACAATTTCCCCTGCATTATCTGTGATATATACCATCGTTCTTGCATTTTTCAAATCTTTTTGTAACTGCCTATATGTATCTGGGTCCAAAACAATTTCTTCACTTTTTTCAAGCAATTTCATCAATTTATTCTCTTCAACAATATCCATTGCGGCAAAATCAATATAATTTCCTGTGAGTGCATACTGTAAACCTGTTAATAATTGATCTGCTGATTTCTCAATCTTATTACAAATATCTCGTTCATATTGCAACATCAACTGATTATATTTTCTTTTTGGTTCAACATACGAATCTGCTATATGTACAGTATCTTCTGCCACTTCCATCGCCTTACTCATATAATACGGAGCTGATTCTTTTTCGCCTATTTCCGAAAAAATTGCTTCTATTTTCTTTACTGCTTCTTCTCTCACATTTTTTTCTAACTGTTGTTCTTTCAAAATACTTTTTGCTTTATTCAAACAACATTCTATACATAGTTTTTCCGCCTGCATAAAACTCCTTTGCTATACCACAAATTGTTCCATATATCTTTTGCTGAGTTTCAATGAATTCAGAATTGCCTCTGGTGAACCTTCAAATGCTTTATCTTCAACTTCAATACAAGTATAACCATCATACCCTATATCGGTCAATGCTGATACATATTTCCCCCAATCTACATCTCCTAATCCAGGAAGTTTGGGTGACATGAAATCTAACGGGTATGCCATAATTCCTACTTGGTTTAATTTTTCCTGATATATTTTAATATCCTTATAATGTACATGGAAAATCTTGTCTTTAAACTCGTAAATTGGTTTAATGTAATCTATCATTTGCCATACAAAATGTGATGGATCATAGTTGATTCCAAGATTTTCATATGGTAAGATTTCAAAAATCTTTTTCCATATCACAGGCGTTGTCATTAAGTTTTGTCCTCCTGGCCACTGATCCGGCCCAAATAACATCGGGCAATTTTCAATTGCAATCTTCACGCCTAATTCTTTTGCCAAATCAAGAATTGGAGTCCATACAGTCTTAACAATTTCTAAATTTTCTTCCACTGTTTTTGTTTGATCTCTTCCAATAAACGTAGTCACCATATTTACACCTAATTTATGACTTGCACTTATTAGTTTTTTCAAATGTTCTATCGCTGCATTTCTTTTCTGTAAATCACTGTCAAGTATATTAGGATCTTGAGTTTCCGCAGTTTTATCCACATAGACCTGAATTAAACCATGTCTTTATAAACAACTTTCAAAAAATGCCCCAAATATAAGGAATCTAATTCCTTTTTGATGTAAAATTAAGCTATCAAAGA
>JAQUVD010000082.1 GCA_028693555.1 Hespellia sp.
GCTTCATATCATCATGATCTATCTTTGCTCCTACAACTTCTCCGGCAGCAATCCCAATCAATGGACTAAGTGGTCCAACTGCCGCAGTTCCTGCTACCGTCACAGCAACATCCGTTGTAACTTTTGTCGCTACTTTCGCTGATTTCTTTGCTGTTTCTTTTGCTACCTTCTTGGCAGTATCCTTTGCTGCTTTCTTTGCTACCTTCTGTGTTGTCTTTTTAATCTGCCTTCTCGCAAGTTTCCTACCAGACTCCACTTTTTTAATCTTTCGCTTCTTCTCTGCCAATGACTTCTGTCTAAAGAATTCTGTTCCTTTAGAAGCTACTCCAGTCATGGGTCTTGTAACACTATAAGTAATCATTGCTGCATCTCTTACTTCATCTGCACCCTCCATCTGATTTGAAGCTGCATTTGCTCCTACTGCACCCACTAACTTAATACTTGAATTCTTTGTCTTAATAGTTTTCTTGTCGTTTTTGATATTTCTGTTATGCTGATGGATTTTCCCGCCACGTTCTACCTGATCCAGATGAATCGTACTTTTCCGATACGTAGTTTTGCCACTTCGACAAACTGTCCCTTTTCCCATTGTCTGCATTGAAGTGGTAGCTGACTTAATCTTCGGACTCCTGTTTACAGAATAAACATTGTGACCTTTAATCCCAGTAGACTTCCCTTCGTGGGAATGAATCTTTGGCTTTGCTTTTGTGTGGATTATCATTGGTTTGTCATCCACTTTTTTAATTTTCAATTGTCTCACCTTCTTTCCAAACGGGATAAAAAAAGAGAGCAGACAAGTTTTTGGCTTGAATGCTCTATATATAATTATTTATTATTCAGTTACGTTTTCATCTTGGAAATCTTCCGAGAATTCCTTCTTTAATCTCTTCAGTAATTTGCTATGCCTGCTTTGATAATGCTTGTATATCTCATCTTCTGGAACCCAGATTTCAGCAGCTTCTATCTTTTCAAATACAGAAAACAGAATCTCATCTATTCTGCGTTTATCAGGTACTTTCTTATATTTCAAATAACAGTCCTTATATGCTTCATATTCCCACTCTGCAATTTTTGTCTTTTGGGATTCTTTTAGTGCAGAGAATTTCTTATTGGTTTGAAGCAGTCTACCATCTATAATTTGATGGTTTTTCATTGTGATCAACTCCTTGAAAACTTGGAATTTGTATATTACTAAGAACCAATATTATCGATGCATGTCAATACCCTTTGTAATACGGTCGAGAGGATTTTTCTTTCCTCGTATCCCAATACCAACAAGATCTAATTTATCTGTCGTATATTTAGCTATTTCGGTGCGATTATCCTCGTCATTATAGGTTGTGAAAAGTTCATTTGTGTATATTGTGACCGCCATTTCCTTCTCTATAGCCTTTTTCATGATATCTCTCAGTTGATCAACATTGGCTGTATGAATCATGATCGGCTGCTGTGACATTGGCAGATATTGCACTCCATCCGCATCTATATAAGGTTCTCCAATAATTGCCTGTGTACCTGCTATTCCGCTAACTAGGAATGCGGTAACATTCAGTTCCTGCCACGGCTCTAGACCATTTCGTAAAATAATTTTGATCTTCGTATCAAAAGTTGTCATTACTTCATTCTCCCTTCATTATTAAGCTTCATTAGCTACATATTAAAATTCTGTTCAAAGGCAATATCCGCTCGTTCAAACGGAAATCTCTTTTTATCCACCAAAATCTCCTGAAATCCAAACTTGCGATACAAGTGCACTGCTTGTATACACTTTCGATTTGAAACAATAATAATCTTAGGAATATCTTTCTCCCTAGCATATTCAATACACGCCTTGAGGCATGCACTACCAGCACCTGTTCCAGTATACATTTTTCTTGCTGCAAACTTCATGATTTCCCAATCACCATCTTCCCGTGGTGCAATCATGCAGCAAGCCATAACCTGATCATTATCATCTATAGCAAAAAATATCTGACCTCCCTTTTCAATTGCGGGTTCGATATTCCCCATCTCCTTTATGTCTTCCTCTTCAAGTACAAACATCTCAGATATCCAGGCTTTATTCATTTCCACAAAATCGTTTTTATACTTTGGAACATAAGATACTATTTTCATCTTTGAACACCACCTTTTCCTTTACTCAATAATTCTGTAATCGTATCAAGCGCATCTACCAAACGAATTTGTTCATCTTTCGATAAGTTTTGGAGAATACTCCCGATTTCAACATCTGATTTATAAATGAAATCCACTGCCTTTTTCATCCCTTTGTCTGTCAAAAAAAGAGAATAAGAACGACCATCATCTCTGGACGGAGATCTCTTAATATATCCATTCTTCTCATGACTTTTAATGATCCGACTTAGGTAACTCTTGTCTATATTCATAATCTGTGCTATATGTGCAGCATTACAGCCTTCATTTTCATATAGCTCAAAGAATACTCTTGATTCAGTTACAGAATATTCCGATCCAAGATAGTGGTTACCAAGTAGATTCATGGATGGCATATAAAACCGATTAAATGCCCTAACTTTTTCCACAATTTTATCTGTACTCATCATTTAACTCCTTTGTATTTAGTGGACAAATTCAACTATATTCACTTTATCAATATTAGTGGATTTTGTCAACCTGTTTAATAATAACAAGACCAGAATATTATCAACTCTGATCCCTAAAAATGATTAAACATATTTGAGCTACTTAAGAAAGTAGGAACTTTAGTATTACTACTAATTCAAATTCGTTTGTCACGAGGTGCCTTCCGACACCTAATGACATTAGTCCATTCCCTGTCCTATTCAGCCAAAGAATTTTCCATTACTTCCCTTGCCTTCTTTTCTGCAATCTTCTCGTGGATATTGGTATTATAAAGCTTATATAAACCTGTAACCTTACTAATCTGATTATCAAATGGAATTACTGCACTACCACATTTAATAAGTCCCATACCTGATGGACTGTTAGTTACAAATCGAAGCTGTGCTTCTGACACACCAATAACCTCTGCCATTTTAGAACTGTCTGTATTTGCCTGTTTTAATAATGCTACAAACTCAGAGTTTGCAAGCATTGTGGTTGCTGTGTAATTCTGTAATAGATCGACGACGTTTTGTGTGATGCCTGTACATAACCCACCCTGTTTTCTTACTTTCTTCCATAACTGCTGTAAATACTTTGCAGAATACTCGGAATTTAGTAAGACGTGGAATTCGTCAATATAGAGCCAGGTTGCTTTCCCTCTCTTTCCATTCTCCACGATTCTCTGCTGGATGCTTTCCATCATGACAAGCATGGTAATGGGCGAGAGCTCTGATCCTAAGTCTCTAATTCCATAGACTGTGAAGCGATTGTCAACATCCACAT
>JAQUVD010000059.1 GCA_028693555.1 Hespellia sp.
TTCATCGTCGGGAATAGCAGCACGTCGCGAATCGCTTCTGCCCCAGTCAGCAGCATACACATACGGTCGATTCCGTATCCGATACCACCGGTCGGCGGCATACCAATCTCAAGAGCATTTAAGAAATCTTCATCTGTCGTGTTGGCTTCATCATCGCCAGCTGCAAGAAGATCTTCCTGTGCCTTAAAACGTTCCCTCTGGTCGATTGGATCATTTAACTCGGAGTAAGCATTTGCCATCTCCCATCCATTCATGAAGAACTCGAAGCGCTCCACATACTCTGGATTCTCCGGTTTCTTCTTAGTTAGCGGAGAAATCTCAATCGGGTGATCCATTACAAATGTCGGTTGTAATAAGTGCTCTTCTGCAAACTCCTCAAAGAACAGGCTTAAGATATCGCCTTTTTTATGTCTCTCTTCAAACTCTACGTGGTGCTCTTTTGCAAGCTCACGTGCCTGCTCGAGTGTCTCAACTTCATTCCAGTCAACGCCTGCATACTTCTTAACAGCGTCTACCATTGTGATGCGTTCGAATGGTTTGCCCAAATCCATCTCAATTCCTTTATAGACAATCTTTGTTGTTCCAAGTACATCCTGGGCAACATGACGGTATAAGTTCTCTGTCAGATCCATCATTCCATTATAATCTGTATATGCCTGATATAATTCCATCAGTGTAAATTCCGGATTGTGTCTCGTATCCAATCCTTCGTTTCTAAATACACGACCAATCTCATAGACTCTTTCCAGTCCACCGACAATCAATCGTTTCAAATATAATTCAAGAGAAATGCGAAGCTTCAGATCTTCATCGAGCGCATTGAAATGTGTCTCGAATGGACGCGCTGCTGCTCCACCCGCATTTGCTACGAGCATTGGAGTCTCAACCTCCATGAATCCCTGTCCATCAAGATAACGACGGATCGAGCTGATAATCTGAGAACGTTTCACAAAGGTATCCTTCGCTTCCGGATTCATAATCAGATCCACATATCTCTGACGATAACGTAAATCTGTATTCGTCAGACCATGGAACTTCTCCGGTAAAATCTGAAGACTCTTTGAGAGAAGTGTCACTTCTGACGCGTGAATTGAAATCTCACCCATCTTTGTTGTGAATACTTCACCTTTCAATCCTACGATATCACCGATATCCATCTTCTTAAATGCTTTATATTCTTCCTCACCAATGCTGTCACGTGCAACATAAGACTGAATGTTACCGGTCAAATCCTGAACGTTGCAAAATGATGCTTTTCCCATTACACGTTTTGACATCAATCTTCCTGCAATTGATACCAGCTTTCCTTCCAGTTCATCATAGTTGTCCTTGATCTCCTGGCTGTGGTGTGTCTGGTCATATTTCATAATCTCAAAAGGATTCTTTCCTTCCGCCTGAAGGTTTGCCAGTTTCTCACGGCGAACCTTGCGGAGCTGATTTAAATCCGGTTCCTGTGCATTCGCGTTCTTATTCTGCTGTGCCATACTCTACTCCTTATCACTTCTATTAGTCTGATTCGTTCCTTATCACGGATACTGATGCGCCTAGATACTGCGGTCGATTTTCAATACCTTATATTCCATAATACCTGCCTGTGTCTCAACTTTGACGTTTTCTCCGACTTTCTTGCCAATCAAAGCTTTTCCCACTGGTGATTCATTGGAAATCTTACCCTTTAAACTGTTCGCTTCTGTTGATCCTACGATCATAAACTGAATCTCTTCATTAAATTCTTTGTCATGAACTAAAACAGTACATCCGACATTCACCTTATCGTAATCTACTTCTTCTTCCACGACAACTTCGACATTCTTCAAGATTTTTTCTAACTCTTCGATACGAGCCTCAATATCTCTCTGCTCATCCTTTGCTGCATCATACTCCGCATTCTCGGATAAATCGCCCTGTTCTCTGGCCTCTTTAATCTTAGCCGATACTTCTTTACGTTTGACAACCTTCAATGTCTCAAGTTCGTCCTCTAATGCTTTTAATCCAGCATATGTTAATAATTTTTTCTTCTCTTCCATCGTTATAAACTCCTTTTCGCATCACTTAGCTGACTAAGCTTCACAATTTCATTATTATACCGAAAACCCCTATAGATGTCAAGTATTTCAGCATTTTCAGCACTTTGACAAAAGCTGCAATACACATTTCACGCGCTCATCTATGACGTATTTTATTCCACCCTCTATAAAAATATTCTTTTGAACTTTACATACTTTCTAAATATGTTTTCATTTCCTCATAGCTCTCAATGTGGTTGATGTCATCTCGCATTCTGGTCGAGCCATGCATTCCTCTGGTATACCAGGCGATATGCTTTCGCATTTCTCTGATTCCCAGGTAATCGCCTTTATGTTCAATCTGAAGATCCATATGCCGCAGCATCGTTCTTTTTACCTCTTCCTTGTCCGGTCTCGGCGAAATCACACCACTTTCTTCATATGCAAGAAGTTCTGAAAAGATCCAGGGATTTCCCTGCGCTCCCCGCGCAATCATAATCCCATCACACCCCGTCTGTTCCCGAAGTGCAACTGCCTTTTCTCCACTCATCACATCACCATTTCCAATAACCGGAATTGTAACTGCCTCTTTCACCTGTCGGATGATGTCCCAATCTGCCTTCCCAGCATAGTATTGTTCCCTCGTCCTCCCATGCACAGCAACGGCAGAAGCCCCGGCTTCTTCAATGATTTTCGCAATCTCGACTGCATTGATGTGGTTATCGTCAAACCCCTTCCGTATCTTCACCGTCACCGGCTTTGAGATTGCTTTTACCAGTGCTGACACAATCTCATAAACTTGCTTCGGCTGATTCATAAGTGCCGAGCCTTCGCCATTTCTCACAATCTTTGGAACCGGACAGCCCATGTTCACATCGAGGATTGCAAATGGTCTGTCTTCGATTCGTTTTGCCATCTCGCTCATTATATGCGGGTCCGACCCGAATAACTGCAGGGAAACCGGCTGTTCCTGCGAATGGATTGCGAGAAGTGTCTCTGTATTCTTGTTATTATATAAGATACCTTTTGCGCTTACCATTTCCATGCAGAGCAGTCCCGCACCCTGTTCTTTACAGAGCAAGCGAAAAGGCAGGTCTGTGACACCTGCCATTGGTCCCAACACATAGGAATTGTCAAGTTCTACATTTCCAATTGTCAGCTTCTTAACGCTTGTTTTTTTCATAAATCAGTCTTAATCCTTCCAATGTAAGATTTGGATCATACTCATCAATATTCTTCGCTTCTGCGGCGATGATTCTTCCAATACCGCCCGTTGCTACCACTTTGATACTGTCATGTTTTGATTCCTGTTTGATTCTGTCCACAATATATTCAGCCTGTCCGACCACGCCGTATACAAGTCCTGCCTGCATGCTGGAAATCGTCTCTTTTGCAAGAATTGATTTCGGCTTTGCGATCTCAATTGCAGGAAGCATGGTGGCTTCGTTCCACAATGATCGAGCCGATGTCTCAATTCCGGGAGCGATGACACCCGCCTCAAAATTGCAGTCCGGTCCGACTAGATCGTATGTAGTTGCCGTTCCAAAGTCTACAACAATGACCGGTCCGCCGTATAGTTCATAAGCTGCCACTGCATCAACAATACGATCCGCACCAATCTGTTTTGGATTCTCGGTGTCAATGCGCAGTCCCGTCTTAATACCTGCTGACACCACGATCGGCTTCAGGTCAAAATATTTGATAACTGCACTGCCCAGTGAATGCATAATATCCGGAACCACGGATGAAATGATGACCGCTTTGATGTCTTCCGGCATTACTTTTCTATGTTCCAAAATAGAACAGATCATCATGCCAAGCTCATCCGACGTGCGGCTTCGCTTGCTTGTCATTCGAAATGTTCCAATCAGATTTTTCTCTTTGAATACTCCCATCGTAAGATGTGTATTTCCAACGTCAATTACTAATAACATTACATTTCCTCCCCAAGAATAAAGACGCGAAAATAGATCTGAAGTGCTTCAAATAATTCCCTTTTCTCGCTTTGTATCTCCTTGATTTTCAGAGCGCTGCCAATCTCATCAAAGGTAAAGTCATCCTGCTGCTGGCTGACTTCAAGATTCAGCGTTCCATCTTCATTGTAAACCAGCGTCAGAATACCGCCTACATCCTCTGTATACAATACACACATAATCTGTAATTCCTGTTTGATACTTTCCGGTAATTTCTGGAAATCCGGATTCAGGTAGAACTTCTTCTCATAGGCACTGGCCGCACACAAAATTATCTTATTGCTCATTTTCTCTTCTTACGCCTTTCTTACCAAATATAATTGCAATGACAAAACAAACTCCCATCAGGAATGGGTAATACAGATACGGAATGATATCTGTCGGTGCAATGGTCAGCCCGACTGCCGCCGCGCCTGCACTCGCATATAAAAGCTGTGCTCCATAAGGAAGGACGCCCTGCCATACCGATGTGAACACATCTAACAGTGCCGCTGTTCTTCTCGGTGTTACATGATACTCCTCTGCAATATCCTTTGCAATTGGTCCTGCCATTACAATTGCAATGGTATTATTTGCTGTGGACATATCGACAAGTGAACTGAGGATTGCAATTCCAAACTGTGCGCCCTTAGGTCCTTTCACATGCTTTTTAATGCTTTCGAGCAGAAAATCAATCCCGCCGTTTTCCTTTACCAAACCGATAATTCCTGCCACTACAATAGAGATCACCGTGATATCATACATATTCATAATCCCGCCGTTCCCGTCCAGTCCTGAACCTATCACTGTAAAAATGGAGGACACGGCAATCGCGCCTGTTGCAACGCCGACAATGACCGATAATACGGTTCCAAGCACCAGTATAACAAACACATTAATTCCAATCAGTGCACCGACAAGCACCACAACATATGGCAGAATCTTGAGAATATTATATTCCAGATTCCCGGTCACACTATATTCTGAATTCCATGCCATCACGAGAAAAATAACGGTTGTAAGAATTGCAGCCGGAAGCGATATCATAAAGTTCTCACGAAACTTATCCTTCATATCACATCCCTGTGTCTTTGTCGCTGCAATCGTCGTGTCTGAAATCATGGAAAGGTTATCTCCAAACATCGCTCCACACACAACTGCACCTACGCACAGTGCACCTGCAAAGCCTGTCTTCTCACTGACTCCAACCGCAATCGGGGTAAGTGCCGCAATCGTTCCGACAGATGTTCCCATTGCAATTGAAATAAAGCATGCGATAAGGAATAATCCTGCAACCGCGATATTCGGCGGAAGAATCGTAAGTCCAAAATTCACGGTGCTGTCCACACCGCCCGCCGCCTGTACTGCTCCTGAAAATGCCCCTGCCAGAATAAAAATCAGACACATCGTCATCACATTTTCTTCACCCATACTTCTACAGACAACCTGAATCTTCTCGTTTAACGGTTTCTTAGGATTCTGCATAAACGCAACGATTAATGCAATTAAAAAAGCAACAATCGCCGGCATCGCATAAAAATCATGAAATATAACTCCACTGCCAATAAACAGTAGTAAAAATACGAGGATTGGCAATAATCCACTAATTTTTCCCTTTTTCATTCACGCTCTCCCACTCTTCTCTCTTTTTATTTCCCGATCCGTCATTACACATATCCGTAAATTCCCCGGACCGAAACTTCCCCAGAATAGATTTCTTCGATTGTACCATCATCTCTTTCGACAATCAATTCTCCCGTGGCATTGATTCCTTTTGCAACTGCATGATACTGCTGCTCAGTGCCTATGATCGTTACTTCCTGATTGCAGTTGACCAGAATCTCATTATATGCCTCCTGCATAAATGACAAATCCTTTCTTACCGCAAACGTCTCGTAATTTTGTTCAAAACACTTCATGATATTCGCAATCAGAGTACTTCTCTGAACGCGATGCTTTTCTTCCAGCATCATGGAAGTGGCCTTCTCCTGCAGTTCTTTGGGAATTGCATCATCATTGACATTGATTCCGATTCCGATGACAACATGGTTAATATAATCAATCTCCGTATTCATCTCTGTTAAGATGCCACAAATCTTTTTCTTATTCAACACAATGTCGTTTGGCCACTTAATTCTGGCATCAATCTTTTCTGCTTCCACCATTGCCTGCGCGACACTTAGTGCCATCACAAGGGTAAGCTGCGGTGCCATGGACGGATTCATCTCTGGTCTCAAAAGAATCGACATATAAATGTTCTTTCCTTTTGGAGATTCCCAGTTCCTTCCACGTCTTCCTTTTCCGGACTTCTGCATATCCGCAACAGCAAGCGTCCCATGCACAGCTCCTGCTTCCGCCAGCTTTTTAATCTGGTTGTTCGTCGAATCGGTCTCCTCAAAACAGACAACACTACGCCCTGCCCACGCGGTCTGCATCTGGCTTTCGATCTCCTCACGGCTTAAGATATCCGGACACTCCACGATATGATATCCTCGATTGCGAACTGCCTCTATCTGATATCCTTCCTCTTTTAACTGGTTGATTACTTTCCATACTGCAGTTCTGGACACATTGAAATGCTCGCAGAGCTCCTGTCCGGAAATATACTCTGTTGATTCCCGAAGAAGCTTCAAAATCTCTGTCTTCAATTCTATTTCCTCTCGCCTAATGTAGCAACCATGACCGCTTTGATTGTATGCATACGGTTCTCAGCCTCATCAAATACCTTGGACTGCGCTGACTCAAATACTTCATCTGTCACTTCCATCTCTGTCAGGTCGAAGCGTTCGCCCATCTCTTTTCCGATCTTTGTCTTCAGATCATGGAAGGCCGGAAGGCAATGTAAAAAGATTGCAGAGTCATCTGCGTGATTCATCACTTCTTTTGTCACCTTATAAGGGGTGAGATCCGCGATACGCTCTTCCCATACAGCATCCGGTTCTCCCATCGATACCCATACATCGGTATAGAGAATATTGGCGTCTTTTGTTCCGGCTTCTACATCGTCTGTCAATGTAATCGTTCCGCCTGAAGCTTTCGCGTATTGTTCACACTGTGCTACCAGCTCTGCATTCGGGAAATATTTCTTAGAAGTACATGCCACGAAATGCATACCAAGCTTTGCGCAGGCAATCATAAGTGAATTGCCCATGTTATAGCGGGCATCGCCCATGTATACAAGCTTTAAGCCTTCCAGATGTCCGAAGTTCTCACGGATGGTAAGCATATCTGCAAGCATCTGTGTCGGATGGTATTCATTTGTCAGACCATTCCACACCGGTACCCCGGCATATTTTGCCAAGTCTTCTACGATGGACTGTTCGAACCCACGGTACTCAATCCCATCATACATACGGCCAAGCACACGCGCAGTATCTGCAATACTTTCTTTTTTGCCAATCTGAGAACCGGTTGGTCCTAAATATGTTGCACCCATTCCCATATCGTGCGCTGCCACCTCGAATGCACAGCGTGTACGTGTACTGTCTTTTTCAAAGATCAGTGCTACACTCTTGTCGTGATAGTTGTCTACTGCGATTCCTTTTTTCTTCTTATCCTTCAGATCAGCTGCCAAATCAAGCAGGTATGTAATCTCTTCCGGTGTAAAATCCTTTAATGTTAAAAATTGACGTCCTTTTAAATTCATAGTTCTCTTTCTCCTTTAATCACTAAAAGGGATGCCAAAAAGCAAGCATCCCTAATATTATCTTCTTATTTTTCTGCAATCTCCACAACACTCTTTGCTAAACCTGCAATCCCCTGAATATCCGATGGAATGATAATCTTCGTTGCCTGTCCGTCTGCCGCTTTTTCAAATGCTTCCAAACTCTTGATTGTGAGTACTGCGCTGTCAGCACCTGCATCCTTGATTGCACGGATACCTTCTGCATTCGCCTGCTGAATCTTCAGAATTGCCTCTGCCTGACCTTCTGCCTCTCTGATGCGTTTTTCCTTTTCCGCTTCTGCGCGAAGTACAATTGATTCCTTCTCTGCTTCTGCATCCAGGATAATTGACTCTTTATGTCCCTCTGCAACAAGAACTGTCGATCTTTTCTCACCTTCTGCGCGGAGAATAGATTCACGTCTCTCACGCTCTGCCTTCATCTGTTTCTCCATGGCATCCTGAATTGCTTCCGGTGGAATGATATTCTTAAGTTCTACACGGTTCACCTTGATTCCCCATGGGTCTGTCGCAACATCAAGTGATGCTCTCATCTTCGTATTAATCGTCTCTCTGGATGTCAGTGTCTGATCTAATTCCAAGTCACCAATAATATTACGAAGTGTTGTCGCTGTTAAGTTCTCAATTGCCATAATCGGATTCGCAACACCATAAGCAAACAGCTTTGGATCCGTAATCTGATAAAATACAACCGTATCAATTCTCATTGTAACGTTATCTTTTGTGATAACCGGCTGTGGTGCAAAATCTACTACCTGCTCTTTTAGATCTACTCTTCTTGCAACACGGTCAATAATTGGTACTTTAAAATGTAATCCTACACCCCATGTTCCCTGGTATGCCCCAAGTCGTTCCACAACCATGGCTTTTGCCTGTGGCACAATCTTAATACAGGAAACTAAAATGCAAATCACCAGTATCAATAATGCTAAAAGTACTACTCCCATCACTCTACCTCCGCTTTCTTTTCTCTCTCAACAATTAATTTCACGCCTTCAATTCCCAGTATCGTAACAATCTCATCTTTCTCAATTGTGATATTCTCCACCGGTGTGCGGGCTGTCCATTCTAATCCATTAATCTCAACCTTGCCGGTTGCATGGATGTTATCAATCTTTTCCAAAACCAGTGCTGTTCGTCCAACCAGGCTCTCTGCATTCGTCTTCTCGCGGTCCTTATTGAAATACCGCATCGCAATTGGTCTTGTGATTACAAATAGTATAACAGAAATCACGATAAATGCAATTACCTGTATTGGCAAATCCAGACCGGCCCACGCCAGCAGGCAGGCTGCCAGGCTCCCAATTGCAAACCAGATTGTGGTAAGACCAACGGTAAGTGCCTCGATAGCCACCAGCACGACAAATAGTATCAGCCAAGCCATTACATTTGTATTCATTCTCATTGCCTCCTTCTCTGCCTTGCGGCCTCAAACATCAACACGGATGCTGCGATTGCTGCATTCAATGATTCCACTTTTCCCTGCATCGGGATTCGAATCCACTCCTGTGCCATGTTCGCAATCTCTTCCCGCAGTCCATTCCCTTCGTTTCCAATCAAGAATGCACACGCATTTCGGTAGTCTGCCTCATCATAGTCCTGTCTTCCCTGCAAATGTGCTGCAAATGTCTGAATTCCTTTTCTTTTGATTTCCTCTATCGTCTCCTCTAAATGATCCACATAGAGAAACGGCATCCGGTAAATAGACCCCATCGTAGACCGGATCACCTTCGGATTGAAGATATCTACACAGTCACTGCTCATAATGATGCCAGTCACTCCCGCACCCTCTGCGGTTCGAAGAAGTGTCCCAAGATTGCCGGGGTCCTGAAGATTATCCAACACAACGATGTGCGGCTGCTGTGCTTCCAATATATCTGCAAGCGCATATTGCGGCTGCTTTACAACACACAGGACTCCCTGCGGCGTCTTCGTATCCGAAACATAGGCGAATACGGTATCGGATAAAAGCTCATGCGGATACGCATCCAGATTTAGTTCCTCCCTTCTGCGGTGATAAAAGCTTTCGGAAAAATAAATATTTTTTATACGTTCTCTTGGAAGTTCCTGAAACATCCGGATTCCCTCCACAATAAAAACTTTTTCCTGGTTGCGAAGCTTTGCTTTCTTCTGCAGCTGAAGCAATTCTTTTACCCTTGCATTCGAAGTACTTGTTATCATTTTCTCTCTCCCACACACTCCTGCTCTGTTATGATTTGAATTTCTCAAGGTTCTTATTCGAACCAATCATCATAATTCTTGTCTTTTCCTGAAGTGGCTCCTGTGGATTGATTTCAGCATGAACCTCTCCGTTTTGAATCGTCCCCACAACATTTACCTTATATTTCTCACGCAGCTTTAATTCTATCAGCGACTTTCCAACCCATTCGTCTGGAACAGTCAGTCGAACCAGACTGTAGTCTGGTGAGACTTCGATCAGATCTTCAAACGAAGAAACCATCAGATTCTTCGCTACACGGCTTCCCATCTCTCTTTCCGGAAATACAACCTTATCTGCGCCGATTTTTTCTAGAATCATCGCATGACGTTCATTCTTTGCTTTTGCAATTACAAACGGAATCCCGATCTCTTTTGAAATGATTGTTGCCATAATACTTGCTTCCATATTCTCCGCAACCGCAATGATTGCGCCATCCAGATTACGTGCACCAAGCGATTGAAGTACATCCGGATCTGTGATGTCTCCACGCATCGCATAGCTGACTTCATCCGAAATGTCCTGAATCTTCTCCGCCGACGCATCTACCACAACTACATCACAGCCGAGCTTCTCTAATGAAATGGCCACACTCTCTCCAAAATTACCTAATCCGAATACTGCAAATTGTTTTTTCATGTTCTCTATTCTCCTATCCAACCATCAATCTTTTTTCCGGCAAGTCTACAACTCCCGACATCTTATCGGTGCGACCGCCAAGTACAAGTGCCATTGTAATTGGTCCGATTCGACCAATGTACATCATCGCCATCAGAACGATATGGCTCTGCGATGACAACTGTGTCGTCAGGTCCGCGCTTAATCCAACTGTACCGATTGCTGACGAGGCTTCGTAAAGAATCGACAGAAAATCTTTTCCCGGATCAAAAGTTGTAATCAGCATGACACCAAACAGCAATATTGCAATTGTAATTGTGACAATCACAATTCCTGTCCTCACGATAGAAGCCGCAATACGGCCTCCAAAGCACTCTGTTTTGTTCTTTCCCCTGATTTCACTGAGACAGGTCAGAAGCAGCATGGCTATCGTTGTTGTCTTCATTCCACCCGCCGTACCTCCCGGTGACCCGCCAATAACCATCAAAATACAGCCGAGCAGCTTCGATGCCTGCGTCAGACCGGCCTGAGAAATCGTTGCAAATCCCGCGGTTCTTGTCGTAACAGACTGGAACATCGATGCCATAATCTTTTCTCCAAATGATAAGTCTGCGATTGTATCCGGATTCGAGTATTCAAATGAAAAAATACCAACAGTGCCCAAAACAATTAACAACGTAGTCATAACAAGAACCACCTTCGCATGAATGCTTAATCTTGTTACCATTCTGCGCAGCGGAAGCTTTTCCTGAATTGTATGCTTTACATTCGTACGTATTTCATACCATACAACAAATCCAAGACCACCTGCTACAATGAGAAACATCGTTGTAAAATTCATAATCGGATTCGTTACATAGGGGGTAAGGCTATTCGAATCCAAAATATCGATTCCCGCATTACAAAATGCCGAAATGGAATGGAATATAGAAAACCAGATTCCTTCCACAACTCCGTATTTCGGAATAAATGTTGTCGAGTATAACACCGCGCCAATCGCTTCTACGAAAAATGTCCCTTTAATGACACGGAGCAGAAACTTCACCATTCCTGACAGATTGTTCATATTATAAGTCTGTTGAATCATCACGCGTTCACGTACGGTAATCTTCTTATGCACTGCGACTAAAAATCCCATTGTAACCGCAATGACCCCAAGACCTCCAATTTGAATCAGAAAGAGTAAAATCACTTTCCCAATCAGTGTAAACTGTGTAACAGGTGTAATTGTTACCAGTCCTGTCACACATACTGCGGATGTCGATGTAAATAACGCATCAAGAAATGCTATGGGCTGTGTATTACAGATTGGAAGCCACAGAAGCACCCCGCCCATAAATATCACGCCCAAGAACCCCAATGCAATCCACTGCATCGTATTCAACCTTATTTTTCTTTTCTTCTTTTCCACGTCCTGTTCCCTCGTTCAGTTTATTCCTATTTCACTGATTACATCTTAAACCGATAGCCCACACCCCAGATTGTCTCAATATACTGTGGGTTCGATGTATCATATTCTATCTTCTCGCGAATTTTCTTAATGTGTACGGTGACTGTTGCAATATCTCCAATGGATTCCATATCCCAGATTTCTTTAAACAATTCATCTTTTGTGTAAACATGGTTCGGATGTCCTGCCAAGAAGGTCAGCAGATCAAATTCCTTTGTCGTAAATGACTTCTCTTCCTCATTGATCCATACACGTCTGGCTGTGGTATCAATTCTAAGACCACGAATCTCGATGACCTTGTTCTCTTCCACCGTACTTCCAATCAGGCGCTCATATCGCGCAAGATGTGCCTTCACTCTGGCAACCAGCTCACTTGGGCTAAACGGCTTCGTCATATAATCATCCGCACCGAGTCCAAGACCTCGGATCTTATCAATATCATCCTTCTTCGCTGATACCATGATGATTGGACTGTTCTTCTCCTCCCGAATACGTTTACATATCTCAAAACCATCTACGCCGGGCAGCATGAGATCCAGTATAAACAGATCAAAATCCTCCGCCAGTGCTTTATCCAGTCCTGTCTGTCCATCATTGGCGACTTCCACTTCAAACCCGCTCAGTTCCAGGTAATCCTTCTCTAAATCTGCAATACTCACTTCGTCTTCTACGATTAATATCTTACTCATCCATTGGTACCTCCTGATATTTTCTAACTACAAAATACATGGTCGTGCCGACACCTTCCTGGCTGGTTGCCCAGATGTTGCCGCCATGCTCTTCTACAATCTTCTTCACGATTGCCAGTCCAATTCCGCTTCCGCCCTTCAAGGAATTACGGGAAGCATCTGTTCTATAAAACCGATCGAATATATTCGGCAGATCTTTTGCCGCAATGCCTTTGCCATTATCTTCCAGCTCAATCTGTATATAATCCCCGACATCCTTCACTCTCATACGAATCTCGCCGTTTGGCTTATCCATATACTTTACGGAATTCGTGACAATATTGTTAATCACGCGCCGCAACTGCTCCGCATCTACAATAATCTCCGAATCCTGCTCAATATAATTCCGATACATAAATAATACACCTTTTGACTCTAATTCTAAAGACAAATCTTCTGCACAGTCATTAAAATATCCATCCGCAGATATGGTGCTGAAATTATAAGGGATACGATTCGTATCAATTTTCGAATACAGCGTCAGTTCATTAATCAACAGATCCATTTCATTCGCCTTATTATATATGGTCTTAATATAACGATCCATCTTCTCCGGCGTATCCGCCACGCCGTCCATGATTCCTTCTACATAGCCTTTGATTGCGGTGATCGGAGTCTTTAGGTCATGCGAGATGTTACTGATCAATTCCTTGTTCTCTTTATCGTATGTGACCTTTTCTTCTGCATTCGCCTTCAGTCTGAGGCGCATCTCCTCAAAATCCTGACAGAGCTGTCCAAGCTCATCGTCTCCCTCCTCTTTCAGTTCGAAGTCAAGATTCCCTTCCTTGATCTGCTTTGCCGCGTTCTGCAGCTTCTGAATGGGTATTGAAACAGCCCGGTAGATCCATAAAATCAAGAGTGCTGCCGTAATAAAAATAATAATCAGATATGCCTGCTGCAACTCGCCCATCTGCTGTGGATCGAGAAAATACATGGTCGCCGTCGTAAAAACGGTCGGCAGTGTGATAACTGCAACGAATGCAATAACTAATCGGGTTCTAAGCTTCATATAAGCATCTCCTTTTAGCGTCCTATTTCCCGCCTAATACATATCCTTATCATCATACCATCAAAAAAGGAACGTAGCAACTTGAAAAGCCTACGTCCCTCGTTAAATTTTTATAAAAATACTATTGATATTTTTTCAAATCATCAACCCGATCCAACTTCTCCCAAGGCAAATCCAGATCATTTCTTCCAAAATGTCCGTAAGCTGCCGTCTGTTTGTAGATTGGTCGTCTAAGCCCCAGCATCTTAATAATACCGGCTGGTCTTAAGTCAAAATTCTCACGCACGATTTCTACCAGCTTCTCTTCTGATAATGCACTTGTGCCAAATGTGTCCACCATAATCGATGTAGGCTGTGCAACTCCGATTGCATAGGAAAGCTGGATCTCACATTTCTTAGCAAGTCCTGCTGCCACAATGTTCTTTGCTGCATATCGCGCTGCATAAGCTGCAGAGCGATCCACTTTGGTACAGTCTTTTCCCGAAAATGCACCGCCGCCGTGGCGCGCCATTCCACCATATGTGTCCACGATAATCTTGCGTCCTGTCAGACCACTGTCTCCATGAGGCCCTCCGATCACAAAACGTCCGGTCGGATTGATGAAGCATTTGGTCTCACTGTCTATCATATTCTGCGGAATAATTGCATCAATGACATATTTTCTGATGTCCTGATGAATCTGTTCCTGCGACACTTCAGGATCATGCTGTGTTGACACAACAATCGCATCCACCTTCACAGGTACTCCATTCTCATCATATTCAACCGTGACCTGTGTCTTACCATCCGGGCGAAGGTAACTGAGTGTTCCGTCTTTTCGCACTTTGGTAAGCTGTCTTGCAAGCCTGTGAGCAAGTGCGATTGGGTAAGGCATGAATTCTTCCGTCTCATCTGACGCATATCCGAACATCATTCCCTGATCTCCGGCACCAATTGCTTCGAGTTCTTCATCTGACATTCTGTTTTCTTTCTCTTCTAATGCCTTATCGACACCCATCGCAATGTCTGCTGACTGCTCATCAATGGATGTGATGACCGAACAGGTATCTGCGTCAAATCCGTACTTTGCTCTATCATATCCAATCTCTTTTACCGTCTCGCGCACTATCTTCTGAATATCAACATACGCATTCGTTGTAATCTCGCCCATGACGAGAACCATCCCCGTCGTAGTTGCTGTCTCGCAGGCAACACGGCTCATTGGATCCTGCTTTAATAATTCATCCAGAATTGCATCTGAAATCTGATCACACATTTTGTCCGGATGGCCTTCGGTTACTGATTCTGATGTGAATAATAATCTTTCCATATTTTCTCCTTTTGGTTCTTTCTCTCTCGGGGAACTTTTTCTTTTCGCCCTTTTATACGTTATGACGAAGAAAAAGTCCGCCAAAAAGCGGACTGTTATCATTAAAATTAACAATCCTCTTATTGATCGATTACTCGCTCAGGTTGGCACCTTCCATAATATGGGGTTGCCGTGGCTTCATAGATCCTATGTATCTCCACCACTCTGAATAAGAGAAAGTTGAATTATTTAATT
>JAQUVD010000022.1 GCA_028693555.1 Hespellia sp.
AAACTGGTCTCCTGCGCCTGCTTCTTCTTTCAGACTGTACGCCGCTGACTGCACCGGATGAGTAAGGACTTCCTGCTGCGCCGCATCGAGCCCTGCCTTTTGGCTTAAAATGGACTGAAAATGAGCACTTACAAAGTCTTCATATCCCGTGGCATCCTTTTTGGTAAGCTGCGTCCCTGCCGGCAGAAGCACACTGATCTGATACTCTGCTTTCAAGTGCTGCGTGGTGTCCTTACTTTTCTCTACCAAAAGGACGACTGCTTTTCCGCCGCTTGCCGCGTGTACACCGGCATTCAGATCCTTCGCTGTCACATAGGTGATTTTGGCAAAATCACCGGTACCTTCCTGATTTAAGAGTTCATAATCTGCCGGATGTTCCCGGTCGGTATCCACGACTGCCACCCGTTCTACCGCAGTATTTGCCACAGTCTCGCTTCCGGTCCCTGCGGTTCCTTCTTTCTGGCTGTTTTTTTCCATGAGTGACATCACAACCGCAGGTGCAAGCAGGCAGAGAACCGCAATCAGAAGAAAGGTCGCGCGAAAGCTCTTTCTTTTTACCATCTGCTTCACAGTAAAGGAAAAGACTTTTGTAAATCCTTTGAATTCTTTCATGATGTTTTCTCCTTTCCTGCATGCGTCTGTTTTGTTTGTTCTTTTTTGATTGTTCCTGCAAGGCGAATCATCTGCATAACTTTCATTTTCTGCCCTTTATACATAATCAGACTCTGATAAATCCGTGCACAGAACCGGAACAGGCACACAATCACAGCCAGTTGAATGACCCACGATAGAATAAGAACTCCTATCCCGATATTTCCACATACATATTCAATCGGTGCGCAGAAAATGGAAACAATCGGCACCAGCGAAACAATGACCGCAATGCTTCTGAAATTCACAGCAAACACCGAGACCATATAGCCTGCCATCAGCACAAGCACAACATTCATGCTTGCAGACTCCATATCTTCCATACTCGAGCAACTGCAACCTGCCAGTCCGCTCAGGATTGAGAAAGTTAAATATCCCAAAACGAATGACACCAATACCGCTGCAATGAACACCGGATCAATCTGAAGTGTCTCCAGCGAGATGGTACTTCCCGTTGCTGCGGAGATGATCGATGACAGATCCGCAGATGTATTCATAAATACCATCGTTAACAGTGACGAAATTCCAACACCAATCCCCATTGCGAACATCATGGCAAATACGTACAGCATCACAGCTAATATTTTTCCCATAATCAGTGCCAGTGGTTTCACACTGACCATCAAAAGTTCCACAAGCTTCGATGCCTTTTCTTCAATGACCGAGCGAAGAATGTAGCTGGTCGTAAACATGCAGAGCATCATCAGAATGATCGCATACGCATACTGTACGCCATAGCGGATTCCCCAGCCCGGACCTTCCTTGTCCTTGTAATACTCCGACATTGTACTCGTATCCGTACCATATCCTGCCTGCGCAATACTGATCTGATCTTCGTCTGCCCCGGCATCTGTAAAGCGATTAAGCTGCAGTGCTTCTCCCGCCGCCTGTGCAAGAGATTCATACTCCATGTTGACCGAATCGGTGCCGTAAACCTGCACCGTATCAGTGATATCAAGATAGACCTCATCTTCTTTCAGATAGTTTTCGTACCCATTCTTTTTGAGTTCTGAAAGCGTAAAATCTGCTTCCTGAAACGGGATCTTCGCAAACGTATCGTCCTGACGAATGATATCCTTCGGTACAATCTTCGTCTGTGAATCATTCGTATAGTAAATCTTCACAATCGCTGTTTTTTCTTTATCACCGAAGGAAAAGCTTTCCCCTTTGATAAGTGCCATCACTGGCATTCCAAGAATCGATACCAACAGAAGAATCACAATGGAAATGATATTCGCTTTATTAAAAACGAGCTGACGAAACGTAAATGCAAATACCTTTCCGGTTCCCGCAAAATCTTCTTTATGCAGATTCATTGGCTTCACCTACCTTTGTCACAAAGATTTCATGGAGCGACGGTTCACGAAGATCAAATCGGATGATTGGAATCTGTTTCGCAATCAATGCGCCCAAAAGCTCATTTGCCTGCATTTCCCCGGACACCTTAATCTCATATTCAAATTCTTTTTCTGATACCATGGTCGCACCGGAAGCTTCGATATATGTAGTAATATCCTGTTCCGTTTTCAGGGAAAGATTCACTCTCCCATAACTCTTCTTAATCTCATTGAGATTTCCCTGCAAAATGGTCTTACTGCGATTTAAAATGATAATGTCTGTACAGAATTCTTCGACGGTTGCCATCTGATGGCTGGACATAATCAGATATTTTCCCTTCTCAATCTCTTCATGAATAATCTGGCGGAAAAGATCTGTATTAACAGGATCAAGCCCTGACATCGGCTCATCTAAGATAATCAGCTCCGGATCAGACAAAAGAGCCGTCATGAATTGAATTTTCTGCTGATTTCCCTTGGATAACTGATCTGCTTTTTTCGGCTTCGCACTTTTCGCTGCCGCTCGCCCGCTAAACAGCCCCTTCTTCTGTGGTGTGTGACTGATTTTGCTCTGCATGCCATAGAGGTACTCCTCCACTTCCAGACGTCTTGCCCAGTAATGAATCCTCTTTTTGGCTTCCTCACGCTTTACACCACGCAGTGATGCAAAATAGATGAGCTGATCGAGAAGACTGTATTTTGGATACAGCCCTCTCTCCTCTGCCAGATAACCAATGTTGCAGGTTGCGGTATCCAGTGGGCTTTCATTCCAGAGAACCTCACCACTGTCTCTTGATAACATGTTGAGCATCATACGGATCGCGGTCGTCTTACCGGCACCATTGGTTCCAAGAAGTGCGTAGACTCCCGGTTTTTCCATCTCAAAGCTCAGGTTTTCCAGCGCTGTCTTTTCTCCATATTTTTTCGATAGGTTCTTAACACTCAGACTCATAATTGAAGTTCTCCTCTTTTTTTCTAAATTCTTTTGCAAATATAAATACACCAAAGATGATTCCATTTAGCAGTAGTGCCGGAAGTAACGAGCCCCATGTCACCTGATTATTCTGAAGGACCTCCTGACTGTAATCCGCAGTAATCACCGGAACTAAATTGTTATTCAGAAAATGTAAGATGACCGGCACCCAGATATTCTGTGTCTTCATGTAGGCATAGGCAAAAAAGATACCGAGCGTAATACAGGTAATCTGCTGTGCCACTGCGCTCTGCAGACCAGAACCCGGACTATAGTAGAAGAAGTTCACTGGAAGATGCCAGAGTCCCCATACAATCCCAAGGATAATGACGCCCCCGCGAAGCCCGAATCTTTTTTGCAGCATTGGCTGAAGATAGTAACGCCATCCATACTCTTCTCCAAAAAATGCAATAAAAACAAGAAAGAAATTAATCGGAAGCACAGCAATCGTAATCCATGTTGTCGGATTGGAACATACTTCTGCCATGGTCCCAAGCTCACCGCCTGCCACATAAGCAATTGCGGTTCGAAGCAGATAGAGCACGATAAAAAGTACTACACAAAATACAGAACTCTTTGCATTCTTCGCCCTTAATCCATATGCCGTTCTCTTTTCTTTCTTCTCCGTCAGCATGAAAATCCAGCAGAGTATGCTTCCGACAATCAGAAGAATCTGCACGCCGCCAAGCCATAACGTATCAGATGGTGCGAAGATACTTGCAATGCTCATTACAATTGCTAACACCGTCAACACAAGATAGGTCACAAAAAATCGTTTTGGAATCTGCACATCCTTTTTGCGTACAAGCAGTACTGCCAGCATCGCACCTGCCGCCGGATATAGCATTTGTGCATTCGGAAATACACTCACATCAATCTCCTTCGTATATCCATACCACATCAGAATACCAAGCACATACGGCACTGCAAACGCAACCAGTCCATAAATCAACAATTCTCTTTTTTCCATTTTTGTAAACTTCATTCGCTTCACGCTCCCTCTCATTTAATCTGAAACTGAATCAGTTTCATTTCTTCGTCAAATCCAATTGTAAACTGAATTTTTCCATTCTCATATTTCCCGATCATCACAACACCGCCGTAGCTCTCGTTTGTCTTCTTATTCTCACTTCCCAGCACAACGGTTTTTACAATTTCTTTGAATGAACCATTTTTATCCAGGTATGGATCACTCTGTTTCTTGAACTCATCTGCGGTAATTGATTCCTTCATCTCGTCAGAGCCCATGTCAATAATCCCCTGATAATCTTTACTGTTGAATAAGTCAATCGACTTCATCGCCTCTGCTTTTACCGTCTCCTCATCAAATTGATCCGATAGTTCTGTGGATGCCGATGAACAACCTGCCAGCATAACCACGAGAATCAATGTGATAACAATCATCCAATTTTTTCCTTTCATGTTTCATGCCCTCCCCTCTCGTTCTTTTTGTTTTCCATAGAATTTGGAAATACCAGCGTCACCGAAAAACTCCTGTTTTCCTGTTCGATCTGCATTTCTCCCTGATACTTTTCAACCGCACTCTGCACGTTGCGCAGCCCCAATCCCTCGTGATCTTGTTTGCGCGCTCCGTCATATGGATTGGTAAGCTTGATTACCGTGAAGTCATGGATCTGCTCTCCCAGAATCCGAATACTTCTCGTTTCTGCATCCGGCTGCGCTTCTATCGCATTATCGAGCAGGTTCGCAAAAATAGTGGTCAGATCTATATCAGAAATGAACTCCAGACTGATTCCGCCTAATCTGCACTCTGCTTTCCCATTTCCAAATTCTTTCAGCTTATCATTCAATACAATATTCAATATTCTTGTATCTGTGTAGAATTTCATACCAAGTGAGTTTAACATCGTATGGAGATCATCCAAATAGGAACTTTGCTCCATCTTCCCTGCCTGTTCAATCACCGCGAGATGATTGCGAATGTCATGGATAATCTTGCGTGACCGTGCGTAATTGTCTTCTAAGTCTTCATAATACTGTAATGTCAACGTGCTCTGTTGCTGCATCAGATTCAGCTGATACTTTAATTCCCGGTTCTTTGCCACATCGTACCAGAAATGCAGACAATACACATTGATAACGATTAAAAGGCTTCCAAACAGGAATATCCACCCATAACCATAACGGACCAGAAACACTTCACTTGATACAACATAAAGTAACATGAGCACCATACTGAAAATCGGTATCAATATCATTCCTCTGATTTTCAAGTGTCTGCCTTCCTTGACGAAACGTTTTTGCAGCAGCGTCTTCATCACAAAGGTGGCTGCCATGAGCAGAATCGATCGAATAGCAATAAGTGCAACTGTGATCGAAGCCATCTCTAACTGAAACTTCTCCACAACAATAAAAGTTGTATACGCCCCCATATACTGTGTTGTCATGAGCAGCATCCAGAAAATAGTCTGATAGAGCATTCCCATTTTGTTTTTGTAATAGAACAGCCTGCCAATTGCAACGTAGATTCCCGTCAATACCACCGTCGTTATGATATCATTTCGGAATAAATTGGGAATCGCCGCTGCAAGCACAGCGTATAGACACCAAGCAGCAATCCGCTTCCACCGCTGCGTCTCCTTCTCCTGCGGGATGGCATGTACAATGCTGACAGAACAGCCCACGATTACCAGGATATCTACCAGTGAAAAGATCACTATAATAATTTTCGGGATCATGCTTCCACCTCCATTCTACTTGACAAATAAGACAGCAATTCCTGTTTCCATGCTTTCTGCTTTTTTTGGGCAAGTGGAATCTGCATCCCATTGTCAAGAAGGATCATGCTCCCCTTCACATTCTTTACATGAAGCATATTCACAACAAAACTCTGATGCGGCATAGAAAATCCATAGATCTTCATCCGTTCTCCGATTTTACTGATCCGCTCTTTTAAATAATACGATTCCGTATTCGTCACAATTCGAACTCTGCGGTTTTCATACTCAAGATAGAAGATATCCTCCGTCTGCAGACATACAAGTCCACTTACCGTATCAAAATCCAATATTGTTCGTTTCTTCTTCGCCTCCTGATAACGAAATATTTCCTCTAATACTTCACATATCTCATGATCCCTGACGGGCTTTAACAAGTATTGGAACGCATGTACCCCAAATGCACCAGAGACATAATCCCGATAGGCCGTCAGATACACAATCTTTGTCTCTTTGTCCTGTTTGCGGATTTCCTTTCCCGTCTCGATTCCATTCATCCCCTTCATGTCAATGTCTAAAAACACAGCATGATAAGAATGATACCCCAGGAGCAGTTCCTCTCCCGAGTGAAAACAGTCCACCTGAATCTGCGGATTCCAGCTTTGAATTATTGCGCGCACGTCTTCCGTTATCTTTTTTTCGTCATCACAGATTGCCACCCGAAACATCATTTTCCACCATCCTTTTGCTTCTGTTTAGTGTAACACAAATATTTCGCAGAAGAAATAACGCGTACCTGATTGATGAAAATCATGTACTAAAATAAGACAAGGAGACAGTGATTCTGCCCTTTTCCTTGTCTTTTTTGGAATATCTGATCTGAATACAGTTTTTACAGCACCTTACTCCCATTCGCTGTCAGCTTAAACTTCGCCCCCAGTATCTCCGCCGCTCTCCGGCACATCATCATTCTCCCGAGGAAAATTTCGAAATACTCATACATCGTACAGATTTTCTCATCTACCTGTAGATTCAATGTAATGATTCCTTTTTCTGGGTTCAGTTTCAGTTTTGCGTTAGTCACAGCATAATTCACACGGTCATGCTTGTCAAATGCCGACTTCTCCTTATTCCTCACCCGGTTCCTTCGCACATCTGTCTTGTCAGCAAGAATCAGCGCAGCAGATAAGACATCCACCGCACATCCGGTATCTTCATCATGATTGCCGATTGCTGAGACAATTGCAACACGATCCTCAAGTGGAAGCTCTGTTTTTTCAAGAATGTGATTTGCAAGCAGCGCACCGTATTCTCCATGATGCTTGCGATTGATTGCATTTCCGATATCATGCATGGCTCCCGCAATCTGCACCAACTCAATCTCGTGCGCAGAATATCCAAACGCTTTCAGTATACGACCTGCATGATCTGCCACAATGGCACAGTGTTTCTCGGAATGATCGGTATACCCGAGCACTCCGAGATTTTCATTTCCTTTTAGCAAGAATGCTTTCACTTCTGCATTCTGCAATATTTCCTTATAATTCATCTCACAACCTCTTCACAGCATCCATTGCAAGCACAGAGCGCTCGCATTCGTCCGCAGACAAAGTCACCTGCCAGCAGAACGGACTTCCATTCATATATTTTGCTGCATAACTGAGCCCATTCGTTCTCTCATCCAAAAATGGCTTATCAATCTGATTGGGATCGCCAAGCAGAATAATCTTTGTGTCCTTTCCGGCTCTGGTAATGATTCCTTTTACTTGATTGGGTGTCATATTCTGCGCTTCATCAATAATCAGATATGTTTTCGCAATGGAGCGTCCACGAATAAAGTTGAGCGCCTCCGTCTGAATGATGTCACGTTCAAACACCTCCTGAATCTTATCGCTGAGCACGGTCTCATCCTCATAACGGCTCTTTTCATCTGAATCTAGAATCTGCTCCAAATTATCAATGATTGGTCTCATTAGCGGCGCAATCTTCTCCTTCTCATCGCCCGGAAGGAATCCAATGTCATCATCAAATTGCGCGTTTGGCCTGCAAACAACGATTCTGCGGTATTCTCCATTTGGATTGTTGTATACTTTTTCCATCCCTACTGCCAGAGAATAAAATGTCTTTGCAGTTCCTGCCATTCCTTTTATAATAACCAGAGGTGCCTCCTGTGCACTCATCATCAACGCTTCCTGCATGAAATATTGCCCGACATTTCGCGGAGAGATACCATATGGTTTACTCTTTTTATAAGTAAGTGCAACGACTCTATTTCCCTGAACTCTTCCCAGCATCGTCTTTTTTGTTGACTGATCTGCCTTCAGAATGACAAACTCATTTTCTGAAAATACAATCGGCGTATGGTTTCCAGCCTCATCTGACTGATACAGTGCCTTACAGTCTACGCCCTTTTTCTTAAAATCTTTTACCAATTCTTCCGGAATGTATGCTTCGCATCGTCCTGTGTACTGTGCATCATTCTCGGAAATCTGTTCCGTTGTGAAGTCCTCCGCTTTGATTCCCATAATCTGGGCTTTCAGACGAAGTACCAGATCCTTTGTAACCAATACGATTTCCTGTCCATCTTCTTTCAAATCAAAAAGTCCTTTGCAGACTTTTAAAATGCGATTGTCTGCCTTATCCTCTGGCAAATCAATCGGAAGTTCAACATTCACGAAATTCTTTTCGATTCGCAGCACACCCCCAGCTTCCAGTTCAACACCCTTAAGCAGGTCTCCGCGGCTTCTGCAATCCTCCAAAAACCGGACTGCTGCACGCGCATTGGCTCCTTTTTCACCTTCATTCTTTTTGAGACCATCCAGCTCCTCCAAAACCACGAGTGGAATGACTAGATTGTTGTCTTCAAAGCAGTTCAATGCATATGGTGCCTGAATCAAAACATTTGTATCAATTACATAGGTTTTTTTCATACATTTTCCATCCTTCCCTGGATTGCTTCATATGCCATCCTGTAGAATTCTTCCTGTGAATCCAGCTTCACATCTGAGAATTTCTGATCTTCATATCTCCCCTTTGCATTTAAGAGCTTGCCCTTTTCATCATCCTTCATCATCATCTCAAACATCATACTTAGTCTGTCCCGCAGCTTCTCATCCAAGATTGGGGCAGCAACTTCCACCCGGCGAAGTGTATTCCTTGTCATAAAGTCTGCCGATGCAATATACACCTTTTCACGTTCTTTCGTACCAAAGCGGTAGATACGTGAATGCTCTAGAAATCTTCCCACAATGCTGACAACTTTCACGTTCTCTGTATAGCCTTTCACATCAGGAACCAGACAGCAGATTCCACGCACGATCATTTCAATCTTTACTCCGGCCTGAGATGCTTCCACCAGCTTTTCGATGATATCTTTGTCCGTCAGTGAATTGATTTTCACACCAACATAAGCCTCTTCTCCATTTTGAGCATGTAGCATCTCTTCATCTATCATTGCCAGCACTTTATTCTGAAGACAATTCGGAGCAACAAGAAGTACATTTGTCTCTTGAATCGTCTCTCCGCGAAGCAGACATGCAAATACAGCCGCTGCCTCTCGTCCGATGTCCTGATTTGCCGTAATGAGTGATAAGTCTGTATATAATTTTGAAGTCTTTTCGTTGTAATTTCCGGTACCAATCTGTGTCAGGTAAGAAAGACCAGCTTCTGTTTTTCTTGTAATCAGACAGAGTTTTGAATGTACCTTTAACCCATTTAATCCATAGATGACACGGCATCCCGCCTCCTCTAACTTTCTAGAATATTCGATATTGCTTTCCTCATCGAAACGGGCTCTGAGTTCAACAAGCACTACTACTTCTTTGCCATTTTCACAGGCTTCTACAAGAGCATCCACAATCTGGCTGCGATCCGCAAGGCGATATAACGTCATCTTCATTGATACGACCGATTCATCTCTTGCAGCCTCATATAACAGATTCGTAAATGTTTTAATATTTTCAAATGGATAAGATAACAGTACATCTTTCTGTTCAATCTGTGCAATCAGGCTCTTCTTCTCATCCAATTCCGGCGTCATACGCGGAGAACGCTTCTGGAAGAACAGCTCTTCCCTATTCCCATTTCTCAGGTAATTCTGAATTGCAAATACAAAGGACATGTCAAGTGGTACTTCAGATACAAATACATGTGTTTTATCCACGCTGATATATTTGCAGATTTCACCAATCATCTTCTTGTTTAGTTTTCTGGAGAGTTCCATACGAACCGGGTTCATTCTCTTTCTCTCTTTGATCAGATTTTGCATTGCATCTCTGTAATCCAGATCTTCATCATAGATTGTCTCCGTATCTATATCTGCATTTCTTGTCACACGAAGTAATGACTTTTCTGCAATCGTATATCTTGAGAACAGTTTCGGAAGAAAGTGAAGTATGATTTCCTCGGACAGCATGAAGGTTCCCGGTCTGGTCGGAATTTCAATTAGGCGCTTAAACACGTTATTGCTGCACGGAATAATCGCCAGCTTTGTCTTTCCGCCTTTCGATTCTAACAGAGCAGCCGCATAGATTTCCTTATTTTTAAGGAATGGGAATGGCTGCTGCTTACTGATGATATTTGCAGAAAGATATGGTGCAATTTCCTGATCAAAATAAGCCTCTAAGAGTCCCCCCTCTTCCCCGGAAAGCTTATTAAAATTAATGATACGGATGCCTTTTGGCTCCAGCTCACCCATGAGCTGCTCGTAGATTCTCGCTTTTTTAAGATCTAACTCTTTCGTTACTTTTAAGATTGCGCTGACCTGTTCTTTGCTTGTCATATTTGTCTTGTTCTCACAAACGATCTCGGAAGACTCCATCTGATCCATCAGTGTTCCGACACGCACCATGTAAAATTCATCTAAATTAGACTGATAGATGGAGGCAAATGTAAGCCGCTCCGCAAGTGGGACTCTTGGATTCCCTGCCTCATTTAATACTCTTTCGTTAAATTTCAGCCATGATAATTCACGGTTCATCATATAAGGTTCTTTTACTTCTTTTTTTGTCATCTTCGTACTCTCCATTTCTATTTTGTTTTTCATTTTTTCTAATTGATCTATAATCCATTGCAGGATTCGATTTCGTAACATTTTTATCCATTCCTCCCGGGTTCTGTCTTATCCTTCCATTGCTTTGTTTTCGCCGGTTGGATCTTCGAGGAAATAGCTTAATCCCATTTCGTTACTATTATTTTGAACAGCATCGAGAATGTTCAGGCAGCAATTTCCCATCCTGTCAACGCTGTGAATGATTTTATTAAATGGTGCGGTGAGCTTAGCTGAGCACTTTCCTTTACCCACACGTTTCACATGTCCTTTGCGCATCTTCATATCAAGTTCCAGAATTTCTTCTTTACGCTTTGCAACCCTCTTTGCACTGTCTACATCTCCAGTCACCATGCTGTGAATCGAATCCTCGTACATTTTCTGAATCAGTTTCATACTTTTTTCAAGATCCTCCCTTGCATCTGCTGAATATTGATAGATCTGTCCATTCTGATTCTTTAACGACAGCCCTATTTCTCTGCAAAGTGCACTCATGCGGTCCACATCGCTGAGAATATACATGATTCCAGCGGTCTGGCTCGCCTGTTCTTCCGTCAATCCTCCGGATGCAAACAGCTCTGCAAAATACTCTGTGATTCTTTCATAGAGTGTACGCGTATCTCCGGCCGAATGAATCACTGCATCAATCAGTTTTCCATCTCCGGTTTTTTCCGCTTTGATTAAATTCTGTAAATTTTCACCAACCAGTTCTGTACAACGAACAATCTCTTTTACTGCTAACTGAAGAGCAGCCGTTGGCTGAGGAATCAGTTTGCTGTCCAGATACATCGGTTCTGCATTGGAAAATACGGAAATCTTTCCATCTGGTATAATCCTCATTACAATTTTTACCATCAACCAGATCAGAGGAATCCAGATAAGCGTCATGGTAATATTGAAAAGTGTATGTGCATTTGCTATCTGCCTTGAAATCACATCGATTTCTGCCCCCTTTGGCGAAAGGTACTGAATCAATGCCGCATACGGTTTTACGAACCATATAAATAACAGACACCCCGAAATGTTAAAGATACAGTGTGCAACGGCTGTACGTTTTGCATCCTTGGTTTGTCCAATGCAGGCAAGCAGTGCCGTAATGGTTGTTCCTATATTATCACCTAAAAGAATCGGGATTGCACCGGCCAGACCCAGCATACTTGACACTCCGTCCGCTCCCGGCTGCGCCGCAAAATTCTGAAGTACTGCAATCGTCGCACTGCTGCTCTGTACAACCAGAGTCATCAGTGTACCTACTGCAACTCCCAGGACCGGTACATCAGCGACCCGTGCAATCAAATCTGTAAAGACCGGACTTGATGCAAGTGGCTTCATGACACTTCCCATCGTCTCAATGCCAAGGAACAAAAGCCCAAATGCAAAAATGGTCTGCCCGATATTCTTTGCCCGCTCTGATTTCATCACAAAGCTGATAATAAAACCTAGAAAAATAATAATATAGATGTAATCACTCAATTTGAACGCAATAATCTGTGCTGTCATGGTGGTACCGATATTGGCACCTAGTATAATCGAAATTGCCTGTGGCAGTGTCATAAGACCTGCACTGACAAACCCGATTGCCATAACAGTGGTTGCACTGCTGCTCTGTAACACAGCCGTTGTGAGCGCACCGGCTAATACTCCAAGTATTGGATTCCTTGTCAAAAGAGCAAGAATTGCTTTCATCTTTTCTCCTGCTGCTTTCTGAAGACAGTCACTCATCATGTTCATTCCAAAAATGAAAACTGCCAGACCGCCAAGTAATCCAAAAATAATCTCTAATGTACTGTTCATCCCTTTTTCTCCTCTTTTAGACTACATTTCATTCAATTCATTCCACTTTGTGACTTCACCTGTATAGATTGCTTTTAACTCATCCAGCGAAATATCAGTCAATGGATTATCTTTCCCAACAATAACAACGATATTGTCTTTCGCAATGACCTCGTAATCTAAAAGCTCTTTTTCGTAATCTTTCAAGTCCCTTGACGCCATTCCAAAATCACAGGTTCCGGACATTGCATTTGTCAGTCCCTGCGAAGAATCTGTTGCCGTAACTGTAATCTTCGCATTTGTATTAATCTTCTGATAAGCCGCCACTAAGTCTTCCATCAACGGTGCCACTGAAGTAGATCCTTCGATTGTAATCGTTCCTGCCGCCTGATTCGATAGAAATGTACTCTCCTTTGCTACAGTCTCATAGGAATTCCCCACGATTTTCTGCCCTGCTCCATGTACATATGTCAAGAAATCCTGTTCCAGCTCACTGAGCTCGCTCGAATACGCCAAAGAAAAATCACGGCTCAACGAATACCTTCCCGAGTCATCATCTGCAGATGTTCCTTCTATACTTAAGCTTTTCACACCATCCAGATCATACAACGTTCCTTTTGAAACATAACCGATTGCAGAAGGATTCGATGCGACTTCATCCATAACCTCCTCTGCATTTTCTTTCACCACAGCCTTCTTTGTTGTCAGGTCTGACTGCTGCGAATCTCCCTTCGTTCCCTCGAAGCCTACAATCTGTGCAAACACACTTCTTGTTCCGGACCCTTCTTCTCTTGTAACAACTTCCATATCCCCCAGCTTGTCCAAGCCTTCTACCTTTACTTTTTCCCCCGCCTGCTGACTGTTCCCACAACCTGATATCCCCAAAAGCAACCCGGAAACTACCACACAGCACCACAAACCCGCTCTCTTCACTCCTTGTACCTCCTAGTCTTTATTGTTCGGTATTACTATAACTGATTATTTTCAAATAAAAGGCAACGTTATGTTAAATCCGTGTAAAATCTGTTGTGATTTAGTGTAGAGTTGGAGTCCGTGATTTTGGATGTGTGTTGCGTTTGCGGGCTGTAATTGGGCGCTAAGAGTTGCTAGAAAAATAAGAGATAATAGATTGAGTACCGTGATGATACGAGCAAGAATCTGATGATTCTTACTCTATGCATCACTGAACTCATGTATTTGAAATACATGAGTCCCCTCAATCTATCATCTCTTATTTTTCAAACAACTCTAAAGCTTCAATGAATGCCCTAATCCACAACACACACCCAAAATTCACTCACTCCAGCTTGCACCAAACGCCCTCGTCGCACCAGTACACTGCTGGGGGCATCAGCTGGGTGCATTTAATTTAACATATTCTTTACACAGATATGAAGAACTTTACACACCCCTCTGTTACAATACCCTTGTTCTTAAATAGAACAAGGGTATGTATTTCTTGATACCTTCATCCTACCAACTACAACAACCAACAAGGTACGCTACGGCGAACGAGAAAACGGCTATTGCAGCGAATCATCCGCACAATAGCCGTTTTCTTTTGTTCTATTGTTAGTTCTTCTTAGTTCATTAATGCTTTGATTTCGGCCTTGGAAATCACTCCGACTGACCTCTTTACTTCTTTTCCATCTTTAAACACAAGCAATGTCGGGATTGAAAATACACGATACTGCTGTGAAATCTCCGGTGATTCATCTGCATTTACTTTGATTACCTGAAATGCGTCTGTCTCGCCTGCAACTTCCTCAATGACTGGTCCAAGCATCTTACATGGTCCACACCAGGGTGCCCACACATCCACTAATACCGGTATCTTTGACTGCAATACTTCTTTTTCAAATTCTTCCTGTTTAATATTCTTTACTTCCATTTGAATTCCTCCTTATATTGAGCTTTGCTCATTCTTATCGTGGCTTGTTCTCTTCAAAACCATTCATAATTTTCTGTAAAAGAGAACATAGTAGACTGGCTTCTTCCGGATCTAGTGTAACGCATCCTTTCATCTGTTTTGGAATCTCAAGTGCCTTCTCCTGTAACGCCTCTCCATCACTTGTGACTTTAACGCATAGATTTCTTTCATCACTCTTCATGCGTTCTCTCACCACATAACCCTTTGCTTCCAGTTTTTTCAAGAGTGGTGTTAAGGTACCCGAATCAAGGAGGAGCTCTTCTCCTAATTCTTTCACCGTTACACTCTTCCTCTCCCAAAGAACCATCATCGCTATGTACTGTGTATATGTCAGTTTCAGCTCATCTAAAAATGGCTTATAACGTCTGACAATCTCCTTCGAGCATGCATATAATGGAAAACACATCTGATTTCCTAATCGGATGGACGCATATTTATCGTTACTCATAAATCCCCCTGCCTATTTTTCAACTACATTTTTCCTTTACTATATTTGTCTACAATTAAATAGTACGCAATTAAATAGTATTTGTCAAGTATTATATTTTTCTTTGTAAAATTGAACTTTTTGTTTTATTTATTCTTCTGTTTTGAACTTTTATACAAAATATATTTTTTAATTGAACTTTTTCTTCTGTTATGCTATAATTTTCATTAATCAGTTTGAACTTTTTTTAAGGAGGCAGTACATGTCAAGGGAATTATTTGCAGATAGACTAAAGACTGCAATGCAGAACAAAGGCTTCAAACAAGTCGATTTTGTCCGCATTGCAGAGACCAATAACGTAAAGTTGGGAAAGAGCCACATCAGCCAGTACGTCAGCGGCAAGGCAATGCCACGAACCGATATTCTGCATTTTCTTGCAGACACACTCGAGGTGGACGAAGACTGGTTGATTGGTAAGGATGAACCGGTAGCCCCAACACCAACAACGATTTCCAACAGCACCCCAATTTCAGGAGGAACAATTATGCGCGAATTTAAAAAATCATCCAAATTAGAAAATGTATTATACGATGTCCGAGGACCGGTTGTAGATGAAGCAACCAGAATGGAGGATGCCGGCACACGAATTCTAAAATTGAACATCGGAAATCCAGCACCTTTTGGATTTGTAACTCCTGACGAGGTTGTCTATGATATGAGCAGACAGCTCACTGACTGTGAAGGATACTCGTCTGCAAAAGGTCTGTTCTCAGCCCGAAAAGCAATCATGCAGTACGCACAGGTGAAGCAGCTTCCGAATGTCGATATCAACGATATCTATACCGGGAATGGGGTCAGTGAATTAATTAACCTGAGCATGTCCGCCCTCCTTGACACGGGAGACGAAATTCTGATTCCATCCCCTGATTATCCATTATGGACCGCCTGCGCAACGCTTGCAGGAGGAACCCCTGTTCATTACATTTGCGATGAGCAGTCCGAATGGAATCCGGACATGGCTGATATTGAAAAGAAAATCACAGACAAAACGAAAGCCATTGTAATCATCAATCCCAACAATCCCACAGGTGCCCTCTATCCACGGGATGTGCTTTTGCAGATTGTCGAAATTGCCAGAAGACATCAGTTAATGATCTTTTCAGATGAGATTTATGACCGTCTCGTCATGGATGGTGAAGAGCATATCTCCATCGCTTCACTCGCACCGGATCTTTTCTGTGTTACATTTAGCGGTTTATCAAAATCACACATGATCGCCGGTTACCGAATCGGCTGGATGGTTTTAAGTGGAAATAAACGGATTGCCAAAGACTATATGGAAGGTCTGACTATGCTTTCTAATATGCGGCTCTGCTCAAACGTGCCTGCACAGTCCATTGTTCAGACAGCACTCGGTGGTTATCAGAGCGTAAAAGATTACATTCTTCCCGGCGGACGTGTCTACGAACAGAGAGAATACATTTACAAAGCATTGAATGATATTCCCGGTATCACGGCCGTAAAGCCAAAAGCAGGATTCTATATTTTTCCTAAGATGGATACCAAAAAGTTCAATATTACAAACGACGAGACTTTTGCATTAGATCTGTTACGAGAAAAGAAAATTTTAATTGTGCATGGGAATGGGTTTAACTGGAAACAGCCTGATCATTTCCGTATCGTTTATCTTCCACGAATCGAAGTTCTTCAGGACGCCATGATGAAAATAAAAAGTTTCTTAAACACCTATCAGCAATAAGCAGATGACACGGGGCTGGCGCACTAAATATTTAGTGCGACAGCCCCATTACTGCTCTTCTATACAGAAATAAGCAATACTGATATTTACAAATAAAAATTATGTGGCTATAATAAAAATAGATAACAAATCGAATTTTTCATTTCCACCATTAGGAGGATTGATACCATGAAACGAAATTTCTTGAAAAAACTCACAAAAAAGGATTTATAATTCAATTAGATGACGAATACTGTTTTCCAAATCAAAAAAATTTTATTTATCCTAATACTTTTGTAATGCAAGCAGCCATAGAGAATTACTGTATTAAGCAGGGGGATCACCTAGAATATATAAGTAAAGAAAAGCCGATTTCTTTCATCCTTAATAACCGTACAAAATACAATGCCAGCTTACATTTATGCCGAGGGCGTTTTTATTCCGGATACAATATCAAATGTACCGAAATCATTGATTAATCAATTCCACAAGTCATCCTTTGCCAAACATCTATAATTCTTGCTAACCCCCATAACACACTGTGCTAGTTTTCGAATGTAAACTAAGTGGGGCTGTCGCACTAGCTGATTAAATTCAGCGGTGCGTAACTCTGCCTTTTACTTTCGAATTTCTTCTAAATGACTCTTTATTTCTTTTTCATACCCCAAATCACCCGGGCGATAAAAACTGGAGCCTGCAATCTCATCCGGCAGATACTGCTGATCCACATAATGATTCGGATAATCGTGTGCATATTTATAGCCGATTCCATGCCCAAGCTTTGCGGAACCTTTATAATGTGCATCCTGTAAATGCGTTGGAACCGTGGTGCGCACAGTCCTCACACTTTCCATAGCCTCAAAGATTGCATTGCATGCTGCATTGCTCTTTGGCGCACATGCCACATAGCTGGCTGCCTGCGAAAGGATAATCTGGGATTCCGGCATGCCGATGCGTTCAACTGCCTGAGATGCAGAGACAGCAACAGTCAAAGCCATTGGGTCTGCATTTCCTACATCTTCAGATGCACAAATCATAATTCTGCGTGCAATGAACTTCACATCTTCTCCTGCATAAAGCATCTTTGCAAGATAATAGACTGCCGCATCCGGATCTGATCCTCTCATGCTCTTGATAAAAGCAGAGATTGTATCATAATGATTATCTCCTGTTTTGTCATATCGAACTGCGCGTTTCTGAATACATTCCGCTGCCACATCTAATGTAATATGAATCTTTCCGTCTTCACTTCGCTCTGTCGTTAAGACACCAAGCTCAATTGCATTCAACGCATTTCTCGCATCACCGCCTGCAATATCCGCAAGGAAATCTAGTGCTTCTTCCGTGATGTCTGCATGAAATGTTCCCATTCCTTTCTTTTCATCATTCACGGCCCGCAAAAGTAACGTTTTGATATCTTCTTTCTCGAGTGGTTTCAGTTCAAAGATACTGGACCGGGAAATCAGAGCTCCATTTACTTCAAAGTATGGGTTTTCCGTTGTGGCTCCAATTAGAATCAGCGTTCCATCTTCCACAAACGGGAGGAGATAGTCCTGCTGTCCTTTGTTAAAGCGGTGAATCTCATCCACAAAAAGAATGGTTTTCTTCTGATACATCCCCAAAAGATCCTTGGCTTCCTTGACCACAACTTCCATATCCTTTTTTCCTGCAACGGTTGCATTGATCTGCTTAAATTCTGCACTGGTTGTATTTGCAATTACCTTTGCAAGCGTTGTCTTGCCAGTCCCCGGTGGACCATAAAATATAATCGAACCCAGTTTGTCTGCCTTGATTGCACGATAGAGTAATTTATCTTTTCCAATAATATGCTGTTGTCCAACAACTTCATCCAGGGTCGTTGGTCGAAGCCTTGCTGCAAGCGGCGACTCTTTTTCCTTGCTCGTCTCTCGCACATAATCAAATAAATCCATAGTTCTCCTTATTTCTTCTTACGAATTGTATGACCAAATGTCCCCAGCGATTTACCAAGTCCCATGTATTCTCCATGCGAATAAGCAAGCAGTCCTGTCTTGTTCAATTCAAACTTATTATTTTCATTCATATATTCATCACTGACCTGAACAGAAACTACCTCTGCCAAAAACATATCATGCGTTCCCAATGGTTTCACATCGACAACCCTGCACTCAATATTAACCGGGCTCTCCATGATAATCGGTGCAAAGTTCAGCTTATCCGCCTGTCCGGGTGTCAGTTTCATTTCTTTCCACTTATCCACGTCCCGTCCGGACTTAACTCCACAATAATCTGTAGCCTCTGCAAGTTCTTCCGTTGTGAGATTCACAACAAATTCCCCTGTCTCTTTGATCATATCATATGAATAGCGGCTCGGTCTGACTGATATATACAGCATCGCAGGATCACTGCAGACTGTACCTGTCCATGCAATAGTCAGAATATTTGTCTTACCTGATTTATCTGCGCAGCTCACCATAACTGCCGGTAACGGATAAAGCATATTTCCCGGTTTCCATACTTGTTTTCCCATATCCATCTTCCTCTCTGTTTTTCCTCTATTGCTGGATGGCAGCAACTACCATCGGAACAAGCTGTTTCTTACGCGATACCACACCCTGCAAATAGACATCTTTCGTATTAAGCGGCATATCATACGCCATTAAAATTTCTTCCTTTGCCCCGGTTCCACAGCAGATTAATTCTGTGGATTCCTTGATAATATTCGTAAGCATAAAGAAGATCATATTCAGATTATGCTTCTCCATAACTACTTCCATATGTGGCAGGATCTTCTCTTTGATTGCTTTTAATTCGTCTTCATCCATTGAGTTCACCTGACCAATGCCAAGATCCACTTCGTTAACACTGAATTGCTTGAAATCGAGGAAAATAATTTCTTCCGGCGTCTTTCCTTTTAAGTTGCTTCCTGCATTAAACATTTCTTTTGCAAGTTTTTCCACATCGATATCTGCGATTGCAGCCAATTCTCTTGCAATCTTTTCATCAAGCGGCGTACATGTCGGCGATCGGAACATCAGAGTATCCGATAAAATTGCAGAACACAACAGTGCTGCCACGGTCGCATCCGGCACAATCCCCGCCTCCTGATACATCTGATATACGATGGTTGCCGTACATCCAACCGGCTGATTCCTGAAAAATACTGGTCCCATTGTCTCAATGCTGCTCAATCTATGATGGTCAATAATCTCCAGAACTTCTGCTTCTTCAATTCCATCAACTGCCTGATTCTTCTCATTATGATCCACCAGAATGACCTGCTTTTTCTTTGCATACAATAAACGTCGTCTGGAAATAAAGCCAAGCATATTATTTTCATCATCAATAATCGGGAAATCACGGAATTTTTTCTTTGCCATTACTTCTTTCACATCGTCAATGTAATCATTCATACCAAATGAAAATAACCCATCTCTTGTCATGAAATGTTTGATTGGAATACTTTGGTTAATCAGACGTGCCGCCGTAAATGTATCATGCGGTGTCATGATTACCACAATCTGCTTTTCTTCTGCCTGCCTGATAATCTCATCATCAACTTCTTTCACATTGCAGATTACCATACAGCTTACATTCAAATCGATTGCCACCTTCTGCGCTTCCATGCGATTTCCTAAAATCACAAGATCATTTTCCTCTATAAGCTCAGCCATCGCCTCCGGACCTGAAGCAGCAATACTAACCTTTCCGTCCATCAGATAGCTGTGCTCATTCCCTGTCAATATTGTTCCGTCAATCGTTGTCGCAATATTACGGTACTGCGTTCTTGCCGCACTCAGAATCGCACTATCATACACATTCATATAAGATCTGGCAATATCTCCAACTGTAATCAGTCCTTCTAGTTTCCCGTCTCGCGTAACTGGAAGCGTATTGATATTGTTCGCTTTCATCTGCTCCCATGCTGTTCGAATCGATACATTGCTTTTAAATCCATCAATATGTCTTAAGTCGACATCCCGAACCTGCAGACGCAGATCAGACAGATAATCAGGAGCTTTTACCTGGAAATGTTCCAAAACGTAATGTGTCTCTTCATTGATCGGGCCCGCACGTTTCGCTGTGTGCTGGACTCCCGTTGTTCTTGTTTTCAAAACTGCGTACGCAATTGCAGAACAGATTGAATCCGTATCTGGATTCTTGTGCCCGATTACATACACCTCTTTCTTGTCATCTATATTTGTCATTCACTTTCAACTCCTGCACCATAAATTTTTTCTCACTATTAGTAGATTACCATTTTTTTGCAAATTCGGCAATTGTATTCCTTAGATTAGTTGTATTTTTCAGAACACATATGATATACTGTAAAAAGTTGTAACAAGCAAAAAAATACACTATATGAGAACGAGGTATAAAAATGAGTGAAGAATTAACACAGGATGTAACCGAATCAATGGCTGATTATGAGGATCAGTTTGACAATGCCAATCCTTGGAACCGTGTAATTGAATATATGGAACAGGGAACCATCCTTCCGGTCAAAGTAGAAGGGATCGTAAATGGCGGTGCTATTGCAACCATTGAAGGAATTCGTGGATTTATTCCAGCATCAAAATTATCATTATCTTACATCGAGAATCTGGAATCTTATCTGTTAAAAGATATTGAAGTTCGTGTCATTGATGCGGATCAGGCAAACAACCGTCTTGTTTTATCAGCCCGCGAGATTTTAAAAGAAAGAGAACGCGCAGATCAGGCAAAACAGATTGAGAACATTAAAGTTGGTTCTGTCATGGAGGGAACGGTTGAGAATCTCCAGTCTTACGGTGCATTTGTTCGTTTAGAGAATAAATTATCCGGACTGGTTCATATCTCACAGATTTCACAGAAACGTATCAAATCACCAGAAGAAGTTTTAAAAGTCGGTGATACCGTATCTGTAAAAGTAATCGGCATCAAAGATGGCAAAATCAGCCTGAGTATCAAAGCACTTCAGGAAAATACTGAGGAAGACGAAGTCTATGAGAAGGTCGATATCCCAAAGGCTGACGATATTGGAACAAGTCTTGGAGATTTGTTTAAAGGGATTCAGTTGTAATTTATTTTAGTGGAAGACGTTCGATGGGAGCCTGCGTATTGCCCTCGCGGACGGTACACAGTATGTAAGAGTTAAGTCAAAAAGAAGTTGTGAAATTTATGGACATCGTGCCCATTCGCGTCGTTTTCTGATGAAAACAACGCTCAGGAGCACTTGGAATTTGCTTTGAAAGCAAATCCCAGCCCCCAAATTTCACAGCTTCTTTTTGCTTATCTCTAACACACTGTGTAATGTCCGTGATGACAATACGCAGGCTCTCATCTAGGTTCTTCAACTAACTTAAATGCACCTGGCTGTTCATGACACCAGAACTGTACTGGCAAGATTAAGAAGCTTTCCCCCAACCCCTTCTGATGCGACAAAGGCATTTAGTGCGAGTTGGAGTGAGTGAATTTTGGGTGTGTGTTGTGGATAAGGGCATTTATTGAAGCTTTAGAGTTGTTTGAAAAATAAGAGACGATAGATTGAGGGGACTCATGTATTTCAAATACATGAGTTCAGTGATGCAAAGAGTAAGAATCATCAGATTCTTGCTCGTATCATCACGGTACTCAACCTATCGTCTCTTATTTTTCTAGCAACTCTTAGCGCACAATGATAGCCCGCAAACGCAACGCACACCCGAAATTCACGGACTACAAACTCACCACGAACTCCCCTTAGTCGCCACCACATCAACGCCTGTCCCGGCCACATTTTCCAGTATGACATCCCCTATATGCACCGGTGCTTTTATACTGACATTTTTTAATTCTTTCACACATGCAAAGATTTTATCTTTTGGAATATCTTGTTTTGTTTTTACCGATATTCGCATGACATCTCCGCCTTCTACCGCAACGGTCGAGGTAACGATTCTGGTTGGATTGGTGAGCTCTTTTCTCGCATAGGCATCTCCGCGTGGACAGGTGTTTCCTGTTACGCTTATGATTTTGCTCCCGTCTTTTTCGATTGTCAGAGGACATCCCATCGGACAGCCGATGCAGATTAAATTTATTTTTTTCATGCCTGTTACGCCTCCTCAATCTTAATCGTGATCTTCTTTAAATCAGGATATTCTAATAATTTTGACTTATCCAGTTTGATATCTTCCATCTCCCCCGGTGCTACAACAGGACGTTTCTTATGGATGACTCTCTCATTGTCAAAATATGCACTGACAAAGCAGTTCTGATAGACTGCTCCCACGCGAAAACGAACCGTCAATCTGTCAGTCATCCGATCGACATTTACGGTCTTAGGCACGGTGTAGCGGACACCCTCGACTGCCTCTAATTCGATTGGCGATTTGATGTCCTTTGATATCTGCACGGCAGACTTTTCCCGCATCACATATTCTGCTGCATTCTTTCCTGCTGCAGCCGCCTCTTCTGATACAAAGTCAACAAGGTCATGCACATGCAATACATTGCCACAGGCAAATACACCCGGAATGCTCGTCTCAAGACTTTCATTGACATTCGGACCTGAGGTTACACGGTTCATATCGATTCCCATTCCATTTGACAACTCATTTTCCGGGATTAAGCCGACTGATAAAAGCAGGGTATCACAAGTATAGTCTTCCTCTGTTCCCGGAATTGGTTTTCCATGACTGTCTACCTCTGCAAGCGTAATCCCTTCCAGTCTTTCTTTCCCCCGGATGTCAATGACCGTATGGCTGAGTTTCAACGGAATACCGTAATCATCCAGGCATTGCACAATATTTCTCTTCAATCCGCCTGAATACGGCATCAATTCCGATACGACTTTGACCTTTGCACCCTCCAGCGTCATTCGCCTTGCCATGATAAGCCCGATATCACCGGAGCCCAAAATCACGACCTCACGCCCCGGAAGGTAGCCTTCCATGTTAACGAGACGCTGCGCCGTTCCTGCTGAAAATATTCCGGCTGGCCGGTATCCTGGTATATTCAGCGCACCGCGTGAACGCTCTCTGCATCCCATCGCAAGAATGACTGCCTTCGCCTGAATCTCCTGCATTCCTTCTTCACGGTTCATGTAGGTGACAATCTTTTCGTGACTGATATCCATAACCATCGTATTTATTTTATATTCCAGATTCAGTTCTGCCGCCTGTGCAATATATCTGGCCGCATATTCCGGACCGGTGAGTTCTTCTTTAAATGTGTGAAGTCCGAATCCGTTGTGAATGCACTGATTCAGGATTCCTCCAAGTTCCTTATCTCTCTCAAGGATTAACACACGATCGATTCCATTTTTTCTAGCTGACACCGCTGCAGCAAGTCCCGCCGGGCCACCGCCGATTATTACAATATCATATGCTTTCATTTTCCTTAGCCTCCCAGATAACAAGTCTTATGTATGGATTCACCTACAGGGCATCCTTATTCTTCCCGACCACGATTCTCGAATCGCCGCCGGATTTCGTGATTTCGAACATACTCACATCAAGCTCGCGAGAGAGAATCTCCATCGTTCTCGGCGAGCAGAACCCCGACTGACACCTTCCCATACCTGCTCTTGTCCTGCGTTTCACACCATCCAGTGATTTCGCTCCAAGTGGTCTGTGGATGGCATCTAAGATTTCTCCTTCAGAAATCATTTCGCACCGGCAGATGATATTTCCATAAGCCGGCTCTTTTTTAATCAGTGCATCACGTTCCTTTATGGATAATGCAGCCGGATTCAAGATACCTCTTCTTGTTCCCTGAAAGTCCGGATTCTTCTCTAAATGCAGTTTTTCCTGCAAAATCTTCGCAATACGTTTCCCAATTGCAGGTGAACTTGTAAGTCCCGGCGATTCAATTCCTGCACAATCAATAAATCCAGGTGCATCCTCGAGTTCTTCGATAATAAACTCATGGTTTTCTTCATGTGCACGCAATCCGGCAAACGAAGTTATCACCTGACGCATCGGAAGATTCTTTACATTTAATCCTGCATTTTCAGCAATTCTCTTTAATCCCTCCGCGGTGGTATTTGTTCCTTCCGGATCGTCAATATCAATCGCCGTGGGACCAACTAAGAGGTTTCCATGCGTTGTTGGTGTGACAAGTACGCCTTTCCCATATTTGCGGTTCGGCAAAGCAAAGACCGTTCTGGACACATGCTTTCCCGCCGTTTTATCCAACAGACAGTAATCCCCACGTCTCGGTGTGATATGAATCTTCTTTTCACTTACCATGTTGTGAAATACATCCGCATAGACACCTGCGGCATTTACAATACATTTTGTTTCATAATTTCCCTGGTTCGTAATGAGTCTGTAACCAGGCTCTATATGCTCGATTGCAGTCACTTCTGTGTTAAATCGAAACGCAACGCCATTCGTATTCGCATTTTCAGCCATTGCGATATTGAGTCCGAACGGACATACGATACCCGCTGACGGTGCATACAGTGCCGCAACTACATGATCGGAAATATTCGGCTCCAGCTCCCATACTTCCTCCCGTTCTAGGATTTGCATATCAGGTACGCCATTTTTGATTCCTTTGTCATATAATTCTTGCAGACTTGGTCGGTCCTCTTCGTGCAGACAGACCACAAGGGACCCTTTTCTCTGAAATGGGAAATCCAATTCTTCTGCAAGTTTTCCCATCATTGCATTTCCTTCTACATTCAGTTGTGCCATCAGTGATCCCGGTGCGGCGTCATACCCTGCATGGACGATGCCGCTGTTTGCTTTTGATGTTCCACAGCATACATCCTCTGATTTTTCAAGTACACATACCTTTACTTTATACCGCGATAGTTCTCTTGCCGCTGCGGCTCCTGAAACGCCTGCACCGATAATAATTACGTCATACATGTTCGTCTCCTTTGAATCGGTCTCTACTCTTCTTTTGCCCATCCGTATGCATATTTCACGGCTTTATTCCAGCCTTTGATCTTAGACTGTCTTTCGTCTTCCTCTATCTTTGGCGTAAATACCCGATCAATTGCCCAATTCTTCACAACATCTTCTTTACTGTTCCAGTAGCCGACTGCAAGACCTGCCAGATACGCCGCTCCCATGGCTGTTGTCTCCACACACTGTGGACGGTTTACCGGTGCATCAATAAGATCCGACTGCGTCTGCATAAGAAAATCATTTGCGCTCGCACCACCATCTACCTTCAATGCACTTAAGGAAATTCCGGAGTCCGCCTTCATTGCCTGCAGCACATCATTGACCTGATATGCCAGTGATTCGAGTGTAGCACGAATGATGTGATACTTATTCACGCCTCGCGTAATACCCACAATCGTCCCTCGCGCGTATTGATCCCAATGAGGTGCCCCAAGTCCGGTAAAGGCGGGTACAACGTAGCACCCATTCGTATCCGGGACCTCTCTTGCCATGTAATCCGTATCTGCTGCTGAATCAATCAGTCTCAGTTCATCACGTAACCACTGGATTGCCGCACCGGCAACAAAAATCGATCCTTCCAGCGCATAAGTGACTTTACCATCTAATCCCCATGCGATTGTCGTGACCAGTCCATGCTGTGAAAAGACTGGTTTCTCACCCGTGTTCATCAATAAGAAACAGCCCGTTCCATATGTATTCTTTGCTTCTCCGGGTGTAAAACAGGTCTGTCCAAACAGCGCCGCCTGCTGATCTCCTGCTGCACCGCTTATTGGAATCTCTGTGCCAAAATATGACGCATCCGTGTATCCATATACGCAGCTCGACGGTTTTACTTCTGGTAACATTGATCGTGGAATATCCAGGATATCAAGCAATTCCTGATCCCATTCCAGTGTGTTGATATTAAAGATCAGAGTCCGGGATGCATTCGAATAATCGGTCACATGCACTCGTCCCTTTGTCAGCTTCCAAATCAGCCAAGTCTCAACCGTTCCAAAAAGCAACTCACCTCTCTCTGCTTTTTCTCTTGCCCCTTCTACATTGTCCAGAATCCATTTAATTTTCGTCCCTGAAAAATATGCGTCTATAAGAAGCCCTGTCTTCTCACGAAACTTCTCTGTCAGCCCCTCTTCCTTTAAGGAATCGCAATACTCCGAAGTTCTGCGACACTGCCATACGATTGCGCGGTAGACCGGCTCTCCCGTTGTTTTGTCCCACACAATCGTCGTCTCCCTCTGATTCGTAATTCCGATTGCCGCAATATCCTCTGCAGTTGCACTGATTTTCGCCATTGCCTCCACCGCCACACTCAATTGTGTCGACCAGATTGCGTCTGCATTGTGCTCCACCCAGCCGGGTTTTGGAAAATGCTGTGTGAACTCCTTCTGTGCCACTCCGCATATTTCACCTTTCTCATTAAACAAGATACACCGGTTACTCGTTGTTCCTGAATCAAATGCCATTACATATTTTGCCATATCTGCCTTCTCCTTTTTCTTTGAGTGATTTTATATTCCAAAAAAGAGCATCATTATAGACAGCATTTCTGCTATTATAACTTGCTCTCCCTGACTCCGCATCTTATTTATTAAATTTATCGTAACACAATCATATGTGGAATTCAACCAAATTTTATTGATAAATGTCTTTACTTCTGTTCACTTTATTGCTATTCTGTATCTTGTGCCCCAAAATAAATAATTCATTTTAGGTCATTTTTAATATAGAAGAAACAGGAGGTATCCCATGGAAAAAAATATGACTGTTGGCAGTCCAATGAGAATTATTTTAAACTTTACCATTCCCGTCTTTATTGGGAATGTTTTTCAACAATTTTATAGTATGGTGGACACCATTATTGTAGGTCAGTTCGTTGGAACAAGCGCATTAGCTGCTGTTGGATCAACCGGAACAATTATGTTTTTAATCATCGGATTCCTGCTTGGATTAACAACCGGAATGACCGTACTGACTGCCCAGCGTTTTGGAGTGGGCGATATGAACGCCATGCGACAGACAGTCAGTTCTGCATGCATGCTTTCTATTATTATCTCCATCTTTATGACCATCATCAGCATGTTTGGCATGAAGTCACTTTTGCACCTAATGAATACTCCGGCAGACATTTTCGATGATGCCTACACTTATATCATGATTATTTGTGCCGGTATTTTTGCACAGGTTTTATATATGCTGCTTTCCAGCATCCTGCGTGCACTTGGAAATAGTAAAACACCTTTATATTTTCTGATTTTATCAGCACTGCTGAACATCGTATTGGATCTTTTACTGATTGTCGTATTCCATCTTGGCGTCGCCGGCGCTGCTTATGCGACCATCATTTCCCAAGGTGTATCTGGACTGCTGTGTATTGTTTACATTATAAAAAAAGTTCCGCTTCTTCATCTCAAAAAGGATGATTGGAAATTGCGTGGAAGTATCGTCAGAAACCAGTTAAGCATCGGTCTTCCAATGGCATTTCAATATTCGATTACAGCCATCGGAACCACCATGGTGCAGTCCGCGTTAAATGGTCTCGGCTCAACTCTTGTCGCTGCATTTACAGCCGCAAGCAAAATTGAACAGGTACTCTCGCAGGCTTATGTATCACTCGGTGTTGCGATTTCAACCTTTGCGGCGCAGAACATGGGTGCCGGCAAAAAAGCCCGTATCCGAAAAGGATTTGCCGCCACCACAAAGCTTGGTGTCATTTACTCTGTCTTTGCAATGATTCTGATTATGCTTTGTGGCAAATATATGACACTGCTCTTTGTCACAGACAATGTAACACAGATTATGGGATCCGTTGATATCTATCTGAAGTGTGCCGGAATCTTCTTCATTCCGCTTGCGCTCGTCAACATCTATCGCAATGGAATTCAGGGGATGGGATACGGTTTTCTCCCAATGCTCGCCGGCGTAACAGAACTTATCGGAAGAGCTGTCGTTGCCTTAATCGCAGCCGCATACGGAAGTTATCTCGGAATCTGCCTCGCAAGTCCGGCGGCATGGGTACTGGCATGTGTCTTCTTATTAGTAATTTATTTTATGATTGTGAAAGAGTATCCGAAGGAGGAATTGTGATTTAGTGTAGAGTTGGAAGTCCGTGATTTTGAGGTGTGTACGTTGCATCTGAGGACTGTAATTGTCGTTAAGAAAGACTAAAACAGATAAGAGTGATTATGTGTAGTACCGTGATGAACCGAGCAAGAATCTGATGATTCTTACTCTAAGCATCACTGACAACATGAATTTGAAATTCATGCTGTCCCCACACATAATCACTCTTATCTATTAAGTCTTTCTAGAACTTCAATGAATGCCCTCACCTGCAACGTACACACCCCAAAATTCACTCACTCCAACTTGCACCAAACGCCCTCGTCACACCAAAAGGGGATTGGCGAGCAATAAAGTTTCTTAGGCTCCCCAGCACACTACCGGTGTTCTGGAAAGCGGGTACATTTGAGGTAGTCGAAAAAAATAGATGAGAGCCTGCGTATTGTCATCACGGACATTAAGCGGTGTGCTAGAGATCAGCAAAAAGAAGGTGAAAAATTTGCGGACTGAAATTTACTTTCCAAGTAAATTTCAAGTGTTACTGAGAGTCGTTTTCATCAGAAAACAACTCGAATTAACACGATGTCCATAAATTTCACACCTTCTTTTTGTCTGATCTCTTGCATACTGCTTACAGTCCGCGAGGGCAATACGCAGGCTCCCATCGAATGTCTTCCACAAACTCAAATACAAATTTCAGTACTCCCTCAACCACCGCCTCCACCTCTGATAATCCGGCATGACTTCTTCTGCATACTTCCAGAATTCCGACGAATGGTTCATATATTTCAAGTGACAGAGTTCATGGACAATCACATAATCCATGACTTCTTCCGGCATCAGGACCAGACGCCAGTGAAAGTTCAGATTGCCTTTCGAACTACAGCTTCCCCAGCGCGTCTTTTGCTGGCGAATACTGATTCTTGCATATCTCACCTGCATCAATGCTGCGAGCTCCGCCGTTCTTCTTGTAATCACGCGTCTTGCCCACTCACGGTATGTCAGTCCGTTCGGTGCTGTCATATCAATGTCCAATGCTTTCTCTTCTGCATGATTTTCCTTGCGGTTTTTCATCTCATTTTGTTTGCGTAAAATCCACTTTGACTTTGTTTTTATAAATTCCTGAATTTGATGCTCCGGCATATACAGCGGTGCTTTTGCGGTTACATTTCCGGCATTATCTATTACGACAGACAGTGTCTTACGGTCACTGCGCACAATCCGATATTGAATTGTTTGTCCATTCATACTGTTCATTCATCACCTTTTACTGCTTCCTGCAGTGTTTGCTTTCTACAATATTACTATTATATCATTTTTTTCGAATCAATCCACAAAATCTATTTTGATTTTTTTCTAAATAGTTATTGACATTGCATACTTTTCGAGATATCATCTATTTAGATAGTTTTCTAAATACTATTTGGAAAGGATGTGATACATTTGGCTATGTCAGACACACTCAAGGCGATATCTGATCCCATCAGGCGAGATATTCTAGAGATGCTGAAGGTCGAGCGAAAGTCAGCCGGCGAGATTGCAGAACAGTTCAGTTTAACAAAAGCAACCGTATCTTATCATTTATCGCAGTTGAAAAAGGCAGATCTGATCACAGAATCAAAATATAAAAACTTTATCTATTATGAATTGAACGTATCCGTATTCGAGGAAGTCCTCATCTGGATACAGAGCTTAGGAGGGAAATCATGATGAAGAATCTAGACAAAAAAACGTTAATCTTAACCTGCATTATTACCTTATTACCTATTTTACTTGGTCTTACCTTTTACAATGATCTGCCGGAACGCATTGCCATCCACTGGGGCATAAATAACGAGCCAAATGGGTGGGCTGGTAAAAATCTTTTTGTATTTGCATTTCCGATATTCATGGTAGTGTTACAGCTCGTCTGCCAAATTGGAACAAAAAAAAGACAACATGAAGCGTCACTCCCCAAATTGTATCATGTGGTTGTATGGATTATTCCTGCACTTTCTGTTATCCTTTACATCGTAACACTCGCTGTTGCGCTTGGCAAAGATATTGATATCCGCAAGGTTGTTTGCCTGATTCTGGGTATTATGTTTATTTTACTTGGAAATTATATTCCAAAGACGTCCTACACGAATCAAAATATGATCAATCTTCCAATTCGTCCTGAAAATGAGCATGTATGGCGGGTTTTCTCCCGCATTATGGGAATCGCATTTATCGGTGAGGGCTTTTTGCTCCTCGTCAGTCTGTTCTTTCCTCCGATAGCATCCGTACTTGCAATTGCGATTTTTATCGGATTGCTTATCGGAATTTCATTTTATGGTTCTGCAATCTCCGGTAAAAAATAAGAAGCAAAAAATCATGTTTGTGAACTTTCTGTTACGCCCCTTGTATCCCGGTTTCTTTCGTTGTACAATAGCAGACATTCAAGGAGGGTTTCACTATGAGTTCAAACAAACGTGATTTTGCACCATTCGATGAAGATTTTGAAGTTGTTTACATAGAAGATGAAAATTCAATCGAGAATGTCCCGGAAGAGGACACCCCGAAACAGAAGAATACAAATAGACAATCACCAAATAAGCGCAGGAAAGCCTCCCCTGTCAAAGCAGTCTCAAAAGCAGGGGGCAACGTTGTGAAAACTGGTGGGAAGATTGTAAAAACAACAACCAAAAGCGCACTGAAGGTCATTCAGGTCTGTGCGCACGCAATAACACTTGTACTGATCGCGTGGATTATGTTTCTGATCGCCACAAAATTTTGGAGTACTCATTTTGCTTTTGGCAGTTTAAATACTGCGGTCACAGAACGCAATACTACATTGGCTGCCTACCTGGGCGTTGCCGTGTTACTATTGGTGTTTGAGCTGATTTCATTTTTATGGGCAATGACAAGTCCGCGAACCAACAATAAACTTATCGGCGGAAAGCAGGATGTCGGACGGGGATTGTTTTCCTTTCTGATTATAGGGAGCTTCTCACTTCTTTCTTCTATGTTCGGTGGGCTTATTCCAGAAACACACACAGCACTCATCGGATTAAAGCAGGGCTTGGCACTGTACGGTTCGCTATTTGAAAGCTTATTGCCTTTATGCATCGCCGGAATCATCAGTTGTCTGATTCGACGTTTTGCTCCAAGATAGAATTACGTAAAGAAAGACGAAAGGAAGGATTTTAATATCCTTCTTTCCGTCTTTCTTTACGTAATGCGTATCGTTTCTCTCCGCCTTCCCATTCCGCCTGTTCCGCTTCAGTTCGAACAATCAGCCCAGGAACTTCCATTGCTTTTCCGTCATCACCAATACTTACCATCACAAGATATGCATGATTAATCATCGTTCGCATCCCGTGGTCATCCTCTTTATAGGTATCCACCCGAACTTCCATGGAGGTACGTCCGACATATGTGACACGTCCAATCATCACAATAATCTGATTGATGTACGCGCCCTTTTTAAACACGAGATTATCCACTGATGCCGTTGTAACCTGCCCATTGCAATGTCGTCTGGATACAATACCAGCCATCTCATCAATCCACTGCATCAATTGTCCGCCAAATAATCGTCCGTATCCATTGATATCCGTAGGCCGCAGCGAATGTACGGTCTCAGTCTGTGAATACTCAACGGTTCTTGCTTCTTTATTCTCCATTCTGCTTCTCCTCTATCTCCTTTATTTCTTTGTCCATTTTTAACGCTTCTTCCACGCGCTGCTCTTCTGCCGCTTTGTCCCGCTGTATCTGCAGGAAATCATTCTTTGCTTTCTTCTTTGTAGGAATCAGGCTGTTTGCAACCATGCCCTTTCCTTTATTCTTCACATAGAAAAATCCGATCACAGAGAATACAATAGCACCAATAAAATTGACAAATAAATCCTTCATCGTATCAATCAGTCCTACATCCAGATATCCTCCGAGACCAAGTGATTTACCATTTACAGCCACATCCTTTATTCCATTGATGCTTACCACATGATTGCCTCCTGCCGGATCAAGCATGACCGTGGAAATAGAATTTAAAATCGTATCCTTCTGCATGTCCAAATTGAAAAAATGATCCATCCCATATTCAAAGAACTCCCAGAGCACTCCAATGGTCATTGAAAAACAAAACGCAACAATCGCAATAAAGACCGGCGATAATTCAAATTCCAGGCGGTCACTGTCATTTAACAGCACAACCAGCGAAAATCCAATGGCTGCCGCCAGAAATCCATTCAGCGTATGCAAAATAGTATCCCAGAACGGAATGATAATATAGAACGCATTGATTTCTCCCAATATCTCCGCTGAAAATGCAAATAATAGAATAATAATTTCCAGTGCAGACGGCAATTCAATCTTGAACTGCATCTGTATAATCACAGGCATCAAAAATATCAACAAGGTTAGAATACATAAAAAGAATCCTTCATAATTCGCAATGAAAAACTGACGAACCATCACGATCATAACCAGAATCCGAAGTATCGTATATACCCAGAAGGTGCTTTTATTTTGCCTGAGTTCCATTTTAAATGCTTCTCTAAACGGCTGTCTCTTTTGTTTCTTTCTTTTCATAATCTCTTTTTCTTCACTTTCATTATTTTAGTGTCTCTCCTATTCTACCCTTTTCTGACAAGACAATCAAGAATTCTTCTGTTCTTTATTTCATACTTGCCGAAATGCACGGTTTTACGTTATACTTGTAACACCATAAGCAGCACTATTCTGCTTATGGCAGCAAATTTCAGAAAGGGGTTTTTATGAATATTACGTATATTGGACACAGCGGATTTTCGGTTGAACTTGAACATAGTATTCTTCTCTTTGATTATTTTGAGGGAACTATTCCGAAATTTCCACACGGAAAGCATATTTATGTCTTTTCAAGTCACTCCCATCACGACCACTTTAACATAGATATTTTTAAGCTAGTAGAAAAATATGCTTCAATTACCTATATTCTTTCTTATGATATCGGTAAGAAATTCAATGAAAAATTCTTCCTGCGCCACGGGATTTCTAAGGAAGTATATGAGCAATTGATTTTTATACCGGAGCGTTCCGTGCAGACAATTGGCGATTTGGAGATTCAGACATTTCATTCAACAGATGAAGGTGTCGCATTTCTAATCACCTCTGAGGGAAAACGCATCTATCATGCCGGTGATCTGCAATGGTGGACCTGGCCTGGTGAGACACCGGAAGAATACGAACAGATGACAAAGACTTTTCAGGACGAGATTGCCACCCTTCCACATCACCCAATTGATGCAGCATTTCTTGTACTTGATCCAAGACAGGAGGAAAACTTTTGGATGGGATTTGATTACTTTATGAAACATACCGATACGAGGTGTGCTTATCCAATGCATTTTTGGAAAGACCCTTCTGTAATTGATCATCTGCTCGAAATGGATATATCAAACGAATATCAGAATCGAATTGTCGAAAAAGAATTTTACAAATAAAGGAGAACAAAATATGAATTTTAAATTTGCACACAATAATTTTAATGTTAAAGATTTACAGAAATCCCTTGCTTTCTATGAGAAAGCTTTGGGTTTAAAAGAAGAACGTCGAAAAGAAGCCTCTGACGGAAGCTTCACACTTGTCTATCTGACAGATGGCGTAACTCCACACCTTTTAGAACTCACAGAACTCCGTGACTGGGATCGCGCTTATGATCTCGGAGATAATGAATTCCACCTTGCATTCGAAGTCGATGATTACGATGCCGCACTTGCAAAACATAAAGAAATGGATTGCGTGTGCTTCGAAAATGATGGGATGGGAATCTACTTCATTGAAGACCCTGATAGATATTGGTTGGAGATTGTGCCAGGGCAGTAAATTGCGATTTAGTGTAGAGTTGGAGTCCGTGATTTTGGGTGTGTGTTGCGTTTGCGGGCTGTAATTGGGCGCTAAGAGTTGCTAGAAAAATAAAGAGATGATAGATTGAGTACCGTGATGATACGAGCAAGAATCTGATGATTCTTACTCTATGCATCACTAAACTCATGTATTTGAAATACATGAGTCCCCTCAATCTATTATCTCTTATTTTTCAAACAACTCTAAAGCTTCAATGAATGCCCTAATCCACAACACACACCCAAAATTCACTCACTCCAACTTGCTCCAAATAGGATTGTCGCACCAGAAGTAGATTTCGATCCAATGAAGCTTGTTCGTCACCCCAGTACACTGCTGGAGTCAAGGCCAGCCTAGTGCATTTAAGTTAGTCGAAGAAACTAGATGAGAGCCTGCGTATTGTCATCACGGACATTACACGGTGTGTTAGAGATAAGCAAAAAGAAGATGCAAAATCTATGGACTGAAATTTACTTTCAAAGTAAATTTCAAGTGCTCCTGAGCGTAGTTTTCATCAGAAAACTACACGAATGGGCATGATGTCCATAAATTTTACATCTTCTTTTTGACTTAGCTCTTACATGTCGGGTATCGTCCGCGAGGGCAATACGCAGGCTCTCATCGAACGTCTTCAACTAAATCAAATCGCAATTTACCGCCCATAAATCTTTGTCATCTTTCGAACCACGTCCGCCACTTCATCTGTGATCTGTCCCGGCACCAGTCTCCACTTCCAATTTTTCCCAAGTGTTGACGGGGTGTTGATTCTTGCTTCGCTTCCAAGACCAAGATAATCTTGAATTGGGATGATACACAAATCACTAACACTCGCCATCGCAAGCCGGATCAACTCCATCGGCATCTCTTCCTCCTTGAAATGATAGGCATTCATATATTCCAGTGCCATCGCTTTGTCCTTCAAATCAAGCTTTCCGTACCATCCTGCTATCGTATCGTTATCATGTGTCCCCGTATAAACTACACAGTTCTTATCATAATGCATGGGAAGATAATCACTCTCCTCCCGTGAGTCAAATGCAAACTGAAGAATTTTCATTCCCGGATAGCCGCTGTCACTTACAAGCTGGCGCACGGAATCAGTAAGGAACCCCAAGTCTTCCGCGATAATTCTCACATTGCCGAGTCGCTCTTTTAGTACGCGAAGAAAATCATAGCCCGGTCCTGCTTCCCAATGTCCATGTTCTGCTGTCTCTTCCTCTGCCGGAATAGAATAGTATTCATCGAATGCCCGAAAATGATCCAATCGCACAATATCGTATAACTGAAAACAATATGCCAGTCTTTGAATCCACCAGTCATAATGTGTCTGTTTTTGATATTCCCAACTATACAATGGGTTTCCCCATAGCTGTCCTTGTGGTGCAAAGGAATCCGGCGGACATCCCGCCACTGCGGTCGGTTTATTATCCGCATCAAATTGAAACAAGAATGGATTTGCCCACGCGTCTGCACTGTCAAATGCAACATAGATTGGAATATCTCCGATTATCTCAACTCCATGCTCATTCGCATAGCGATGAAGACTATTCCACTGTTTCCAGAACATATATTGCTGGAATTTGTAAAAATCAATTTCGTTTCTTTGCTCTTCCCGCATTTTCTGCATCGTCGCATATTCCCGGATACGATATGGCTTTTCCCACTGTTCCCAGCTAATCCCGCCGAATTTATTTTTCAAAGCCATATACAAGCTGTAATCTTCAAGCCAATACGCATTCTGTAAACTGAACTGATCATACTCGTCGTTGCCGGAGAAAATACCGGCATCTGACCTGTTTTGTGATAGAAACCGTTCATATGCTACACGCAGAATTGCAAACCGTGCAAAATACATTTTTTCATAGTCGATTCTATCTTCCTGATCACCAAAATCATATGAATCACATTCCTCTTTTGTCAGCAATCCCCAGCCAATCAACGTCTCCAGATCAATATAATAAGGATTTCCTGCAAATGTTGAAAACGACTGATAAGGTGAATCTCCATAGCCTGTTGGTCCAAGTGGAAGAATCTGCCACTTCTTCTGATTCGATTCTTTTAGGAAATCAACAAACTCATAGGCCTCTTTTGAAAAACACCCAATGCCATATTTGGAAGGAAGTGAAGAAACAGGTAATAAAATTCCACACTCTCTCATATTTTTTATATTCCCCTTTTTTTTCTATCTATATAGTTTATCCCTTTACTGCTCCTGCTGCAACACCTTTGATAATATACTTTTGGCATGACAGGTAGAATACAATAATTGGTACAATTGCAAGTACTAACATTGCCATCATAGCACCCATATCAATGGATCCATAACCCCCCCGCAAATACTGAACCGCCATTGGAATCGTCGGTGCATCACTGTCCAGCACAAGCGTTGGCAGGAGATAATCGTTCCATACCCACATCGCATTTAAGATGGCAACAGTAATCATTGTCGGACGAAGAATCGGTACAATTACTTTGAAAAATGTCTGAATCGGGCTGCAACCATCCAGCATCGCAGCCTCCTCCAAAGAAATTGGAATTGCCTTGATAAATCCAGCAAACATAAAGACCGAAAGTCCGGCACCAAAGCCAACATATACAAAAATAATACCAAACATATTTCCGAGTCCCAGCATATCTGTTACCTTCGATAATGTAAACATCACCATCTGAAATGGCACAATCATCGCAAATACAAATAAATAATATAACACACCGGAAATCTTACTGTGTACTCTGGTAATCCACCACGCAGTCATAGATGTCAAAAGAACAATTGCAATCACAGAAAACACTGTAATAAATGCAGAACGACCTGCCGCTGTAATCAGTCCCGTTCTTCCAATGCCATTAATATAATTACCAAGTCCTGCAAAAGTCTCCGCTGTCGGAAACGCAAATGGTGCATCACTGATATACAATTTATTTTTAAACGAGTTCATTAAGACTAACAAAATCGGGACAACGAATGCAATTGCAGCCACCGAAAGAACGGCTGTCATAACAGCTCCCGTCCCTTTTGAGACTTCCATTGTCATCGGCTCTTCATTTTTCTTTTTTGCTTTCATTAGCTCTCGACCTCCTTCCGTCTTGTAAAATAAAGCTGTGTCAGTGCCAGAATGCCTACTAATATGAAGAAAATAACTGCTTTCGCCTGACCAACACCTTCCCATCCATTTCGCCCATAAAAGGTGTTATAGATATCTAATGCAAGCATCGATGTCTTCTTCGCCGGGCCTCCGGCTGTCAGTGCGTAGTTTTGATCAAACAGTTTAAATGAATTCGTCAATGTAAGGAACAGACAAATCGTAATAGATGACATCACCATCGGTATTGTAACTTTAAACAATGCCTGCATTTTGCCTGCCCCATCAATTTTAGCTGCTTCTACCAGTTCGGTTGGTATATTCTGAATGCCTGCAATATAGATAATCATCATATATCCAATAAGCTGCCAGTTCATCAGCACCACCATTCCCCAGAATCCATATTTCGGATCCGCCGTAATCGTGACACCGAATTTAGCAAGAACACCGTTGATAATCAGCTGCCAGATATAACCAAGTACAATTCCGCCAATTAAATTCGGCATAAAAAATGTAGTGCGGAATAGATTCGTTCCTTTGACGCCTCTTGTCAGTGCATATGCAAGAATAAATGCAAATACATTCACTGTAATGACGGAAACAACCGTGAATTTTGTTGTGAACCAGAGTGCATTCAGGAAATCTTTATTCGAAAATGCTTTGATATAATTTGTAAGTCCGACAAAATGTGCATTTGTTACTGTTGTAAATTTACAGAATGACAAAACGATTCCCATGATAAATGGAATAACAAAAAATAATGTAAATGCAATCAATGTCGGAAGAACAAAGAGCCAGAAATATTTTTTATATGCTTTCTCCATTTGTAGACCTTCCTTTTCTTATATAGAAGCTATATCGTCACTGACACGCCTCTTTCTAAAAAAGGTGGGGCATTATGAATCTTCTGCCTCACCCTCCTGCTTCATTGTTTGTGACTAAATCCAATTTGATTATTCTGCAGTTGCCTCTTTCTCTGTTTTCCAATCTGCAACTGTATCTTTTACCACCTGATCCCACTCTTCACTTCCCGTTGCATACTGAAGAAGTGCTGCTCCATAGTTATCTTTGAATGTTTGACTTGGGAAGGTCTGGAAATCCCATGATACAGAAGTCAGGTCTGTGTCACTCATATATCTGATTACTTCTTTTGCTAATGGATCTGCCGGTGATTCCTCTTCTAAGAACGTATTAAACGGTGTGATAAAACCAAGGTCATTTGTCACCATTTTCTTTCCCTCATCTGAACTGAATACCCATTTCACAAAGTCAAGTGATGCTTTTTGGTCTTCTTCTGATGCTTCACTGTTTACTGAAAAATAGTTCTCTGTACCAATACAAATTCCCTGAGATTCATCTCCATCCATTCCAGTGTAAATTGGAAGGAACTTGATATTATCTTCTGTTACCACATTTCCTTCAACCTGACTAATCTGTCCCCATGCCCAATTGCCGTTCTGAACCATTGCAGCTTTTCCTAATGCGAATTCTGCCATAGAATCATCAACTGATTTTGAACCCACCATAGAAGGCTCTGTGCAAGAATTGTTCAAATATAAATCAAATGTGTTCTTGAAATTATCGCTGTATTTAAATGTAATTTCATCTTCATCTGTAACGCCCGCATCTTCATATTCATAGTGAATTGGAAGGTTCATTAAATGAGTCTGCCATCTCCAGTCCTCACCCGGTGCAAATGATGTAGAAGCAAATACTCCTTCAATTCCAAGTTCATCTTTTCTGGCCTGCATATCTTCTGAAACTTCTTTCAGTTTGTCAAAGCTGTTAATATCTTCCATAGATGCTGCTTTTGCTCCACTGAGTGCGAAGTATTTATCCATGATTGCCTGATTGTAAATGATACCATATCCCTCCTCCAAATAAGGAATACCATAAACACCATCGCCATCTTTGATTGCAAGGTCCTGATCTAACAGCATATCATATAGGTCTGAATCGGAAAGGTCTGCGCAATAATCTTTCCATGCATTGTAGCCTGTCGGTCCATTTATCTGGAATAACGTAGGTGCATCTGATTTTGCAATTTCTGACTTTAGTGTCTGCTCATACTGGTTGGATGCCGCTGTCTTGACTTTTACTTCAACGCCTGTCTCCTCCGTGTATTTTTTTGCAATGTCTTCCCAGACCTCTGCAACCTCCGGTTTAAAGTTCAGATAATAAACAGAACCTTCATCTGATTCTGCAGACTTTGAGCTGCCACAACCAACTGCCAGTCCGGCTACCATAGCTGCTGCCAATGCTACCGATAAAACTTTTTTCATTTTCATAATCTCTTCCTCTCTTTTCTTGAACGCTTCTTACATTTTCTTCGTTCCTGATAAATTCATTATAAGAAAGATTATGCACATAAAAAATAAAACAAATTCCGGAAACATGTTCTTTTTTCAAGATTCATGTTCTGGAATTTGTTTTTTAATACTCATTTATTTGTTTGCATCCATCGTCTGCTTTACAATATTTTTCATTGTATCCGCTGGAATTGCACCTCTTACCTGTCCATAGATATTTCCATCTACATCGATCATGTAAGTAGTTGGGAAGGAGCTGATTCCAAATTTCTGAAATGTCCCGCCCCCTTCATCCATAAGAACCGGATAAGAATATTCATTTTCATTCAGGAAACTCTGAATACTTTCCTGACTTCCTTCCTGACCATACTTCGGTGCCGCAACACCAAGAATCACAACATCCTCTTCATTCTTTCCATAAGATTCATACAAAGCCTGTATATCTGGCATCTCTGCTCTACACGGCGGGCACCATGTCGCCCAGAAATTTAAAAATACCACCTTTCCTTTGTAGTCTGAGATAGAATGTGCAACTCCGTTTTGATCAGTGAGTGTGAATTCTGGTACGGGAACTACCTTGCTGGTCTGTTTTGAATCCTCTTGTTCTGTCTTGTTTTGATCAGATTCACTTTCTTGCTTTGGTTCTTTTTCCGTTTTCACACTCTGCTCTGTTTTGGTAGATACATAGCCTGTTATATTATTGAACATTCCCGAGAAGGTCATTACCCCCATAAAAATCATCAAAAGTGCTGCGATTTTTACCGTGTACTTTAACATACCACGTCTTTTTTGGAAAAAGCTAAGAATACTTCCAGTAAAGATTCCAACTAGCAAGAACGGAATTCCAAATCCAAGAACGTAGACTGCAATCAGCCCTGCTGCCTTTATCATCGTGCCGGAAGTTCCTGCCATAAGAACCACACTGCCCAAAATCGGACCCACACATGGTGTCCATGCAAAGCTAAATGTAAATCCGAGTAGAAATGCGACTGCCGGCCCCATCGTCCATTTATCGAGAGAAAAATGTAGTCTATGCTCGCGTTCCAGTGCCATGGACTGTCCAAATGCTCCCATCTGATATAGCCCGAACAAAATCATAATCACGCCGCTGATTCGTGCAAACAAAAGCCTGTTGCCCTGAAAGAACTGTCCCAAAGCCGTAAAACCAAACCCTAACAGGAAAAATGTAAAACTAATTCCAAGTACGAAAAATAAACTGTTTAGAAAGGTTTTTCCCCTTGGATACACAATTTTACCTTCTGAGTCTGTGCGCCCTCCGCCCGCCAGATATCCTAGATAAACAGGAACAAGTGGCAGTACACAGGGTGAAAGGAAGCTCAGGACTCCCTGTAAAAACACAGTGAGCAAAGGAATGCTCGTATCGAATTGTAAGTTCATTTTCTACCTCCAAATGATCATGGTATCATGCCAAGCAGATCGTTGAAAGACTCACTCATCGTCGGATGCGTATAGATGGAATCCCGCAGCACCTGATATGGAATCTTTTGATCCATTGCCAGCTTGATTAAGTTAATAAGTTCATATGATTCTACTGCAAATAAGTGTGCACCCAGAATCAGATCCGTATCCTGCTGAACAATCACTTTCATCATTCCCTCTGGCTTTTGCAGTACCTGCGCTTTTGGAATTGCCATAACCGGAAGCTTTGCCTTCTTGATTGCATAGCCTTTATCCAAAGCCTGTTGTTCAGTCAGCCCCACACGGGAAAGCGGTGGATCAAGAAATACCGTGTAAGGTACTTCGCCCCTGTTTTTCGTGCTTCTGTTTCCATCACCGATAAGCTGTGATTTCACGATACGGCTATCATCCAAAGAAATATAAGTAAACTGAAGTCCTCCGACCACATCTCCCATTGCCCATATGTGAGGCACAGAAGTCTGTAGATATTCATTTACTGAGACAGCACCGCGCTCTGTTACCTCTACACCTGCATTTTCAAGTTTCAGGTTCTTTATATTTGGTCTTCTTCCCGTTGCAACAAGAACTGCTTCTGCATTCAGATTCTTTTCGCCCTGCGCATTTTTGATGGTCACGATTGCCCTGTCAGCCTCATCTGTAATGGATAAAATCTGTGTCTCAAAGAGAATTTCAACTCCCCTGTCTGTCATACTCTGATACACAACCTGTGCGATTTCTTCATCCTCTCTTGGAATAAAACGATTTCCATCCTGAATGACCGTCACTTTAGAACCAAAATTTATATAGTACGAAGCAAACTCTAAACCAATATATCCGCCACCAATAATTACAAGTTCCTTTGGAAGTTCTTCCAGCTCCATCATTGTTTCACTTGTATAGACATATTTGCTCGCCTTCAAACCCTCTATCTCCGGGATAAATGGTGCTGCGCCCGTATTGATATAAATATGTTCTCCGTATAGAGCAAATGACTCCTGCTGATTTGTAACCTGAATCTGATGATCATCCACAAATGCAGCCTCCCCTACAACGACATCTACACCCTGGGAAATACCCTTTTGATAATTCTTTTCCCGCAGTCTTGCGGTGAGTTCTCTTTTGTCCTGTATTGCTTTTTTATAACGACTCGCTTTGTCCTTCTGACTTCCACCAAATTGCTTTGAAATGCGCGCCTGATTTTCTAAGAATTTCGTAGGAATGCAGGCTACATTGATGCAGGTACCACCAAACATTTTTTCCGATTTTTCAACAATTGCAACTTTCTCACCTTTTGATGCAAGGGCACCTGCCAGTGTCTTACTTCCTTTTCCAAATCCTATCATAATGTGATCATATTTTTTCATATTATTTTCCTCCAAATATCTGATTGTCAATATCTTGAATCGTAATCGATTCTAGTTTTTTCCTACACTGCTCGTCCAGCTCCTGATAAATGCCATCCATAATCTCAGACATACCGGAGGCTACCAGACACTCCATATCCATATCCCCGCTGTGCCATGATGCGCCCACGAACCGCACATCAAGTGCCTCTGCCACCTTCGCCAGTGAAACCTCCTTCGCCTCTTTACTGAAACGATATCCTCCGGCGATGCCTTCCTTCGTCTCAACTAAGCCTGACTTTTTTAACTTTGACATAACTTTTCTAACCCGCGCAGCATTCGTACAGATATTCCCAGCCAGCTCTTCGCTCGATAAATTGCAGTTTTTATGATTCAGGTATACCAGCGCATGAACACCAATATTAAATATACCGTCCACTCTCTTTCTCTCCTTTCTGTAATTTTTTTAGTTACATTTTATATTTGTAATAATATCGTATACAGTTTAAATTGTCAAGTGTTTTTTGAAATGCTTCTACTTTTCACTTGCATATGCCTGATTGTCATGTTAAATTTAAAGCGAAACAATACCAATCAAACAAATAAGAGGAGTACGTACAACATGACAAATTTTGAAGATGATATAATCGAAGTTGAATCAATTTCATTGGAAATGGAGGACGGAACCACGCAAGAATTTGCTATTCTGGAATATATCGAATTTGAAGGAAAAGATTATGTAATTATTGCTGATCTGGTAGATGACGCTATCGGATTTGAACAATATATCTATGGTTATACCAAAGATGGCGATGAGCTGAATTTGGAATATATTGAAGATGATGATCTTTATTTGAGAATTGCAGATTCACTTCCTGATGGAGATGAAGACGAAGAATAGGTTTCCATTAATCATGAAAGCAGGACGAAGTGATAGATACTTCGTCCTGCTTTTCTGTCCTTCTATTATTTTTCTATTAGTTCCTCACCACCATTTAATTTCCACTCTTCCACAAACGTGTCAAAGTAAGAAATAGGTTCTTCCCCTGTCACAATCTTCATGAATGCCAGCACTTCCATATCCTGAAGCTTACGCGACTGAATCCCCTGTGTTTCCTGTACATACTCTTCATTAATATAATTAACATTTCCTTTTTCGATCAACCCTACTGCCTGAATTCGCGAAGTATATGCCGCCCATGTCTCCGCAGTCTTTTCTCCGGCTAAATAGCTTTGACACTGCGTCAGATATGCGCGTTCCAGGCCATTTAACCGACTGCTCACCTGTGTTCCTTCTAATACAGAAATTAAGTGATTGGTTGTCAAAAATACTGCATTACTGTAATCACAATTAATAACGAGCGGTCTTGCTGTGATGTCAACACCGGTTGCATAATCTTCAATCTCGTTTGTAGAATCCTTGTACCTTGCGTAATCGAATAATGCAGAGGTTATCTTCACTGCAAGTTCCGGATGCTCATATCCTTTTCTGACAACCACATATTTCGTTCTCTGATACGGAATATAGGAATTCACGGTTCCATTGCCGTCTGTGAGCAGATAAGGAACCCACTCCGCATCAGGATTCGCAGCCTTCGCATCTTTAAGTGGATTATTCGGAGCCCACCACCATCCAAAAAAAGCTCCGCATTGATTATTCTGAATCAGATTTCCAATCTCGGTTGGCGTTCGCATCATATAATCCTCATCAAGAATTCCTTCTTGATACCATCGGTTCAAATATTCCAGTGCATCCTTTGTCTGACTGCTCGTAGAGCCATACTGCCAGTTGCCACTCGTATCCTTCAGCCAAACCTGCGGATATGCACCAAATGCTTCAAACACAGGATCCATAGAATAGTTGGAATTTTCCTGCCCCACTAACCCTGCTGTACTTACGATACCGACATTTTTCTGCCCATCAAATTCATTTTCCTTAAATGCAAGCAGAATCTGTTCTACGTCCTCAATCGTCTGCGGAACTGCAAGTCCTAATTCTTTTCTCCAGTCATCTCTCAGCCATAACAAACTGCAACCGGGATAAACCTGTGTCGACGAAATTGCTTTCATTTCACCGTCATAGGTAACGGAATCAAGGAGCCCCTCTCCATAACTTTCATAAATACTTTTGATAAGCGGCGTTGCACAATTCTCGTAAGCATCTGTGAGATCTTCTACCATATCATTTTCAATGAGTTTCATCAGATAATCATAGTCATTAACAACCATTAAATCCGGCATATTTCCTTCCATGACCATGCGTCGAATCATAAGATCATAGTTGTCATCTTCTGTCACTTCCAAAACATCCTGATTCTGGATATTCAGTTTTTTCTTCAAATAGCGGGTATAAGCATTGTTCTCATACGTGTCTTTTTCTGGCATGTTGGAGTTATTATCACCAGTCATCTTTCCCAGTGTATACAGCACTTCTTCCGGGTATGCCGTCATCGGAGAGGTCGCAGCTTTTTCCCACAATCGATTCTGAGATAAAGATTCCTGTTTCTCCCTCTGTTCATTGATTTTCTGTAGATATACACCCCCCGCAAATGCACAGATAACAAGGAGTACCGCAGTCACACGCCAGAATTTTGCGTTTCTTGTATGTCTGTTTTTCATATGCCTTGATCCCCCTTTCCAGATTTTGGGATCCGGATATGAATCGTTGTCTTCACATTCGGTACGCTTTCAACCTCAATATGATATGTCTCACCGTAATGAAGGCGGAGGCGGTCATTTACATTTTTTACGCCATATCCTTTGGCATCATAATTCAGAATCTGTGCCGCCTCTTGCTCACTCATTCCCGCACCGTTATCAGAAATATCAATTAAGACATCCTTCTCATCCTGCTTAATCATAATCCACATCTGATGATCCGGATCTTCCTTGATATCCAGCCCATGTTCCAGTGCATTTTCTACAAATGGCTGGAAAATAAGTGCTGGAATATAATACTCATATGTATTCTCATCGATGTCGTAGTGTACGACAAAATTATTATCATGTATGCAGAGTTGAATTGCCAGATACGACTGAATATTCTCAACTGCATTTCGGATCGTATTCATCGTCTTTCCCCTGTTCAATGTTGTACGATAGAAACTTGACAGCGTCAGGGTGATTCTGCTAATTTCTTTCTCGTCAGCCTCAATTGCCTTCCAATTGATAATAGATAATGAATTGTAGAGGAAATGTGGATTAATCTGAGCCTGCAATGCCTTCATCTCAAATTCTTTCTGTGAAATCTTTGTCTGATAGTTTTCCTGAATCAGCTCCTGAATTCGTTTCATCATGTGATTATAGCTTCGGATCAGACTACCGATTTCATCCTCTCGTGTGGAAGTAATTCCGACTTTCATATTATCACTGTCGACATTTTGAATGTCTTTCGTCAAGAGTTCAATTGGTTTGGAAATATAGTTGGAAAATAGTCGTCCTAAAAATAAAATTCCAATGATGCATACTATAATTCGAATCAGAATATCCAATGTATTCTTCCATGAAATCGTCGCAATCGAAGACTTTGGTGTATAATAAACTGCTTGTAAACCCAGTGACTGAATCTTCTCTGTCACACAAATATAAGAGTCTACCGCGTTTTTAGAATAAGTTAGACTCTTGTCTTCATAATAATTCCAAACTTCCTCCGTTCCTGTCACAGTGACTCCATAGCTTTCGACTGCGAGCTGATCAAAGCTCTGCAGCAACGATTGTATATTACATTTTACAACAACATAACTCTTAATATCTTTGTAATTTGGCATCTTACGAATCGCAAGCATACATAAGGAATCCGCATCATAGATCCATGTAAAAGTCTCGCTTTTTGAATCTTCTACCGTTGAATACCATGGCTGTTTTGCAAGCTCACTTAGCGGCTGCGTCTCTTCCCCAAACGACTGTGATATGTTTTCCGAATAGATCGTAATCTGACGCATCACCAAATTCTGGTATTCCAGCGCATTCATGGTATTACAGACCTCCTGATAAAAACCATACCGTGTTGCCTTTTCGTTTGGATCACATTCCACAAAGTTAATCACATTCTGGTCATAGACAAAATAATCTATCATCTGCTCGCAAACTGCAACCTGTGAAATCACGCTGGATGTCGCTTGCTGCAGCGAATTCTTCATATCTGTCTTTCTATTTTCCACAACTGTATTGTGAGCGTTAATCGACAGCATTGTCCCCAAAAGAGCAATCGGAACAAAGCCAACAATTCCAAGCAGAATCATCAGCTTCGTACGAATCTTAAGAGAATTAAACTTCTGAACTATCTTTTTCATCCTCCGGCTCGCCCTTTCGAAACTGCTCCGGTGTACATCCGTAATACTCCCGAAAGCTTTTTATAAAATAGGATACATTGGAAAATCCTGTTTCCTGACAGATCTGCACAATCTTCATATTCGTCTCTGCCAGACGTTTCTTCGCCTGTGCAATACGATACTCCTTTACGAAACGACTAAGATTCTGACCTGTCTCCTTTTTGAAAATATAGCTGAAATATCCCGGCGAAAGATACACCTGCTCCGCAAGTATTTCCACACTGATATCCTCACTGTAATGTGCGTATATGTAACTTTTGGCCCGTTCCACTTCATCACGCACATTCTCTTTCGAATCCGACAAACGCTGTTCAAATTGCTCAATCATTTTTTCTATCTCTTTTAGTACCTCATCCATCGACTGCAGCTCGTATATCTTCTGAATAGATTCTTCCAGTGAACGTCCCTCGATATGCTGCTTTGAATAGAGTTCTTTTACAAGATTTGCAAAAAGAAACTTCGTGTAGATTTGTGAGTATTTTTGAAATCCCTCTGCGCTTTTCTTCAGCTTTTGAAAATGCTCCTCCAGATGAATCATATCATTCAGATGAATATCTTCCATCATATATCCAATCAAATCATTCATAAATTGTTCTGCTGATACCTCCTCAGGCTTTTCCTGTGGGAAAAAAACACGGGTCTTCTTACGGTAGAACTTGTTCTCCATCAGATTATCTAATTTTCTAAACGCTCCAGGCATGTCCTCTAACGATTTCAGTCTGCTGCTTACCGCAATATAAAACTTGTCTCCCCAAACTTGACGCATCACTTCACAAAGATGTTCTGCAAATGCGGGAATGTCACATTCACTTTTCAGCAGACAGAGTTCTCTCTCCGGACCCACATTTAAAAAACTCATCTTTTGTTTTATCTCAACCTGCAATTTTTCCTCTACCCCATCCTCCTGCTCTTCAAAAAAATTATCGTCACTTTCAATCAGAAACATGGTATTGACTTTTTCCCATTCCTTTATATCCACACGTTCACTGATCTTGTCAAGCAATTCCGATGATCCCTGATACAGATATTTTCCAAGAAAATAACTCTCCAGATTCTCCTGCGTCTCCTGCGATTCCTGCCTTATCTCTTCGCGTGCCTGAATCTTTTCAATCAGTTTATCAAACGTGCTCTGGAACTCTATCGGATCCACAGGCTTTAACACATAATTCTCTACGCCGAATTTCAAGGCCTGCTTTGCATACTCAAACTCGCCATAGCCACTAAAAATCACCATCTCGATATCCGGCTGCACGTCTCGCGCTTTTTCCACCAGTTCCGTACCTGTCATAAACGGCATCTTGATATCCGTGAAGAGAATATCCATGCGGTCCTTCTTCAATAACTCAAGTGCTTCTCTGCCATTCGACGCCTCATATATCTCAAGCTCTTCTTTTCGATTACCCAGTAGAAACTTAATTCCATTTCGCTCTATCTTCTCATCATCGACAATTAATACCTTCATAACGCCTCCTGTTCCAAGTCCATCTATATGTTTATTGTACTTCTAATCGTCATTGCTTGGCAAGCAATATTGCGATTTAATTCAGTAGAAGACATTCGCTGAGAGCCGGCTGATGCCTCCAGCAGTGTACTGGTGCGACGAGGGCGTTTGGTGCAAGTTGAAGTAAGTGAATTTTGGAGGTGTGTTGTGGATTAGGGCATTCATTGAAGCTTTAGAGTTGTTTGAAAAATAAGAGATGATAGATTGAGGGGGACTCATGTATTTCAAATACATGAGCTCAGTGATGCATAGAGTAAGAATCATCAGATTCTTGCTCGTATCATCACGGTACTCAATCTATCATCTCTTATTTTTCTAGCAACTCTTAGCGCCCAATTACAGCACGCAAACGCAACACACACCCAAAATCACGGACTCCAACTCTACACTAAATCACAATTTCCAAATATCACGGTTATATTCCTCAATGGTTCTGTCTGATGAGAAATATCCTGCCTTACTGATATTACACAACATTTTCTTCGCCCAGCCTTTACGATCTGCATAATCATTCAAGGCCTGTTCCTTTTTCATCCGATAATCCTCAAAATCAAGGAATGTCATAAACCAGTCTTTATTTAAGAGCTCTTCCTTCACATGGTTTAGGCATACCTCATCCCCAACCTTTTTCATCTCCTCACCGGTCAGAAAATCAACTGCTTTACGAAGAATTGCATCTCTCTCATAGAAATCTCTTGATACATAATCTGCCTTTTGATAATGTACAATAACCTCTTCACTGGATGCACCGAACACGTAAATGTTCTCATCTCCGACAAGCTGATGAATCTCAACATTGGCACCATCATCCGTTCCTAATGTGACCGCTCCGTTTAACATGAATTTCATATTACCTGTTCCGCTTGCTTCTTTCGACGCCAACGAAATCTGTTCGGAAATATCGCATGCCGGTATTAATTTTTCTGCTAATGTTACATTGTAGTTTTCCACCATGACTACTTGCAGATATGGACTGACCTGTGGATCATTGTGAATAATTTCCTGCAGGCAGAGAATCGCGTGTATAATCTCCTTGGCAATAATATATGCCGGTGCAGCCTTAGCTCCAAAGATGATTGTGATTGGAGTCTCTGGTATTTTCCCGGCTTTGATTTCCTGATATTTACAGATAGCATACAATACATTCATTTGCTGTCTTTTATATTCATGAAGCCTTTTTACCTGAATATCAAAGATCGCATTTTCATTCAAATCGATGTTCTGTGTCTCCTTCAGATATGCGACAAGTTCTGCTTTATTCCGCTGCTTGATTGCAAGGAGTTTCTCAAGTACGTCCTCGTTATTCACAAGATTTCCCAGCTTCTCAAGTTCCATAGCATTTTTCTTGTAGCCAGGACCAATCCACTCTGTAATTTGATTTGCAAGAATTGGATTACACTGAAGCAGCCATCTTCTAAATGTGATGCCGTTCGTCTTGTTATTGAATTTCTCCGGATAAATTTTATAAAAGTTGTTAAGTTCTGTCTCCTTCAAAATCTCGGTATGAAGTGCTGCAACACCATTTACACTAAATCCATAGTGGATATCCATATGTGCCATATGCACAATATCATTGCGATCAATAATTGTTACACTCTCATCATCAAATTTCCTTCGTACTTTATCATCTAACACTTCAATAATTGGAACAAGCTGTGGAACAACCTCTTTTAAATAATGCATTGGCCATTTTTCAAGTGCTTCTGCCAGAATCGTGTGGTTCGTGTAAGCGCAGGTCTTCGATACAACTTCAACTGCCTGATCCATTTGCAGACCCCTTAATGTAAGAAGACGAATCAATTCAGGAATTACCATGCTTGGATGTGTATCATTAATCTGAATCACTGCATATTCATTGAGGTCATAAAGATTACTGCCTTTATTCTCACATTCTTCAAGGATGAGCTGTGCAGCGTTACTGACCATGAAATATTGCTGATAAATACGCAGCATTCTTCCCTTCTCATCACTGTCATCAGGATATAGAAACAGGGTCAGATTTTTTGCGATATCCTCTTTATCGAATGTAATCCCGTCATGCACCATACTTTCATCTACTGAGTCAATATCGAATAATTCCAGTTTGTTGGTTCTTCCTTCATATCCTGTAATTGCAAGCTCATACATTCTGGAATTCAGACTGAAATCCTTAAATTTTACAGGATATGTTTTCTCTGTCTTAATCAACCAGCTTGGGGTTTCAATCCATGGATTTACCATCTCTTTCTGCTTATTGTCTGCAAATTCCTGCTTGAATAATCCAAGATGATAGTTTAATCCAATTCCTGCCCCAGTCATATTCAATGTTGCAATCGAGTCCAAAAAGCACGATGCAAGTCTTCCAAGCCCCCCATTTCCAAGTGACGGCTCTACTTCAATCTCCTCAATCCGGCAGATATCTTTCCCGTTTGCAGCAAGTAGATTTCTTGCCTCCTCATAGATTCCAAGGTTAATCATGTTATTGGATAATAATTTTCCTATCAAAAATTCTGCGGAAATATAATAGATTTTCTTCTTTCCTTCTTCTCTCTGACGATTCACTGCCTCCGACTGTGTCAATTTCAATAATACCTCATATACTTCTCTATCTGTACTGTCTGCAATGCTTTTTCCCAACATTTCATTTAATCTTGCTTCTAAATTCATACTGTGTGATTCCTTTCTTCGTCTGATTTTTTCTAGATACCTATAACACGATCGTGTCTTTTTAACATTTCATAATATGCATTATACAATCATTTTTTTAGTATTGCTTGCATAATAGTCTTTATTTATAGTACAATACTATCAAAATAGAAATCAGACGTTGGAGCCAGTCTTTGTCTGATTGGAGGTGCACATGAACATAAACGAATACCAGCAACTGCTGGAAGATAAAGTCCATACAGATGCTAGTTTTCCCTACAATACATATTTATGTACAATTCCTCTAGATTTTTCCTGCGTCCCCATACATTGGCACGATGAGATTGAATTGATTATTATAAAAAAGGGGCAGGGATTCGTCCATGTCGATCTGGTGGAATATCCGGTCTATGCAGGCGATATCGTCTTCGTACTGCCTGGCAAACTGCATTCCATCGAAGAGGCCGTCGGACACCACATGGAATACGAAAATATCCTGTTTCGCAAAGAGTTACTGCTTGCCCCCAACGATGATCTTTGTGCAAATGCATTTCTTATGCCGCTCTTTCGTGAAACTATACACACTGACTGTTACATCCATTCCTCTCTGTCATACTATGAAGAGATTCGAGATGTCATTCGCTCAATTGATCAAATATGTTCATCACGGCCAACCGGCTATCAGCTTGCAGTCAAGAGTCGCTTATTCCAGCTCTTTTTTATCATTATTTCTAATTTGAATAAAAACACTTCACATCATTCGGAGACAAAAAAACTGGATAAAATTAAAATCGTAGTGAAGTATGTAGCAGAACATTACAACGAGCCCATTACACTTTCCCAGATGGCCAAACTGTGTTACTACAGCGATTCGCATTTTATGAAATTCTTTAAACTTCAGATGAAAGAAAGCTTTATAAGTTATCTGAATAACTATCGCCTTACCATTGCTGCAAGAATGCTGACTTCAACCCCGTTGTCCATTTTAGAGATTGCAAATCATGTCGGCTTCAATAATTTGTCTTACTTTAACCGATTATTCAAAAAAAGATACGGAATCACTCCAAAGCAAATGCGGTAAGTGGTATGGTCATTTTTATTAAAACTGGTCATTTTCACAATGCCATTTTTCTTGTATAGTTTCTGTAACATAAAACTTTGGAGGAATGACATTATGAAAGACACACATTTGAAAAAACTTATTTTAACCGCTCTTTTCACGGCACTTACCTGTGCCGCTACTATGAGCATCCGCATCCCGACCCCCGGTACCAGTGGTTATATCCATCCCGGAGACGCACTCGTGATTTTATCCGGAATCTATCTTGGTCCCGCTTATGGATTTTTTGCTGCGGGCGTAGGTTCCGCCCTATCCGATCTTTTCGGTGGATATCTGTTATACGCACCAGCCACATTACTGATCAAAGGACTCATTGCTCTATTATCAGCAATTGTCTACCGCAAAATTGCCCGAGATAATCAGCTTTGGAAAAAATATGTCGGAGTTGTAATCGGCGGCATCTTCGATATTGCACTTGTCGGCGGGGGCTATCTTGCTTTTGAGTTCGTCATCTATGGCAGCGGAGCCATTGCCAGTCTGATTCCCAACCTGATTCAGGGCTGCGGCGGTCTTGTCATCTCACTGTTACTCTACTCTGCCTTGTCTGCTGTACCTGAATTTAAAAAACTTGGAAACGTAAATAGCCAGATAGATGTCTAACATCTATCTGGCTATTTACGTTTCCTATTCATATAAGTTATCCAGCTTACTTTTCTCGTGATTTTTGAATGATCTTTTTCATAAGTTCTGATTTTATCACAATACTGTAATCGTAAAGGTATACGCCTTCTTCTCGCCAGGTTTCACGACCTGCACATTTCTCTTCTCTTCAAATACATCGCTCTCATCACTGCAGGTCGATAAGCCAACCCATGGCTCTATTGCCACAAATGGACCATCATTTGCTGATGACCAGAGAATAATATACGGAAAATCATCAAAAGAAAGTTCCACTCCTGTCTTGCTTTTCTTCGATAATAATTTAATCTTTCTAGATTGTAATTCATCGAAGATCACTGCATCTTTACGGAATAATTCATGTTTCAAATTCATCGTCTTTGCATGATCTAAACAAGCTGTTCTATGCTCCATATCGATCAATCCCGTTTCTGTTACAGGTATTGGAACCGTGCATGTCTCTTCTTTCTCAAACTCTACATAGCAGTCGTTGTAATCTTCGTCCTCTACAAGTGGACAGTTAAATCCAGGATGTCCACCTATAAAGAACGGCATATCCTTGTCCCCCGTATTCTCCACTTCATATGTAATATTTACTGATTTCCCAGCTAACCCATATCTTGTTGTCAATTTGAACTCATAGGGAAATTTTTTTAATGTCTCTTCATTACTTGTAATAGAAAAGCAAATTGCGTCATCTCTTATTCCTTCAAATATAAACTCCGATTTCCTCACAATTCCATGTCTTGGCATTGCCATCTGCATACCTTGCCTGCTCTCAGCCTTGTCATTCCGAATGCTTCCACAGATCGGAAAGAGTACAGGTGCAGTTCCACTCCAGTATGCTGCATCACCCTGCCAGAGATACTCAATTCCATTCTTATCCTTGATTGAACTAAGTGTTCCTCCAAGCTCTGTAAGTTTCACTTCCAAATGTTCATTTGATAATATGTGATTCATCACATTCCCTCCAATTTTCATTACATATTTTCTATTCTACTCCTTTTCAAATAATTTATCTACGACATCTAATATTTCGATTGGATTTTGAATCACAACCGTTGCTTCCTTGATTTCATCTGGTGCATATCCATATGCACATCCAATCATCGGAATCTGATTATCAGCTGCTGCCTGAATATCAAACTTACGATCTCCAACCATAATAGCTTTTACCGGATAAAGTTTTCTCAATAAATCAGCAAGCACTTCACTTTTGCTATTACCCATCTTCAGGGAACCTATTTCATCAAAATAATTATTTAGACCAATCGCATCAAGTACATGCTCGATATGGTCAGGAAACGCATTCGAACATATAGCAAGTCCAATACCTTTTTCTTTTAATTGAAACAGTGTCTCTTTCATACCTTCAAATGATGATGCATGATCCCTCATTAAATCAAACTCAAAATTCTTAATATCCTTGCGCCATTCTTTTACCTCTTCCTCTGTAAGACTTCCAAATAAACGCTCAATAATCATCGATGGACTGAGTCCAATGCATGCAATCACCTCACTTCGCGCTATATTCCTTCCACGCTTTCTCATCGCTTTCTGGTATGCTTCCACTGCGTAAAGATCAGTCTGATTCAAGGTTCCATCTATGTCAAATATCATGAATTTTTTCATCTGTTACTCCTATGTTATGCTTTACCAACGCTTCCGCACACTTTCATTTTATTCATTACATATTCTTTTACGTATTCTCTCCCACGTGCATTGTATTTCTTCGGATCAATCGTATCCGGATTTTCTTTCAGCACTTCCGTCACGCCCTTTGAAAATGCGATACGAAGATCTGTTGCATAATTTACTTTGCAGATTCCTCTGCTGATACACTCTTTTACAGCTTCATCTGGTACACCTGAGGTGCCGTGAAGTACAAGTGGAATTGATACAACCTCTCGGATTTCACTGAGACGATCCACATCCAGATTTGGCGTTCCTTTGTACACACCATGTGCTGTTCCGATTGCCACTGCAAGAGAATCGATTCCTGTCTTTTCTACAAATTCAACTGCTTCAAAAGGAACCGTATATCCGCCGCCCTCACCTCCGTCTAAATCATCTTCTTTTCCACCGACTTTGCCAAGCTCTGCCTCTACAGGAACATCGGATGGATGACACGCATCCACAACAGCTTTTGTCACTGCAATATTATCCTCGAAACTATCATGAGAACCATCAATCATAATTGATGTATATCCCGTTCTAAGTGCTCTCATCGCAAGTTCAAAACTACTACCGTGATCTAAATGCATCACGACTGGAACGCTTGCTTTTTCCGCCGCAACCTTTGCATTTGCATAAAAATATGCAAGGTCTGCGTATTTTACTGTTGATGGTGTCGTCTGCATAATGACCGGTGACTTCAATTCCTCTGCGGCTGCAACAACTGCCTGCACCATTTCCATGTTTTCAACATTAAAAGCTCCGATTGCATAATGACCTGCCTGAGCATCCAGCATAATTTGTTTTGTTGTAACTAATGACATCTATTTTTCCTCTTTTCCTATCCTATTTTTTTCACTTCTACTTTTTCGATTATATGATCCCTGTCTTCTTCTGCAAAATATCCGGTTTTCTCAGACAAAGCGTTGGCGGCTGACACTGCAACTGCATATTTCAAAGTTTCTTCTACCGGATATCCCCGTTCCATAGAAACCGCAAATGCTCCCACCATAGAATCACCACATCCTACGGTATTGACCGCCTCAATTTCAGGTGGTGTTGCAGTGAACACACCATCGGCACATACAAGAAGAACACCTTCACTTCCAAGTGATACTGCCACATATGGAATTCCCATATCATATATCTTTTTCGCTCCGGCAATCACATCTTCTCTCGAACCTATTTCCACTCCCAAAAGAGCTTCTATCTCTTCCTGATTCGGTTTTACCATAGTTGGAAGTGCCTTTAATCCTTCTTTCAGGAGCGCACCACTTGTATCCAATATCACTCGTTTTCCATATTCTTTCAGAAGCGAGATGATTTTTGCATAACTGTCTATACAAAGCCCTTTCGGAATACTTCCTGACAATGTAATGACGCTGCTTTTCACCATGACATTTTTTAATGAGTTTAAAAACAAACTAAAATCCTTTTCCAATACTTCAAACCCAGGCTCAAGAAATTCAGTAGATGTATTATCTGTTGACAAGATATTGATACAGCTTCTTGTCTCTCCCTCTACTTTTGTAAACTGATGATCAATTCCGTCTTTTGTAAGCAGACTTTCTAGATAAGCTCCATTAAATCCACCGGTCAAACCCATTGCAAGCACCGGTTCACCACACATTTTTATGATACGTGCTACATTTAAACCCTTTCCACCGGCCGTATTGATACATGTCTTTACTCGCATCACCGTACCCTCATCTACACTGCCGTCAATATAATAGGCCTTGTCAATGGATGCATTCAGTGTAACTGTTGTAATCATTTTCTCTCTCCTTTATTTTGTGCTGTCTATAAGGACTTTCCCCTTCACGATGCCCGGTGTTTTGAACATTTCAAACGCGTCAGCAATCTGACTGAGCGGCATTTTCTTAAAAATAAATGAATCATCAAATTTCAAGTCACCTGTTTTGAAATAGTGAGCGGTAAGATCCCACTCCTGTCCTGGAAATGGTGCACTGTATGACATCCATGATCCGGTTAGCGTGAATTCTTTCCGATTCATATTTTCCCATTCGTTTACCGTAAAAGAAAGTTCTTTTGTCGGCGTTCCAACGAAGCATACCTGCGCTTTATTTGCAGCCAGTTCAAATGCCATCTTCATGGTAATGGTATTTCCCGCTGTCTCATACACGTAATCAAACCCTTTCCCTGTCGTCATATCCATTGCCTGTTGCATGAAATCTTCCTGAAGTGTGTTGATTCCATCCGTTGCTCCGAGACGTTTTCCAAGCTCTATTCTCTCATCTGCGATATCAAATACAACCACCTTTGCCGCTCCAAATATTTTTGCCCACTGCATCACAAACAATCCAATCGTACCGCCACCAAGAATCGCAACTGTTTTGCCACCTTGATAATCTACTCTCTGCAGACCATGGAGCGCCACTGTTGCCGGCTCAAAAAATGCCCCCTGTTCAAAGGATACTTCTTCCTCAAATTTCACTGCGTTCTTTTCTGGAACCACCACATATTCTGCAAAACTTCCAAACTCTCTAGAACCGATAAAGCTGTAATTCTTGCAGAGGGAATAGTTCCCCTTCTGACAATCTTCGCATTCCATACAAGGTACCAGTGGAACTCCCGCTACCCTGTCCCCTATGGAAAGAGCACTCACGCCTTCTCCTACTTCTTCAATCGTTCCTGAAAATTCATGTCCCAATACATTTGGGAAGAAATGGCATGCATCGCCATTGACACGTGGTACATCCGAACCACAGATTCCTGTGTATTTTACTTTGATCAGAACTTGCCCCTTCTTTGGTACTGGTTTCTCAATTTCTTCATATCTTAAATCTTCTTTTGCATGTACAACTCCGGCTTTCATCATTTTAATTTCTCCTTGTTTATTCTGCTTCTTCTGCTGCTCTTAAAGCTGCTGCTCTCTGTTTGGAACATCTGATTGCAAATATCATGCAAATCACATAAATTGCTGCGATTACAATCAGTCCAGGGATATTTTCCAATGTACATAACTGTGTGTAGATATATGTGATTGGACTTCCGCCCTGATCAAGTGCTCCCACAAGTGTGGCTCCATCTGTAGATCCGGTCGTTGTAGCAAGTGCTGTTACCCATGGGACAGTCTGGTTTGCAATCCAAATTGTCATATACATGATTGCGGTTCCTGAGAATAATGTACGGAATAAATTTCCCTTATGTACGGCTACTGCAATAGCAATAAAGAAGCCGATAGTAGCTAAATCTCCAAATGGAAGAATGGTATTTCCAGGTACAATCACTGCAATCAAAAGTGTCAGTGGCATAAAGATCAGTCCTGCTGTCACAACCTGTGGATCTCCCAAAAGAATAGCAGGATCAAGACCGATATAGAACTCGGAATCCCCAAATCTCTTGGTCATGATTTCTTTTGCTCTCTCTGATAAAGGCATCAAACCTTCCATGATACATTTTACAACTTTTGGCATCAGCACCATAACTGCTGACATTTTCACACCGAGTGGAAGTGCCTCCTGTGGACCATATCCTGCGAGAAATCCGACAATAGCTCCAAGTAACCCTCCGATTACGATTGGCTCACCCAATACTCCAACCTTTTCCTGCAGTGTATCTGCTGTGATATCGATTTTCTTTACGCCCGGAATCTTATCCATAACTGCATCAATTACACATGCGATTGGTGCCATGTATGCGGATGTTCCGTGAGGAACCGTAAGTCCATCTAACTCGAAATAATCGGTCATAAGTGGAGCCCAGATATCTCCCAGTTTATATGCGATTGCTGCGTGAACGACAACCCCTAAAATTCCAAGCCAGAAATTTCCGGTAACTGCATAACAGATAGCTCCTGTAAACGTCATATGCCAGATATTCCAGACATCAATATTTACTGTTTTTGTCAGTTTCAATACCAGCATCAGAATATTAACTCCGATTGCAACCGGAATTGCAACAGTTGCGATACCGGATGCCCATGTCATCGGTGACGCTCCCGGCCATCCAACATCTACTACACTTAAGGTAAGACCAAACCGTTCTGACATTGCCTGTGCTGCCGGTCCGAGTTGTGCATTCATCATGTCTACAATTAATCCAAGACCTACGAATCCAACACCAATCATCAAACCGGAACGGATTGCTTTTCCTACTTTTACACCCATGATAATACTTAATATTGCGATAACGATTGGAAGCATAACCGAGGCTCCCATATCAATTACATAATTGATTGCCGCCGCTATTGCGTTCAACATAATTAAATCCTCCTATTTTCCTACCTCTGCTTTGATAACTAACACTGTTTACTCTGCTTTTAACACATCCAAGAGTGCTTTTTCAGTCTTTTCAACTCCGATGCCTGAGATAAATGGCATTCCTTTTACCAATGGAATTCCATAATCTCTCTTAACATTTGATGTCGTACAAATCAAACTTGCTCCTGTTAAGTTTGATTCAATTTCTGAGATACGAATCTGACATATTTCCACATCGATTCCATTGTTCTTACATAATTCTACGATTTTATTTGCTGCGATTGTTGATGTTGCAACTGCTCCACCACATGCTACGATTACTTTCTTTTTCATAATTAATTCTCCTCTTCTTTTTCTTTGATAATTTCAATGATTTCTTCTTTATTTTTCACTTCTAGTAATTTTTCTAATGTTTCCTTATCCTGAATAATTGCGAGGATTGCCTGCAGTTTGTCAATCTGTGTACTCGGCTCCTTCACTGCCAACATAAAAACCAATCTCACTTCTGTTGTTTCATCATCCGATCCCATCTGAACAAATGTGACCGGGTCCTTCAGGACTGCAATGGCTGTTCCCTGCTTGTTGACATGACTGACATCCGTATGTGGTATTGCAACTCCGAGTCCATCAATATCAAGACCGGTCGGATACTCTGCTTCTCTAGCTTTCAGAGCTTCTTTGTAGGTATCCTTGCAATATCCTTCTTTGATCAAAGCCTCTCCCACCTGATCCATGACATCCTCATATGTCTTTGCTTCCAGGTCCGTAAAGATCAGCTGCTCTTTCAATTCTTTCCAAATCATGTTTTCCTCCTTTTTGCTCCTTCACGGAAACTTTTCTATTTATAAGATTGAACTTCGTCGACGTATCTTTCTTACTTGAGTACATCTTATCATTCTCATTGCACAAAAAAAAGTCAAAGGTCTTTCCAATGTTTTGGAAATGTTTTATATTAGTTGAATCCATTTCCTTCACATGTGAAAATATTTAAACCATTGACTTTTTGTGTGAATATTATATTCTATTTTTCCTCATATCGGCTACTCTTCAATGCTATATTCGTATTTTTCAATAATTGCAGCCATCTCTGCTCTGTCTTTTGCATCGTGTAATTCTTTGTGGAACGCTTTGTTTCCAAGCATATTAACAAGATGAAAGAACGCTTTCAGATGTGTCTTGTGATCAACTGCGCTCAAACAGCAGACAAACTCAACCGGGTCAAGCTCTTCCGCCCCAAACGGAACCGGTGTCTTTAATCGGATGAGACTCATACCGACCTTGATACTGCCTTCCTCCACCGCATCGTGCGGAACTGCAAAACCCGGCGAAAGGACAATATAAGGTCCGTTTTCTTCTATATTATGAATCATGGCATCTATATACCGTTCTTCAATATACCCTTTGTCCAATAATACCAGTGCTGACCTTCTCACCGCATCTTTCCAGTCTGAGCACTCTACATCAATCTCAATATGGCGTTCTGATAATAAATGATGAAGATATGGGGCAAATATTTCCTCCTCCGCCTCCTGGCTCTGATTGAAATAATTCCGAATTTCTCTTCGAAGTTCCTTCATCAATATCGGGGCCTGCTCCGGCACCTGCTTATATACAACCGGTTTGATTTTTTCCAGCAGACCCTTCGCGGTGATATCTTTTATCTCCACCCTCGACGGAAGGTTTCTGCTATTGCGCAGTGCATCGATTTTATTACCCACACGAATGTAATCCTCGTCACTGAGCATGGGCGTAACCACTACATAATCCAACCTGCAGTTTTGCAGAGGTACCGTGGAAATGATAAAGTCTGCTTTATCAGGTTTTATGTATGATGCTTCATGGGATGAAATGATATCCACAATCTGAAAGTTAAAATGCTTCTTTAACCGTTCCATCAAAAGCTGGGATGTTCCGATTCCCGCATGACATGCTACAATAACATGAAATGCTACCTCACGGTTTTTCTTTCGCTCCATTGCCGCACAGATATGAATCGTGATATACACGATTTCTGCCGCATTGATTTCCCGCTCTCTTCGCTGATACAGAATAGGTAATTGATTCTTTACTGCCTCCTGAATCTCCGGATGACCTTCCACAATTTCATTTAGCGCAGGGTTATCCGGGAACTGACTGACATCCGAATGAAACATGGAATCCAAGTGGTTCGACAAGTTTTCGAAGAAATCATAGTCGTTATTCAAATTGATCTCAAGCTCATCCGAAATCGCACGGATAAACTGCCTCGTAAGCATTTGTGTTCTCACTGCATCCTGATCCGAAGACTTATGTTTCATATAGTGACTGTTTTTTAACAATACGCTTAAATATTGTACCTCGTCTTCCGTTGTCTTGATTCGGCAGTACTGAGAAATATATTTCATGAGGTCCTGTGCAATCGGATATTTGCTGTTCTCCACTCTTGATTGTGTCTCGATATATTCACCTTGCATGTTCCTGCTGATCATGATTCCAAGATAACGCTGCAATTTCAAAAATGAATCATCTGTCAAAAAATTTTCGTGGAGGTGCTCCTGCTCATTGATGATCTTCTGAATCGTAATCTTGTCTCCTGCCTGGACACTCGTCATTGCTGTTGGCAGCGCGACTGCACCTCCCTGTTCCTTAGTTACTGGCTGACTGAATTCAAACGCGCTCATTTTAAACAGTAACCATCGCTTGTCGCTCTCTTTGCCTTCCACCCGAAGTCCTTTGTTCGGATGTGAAATCACTTCCAGATTACCTTCTTTGATCAGCTGCTTAATTTCATCCAGATCATTAATAATCGTTGCTCGACTGACGAGCAGATTATCCGCGATCGTGGACAGTGTAATATATCCAACCGAATTCACCAGCATGGCGGCTGCAATCATTTTCCGTTCCTCTTTTGACAGCTTGTAAGAGTAATAATCATTTGCTGCTGTTATTGACAACACCTCGGAAAAATCTTCTCCTTTTATAATCATCCCGCCACTCTTAAGCGCCAGTGCTGTCAGATTGTTTTCGAGTAGCAGGTCATTAATTGCCACCAGATCATTTCGAATCGTCCTCTGTGAAACCTCATACTTATCCGCTAATGCTGCAATGGATATCGCCTGATCTGACTTTGCTAAATCATCAATCATTGCCACTGTACGTTTATTCATTGCTTCTCTCCTCTTCGTTATCATTGGAAACTATTTCTTATTCAATCCCTTTTTCTTGCAAATGTCTTCCAGACAGCATTTATCACAATAAGGCTGCGTGCGTGCCGTACAGACTTCTCTTCCATGATAAACAAGACGATGGCAGAAATTGCTGCCCTCTTCCGGTGGAATGATCTTCCAAAGTTCCATCTCAACTTTCTTCGGCTCCTTCACGCCACTGACAAGTCCCATACGGTTCGTCAGTCGGATGCAATGTGTATCTGTCACGATTGCCGGTTTTCCATAGACATCTCCCATAATCAGATTTGCACTCTTGCGTCCAACTCCCGGAAGCTTCATCAGATCATCAAAATTATCCGGTACCTTTCCGTCAAATTCTTCCTGAATCATCTTCATACATGCACTGATATCTCTCGCTTTGCTTTTTCCGAGTCCGCACGGTCTTACAATTGCTTCAATATCTTTGACGTCTGCCTCTGCAAGTGCTGCGACGGAAGGGTACTTTTCAAATAATCCTTCTACTACAACATTTACCCGTGCATCGGTACATTGCGCCGCAAGTCTGACACTTACTAATAACTTCCATGCCTGATCATAATCCAAAGTACATCCGGCATCTGGGTATTCTTTTCTTAATCGTTCAATAATTTCTAATGCAAGCTGCTTTTTCGTCATATGCATTTCCTAACCTTCCTGTTTTCTCACACTTTCGATTAAAATTAGTATATCATTTTCACGTAATTCTCGCAATCTTCACCAATTTTATACAAAACATTTTTCGTAATGTAAATAAGAAGGGATTTAATTATTGACATATGCCAATAATTAGTTATAATAGTAAATAGAACATGCAAGTCGCATTTCATAAAAGGAGGATTCTATGGCCAGACCAAATAAAAATCGCTTCGTATGCAAGATGCCGCATTGTCAGAATTTTCATTCTGAGACATTTTCATCCGCTACCATCTCTATCTTGCTTTCCGTGGAGGAATATGAAGCAATACGCCTCATTGACTATGTCGGAAAAAGTCAGCAAGAAGCTGCCACGCAGATGAATGTATCTCGCGCAACAATCCAGGCACTCTACGCAGAATCCAGAAAAAAGCTTGCACGATTTCTTGTAGAAGGAACCAATCTGCAGATTCAGGGTGGTAATTATGAATTATGTAATGAAACTAGAACCTGCTGCAGCAAATCAAAAGTAAAAGGAGAATCAACTATGAAAATTGCAGTAACTTATGAAGACGGAGAAGTGTTTCAACATTTTGGACACACAGAGCAGTTTAAGGTTTATAACGTAGAAGACGGAAAAGTAGTATCATCTGAAATCGTTGATACGAACGGACAGGGACATGGTGCACTCGCTGGTTTCTTATTCGGTGGTGGCGTCGATGTGCTTATCTGCGGCGGTATCGGTGGTGGTGCAAGAAACGCTCTCGCTGAAGCAGGCATCGAATTATACCCCGGTGCTTCTGGAGATGCCGACGCACAAGTTGCATCTTTCCTGCAAGGGAAATTACAGTACGACCCTAATACAATGTGTAATCACCACTCACACGAAGAAGGACATTCTTGTGGCGACCACGGGTGTGGAAGCAATAACTGTCACTAGTCGATTTGAAATGTATCTAAAAATGCAGCATAGGCATTATTACTTGCCTATGCTGCATTTTTTGTAGATTCTTTACATTCATGATTCTTTTGTCTGTACTGTGATTTTCTTAATTCCAAATAGTACTGCAAGCATCAGTATAATTCCGAATGGAAGTGAAATCCATGCTGATTTTGCGAAGCCCGCCACAATATATGTCACAAATGATACTGCAGCAACTGTAATTGCGTATGGAAGCTGTGTATTTACGTGATTGATATGATTACTCTGTGCTCCTGCAGATGCCATGATTGTTGTATCAGAAATTGGTGAACAGTGATCTCCGCACACCGCACCAGCCATACATGCTGAGATAGAGATAATCATCATGGTCTCGCTTCTTCCTTCAAATCAATCTCATTACGCTTTATCAGAATATTCTGGAAACTCAGGGGATTCAATTTTTACTGCTGTCTCAATCCGACGCAGGCTGGGAATATTCTGATATATGCGTAACGGATGGCGAAATTCAGGGAACCCGTGTATGTGGAAATGCATTTCTGACTTGATATAACTTCAAGGCAGCACAATTGGGACGTAATAAAATCAAATTATACTACGTCCCTAATATGCTTTATTCTAAAATCCCAAATAGTACTTTCTCAACTTTGGGTTTGCCATAACTGCCAAATAACGCTTTATATTCATGCGCCCTTCATTACATTTCACATTTTTACTGGTCATTTTCCAACTCCGAACACCTTGAACAACCATCCCTAAGTCTTTGTTCTCCTCATGCAGTTCTTTAAACAATCTAATCGCTGCAATATATCGCTTATCAGATCCATTCTGCAGAAATTCATAAAACATGTTCTGGAATGCATATATCTCCACATAATAATCATTTGCCACTGTAAGAGACTCTATCATTTCCTGCAGAAAATCTTCTTTATCATAATTCTCAATTTTTAATTCTTCAATTATTTTCTTATGTCGCTTTTCTAATTCTCCCAACCACTTTTCTACTCGGCTAGATATTACAACCTCATCTGATCCATCCCACCAATATAATCTATCATCATCAGTTAGATAATAATTAGGTTTATCTTCCAATTCCTTTGGTGTATCCCAAAAAACAAACGAACTTGTCTGCCTAACCGAATATAGAAAACAGCCTGCAAAACATTCTTAACTGTCTTGCAGGCTGCTATATTTCACCACACTTTTCTTAAACTAGTATAGCATCTTTTTAATAACTCGACTATATTTCTTGCGTGTGTTATAATATCCTTAACATTATTTTTGGAGGATATTATCATGGGGAAAAAAGCATCAGCAATCGAACTTTCAAATGAAGA
>JAQUVD010000083.1 GCA_028693555.1 Hespellia sp.
CCCCAAATCCGAACTGTATGAGAGCATGTCCCAATATCTTGAGAATGAAGGTTATACCGTCAAAACATTCAACCTTGTAAACCCGGAAAATTCCGACAGCTGGAACTGCCTGAGTGAAATTGACGGACAGGAGACAATGGCTCAGCTATTTGCAGATGTCATTATCCAAAACACCGGATCAGGAAAGAGCGATCACTTTTGGGATAATGCGGAAATGAACCTTTTGAAGGCTCTGGTTCTCTATGTAGAACAGGGTTTCCCGCCAGAATCCAAGAATATGGGGCAGGTATATAAGCTGCTCACCATGCGATCCGAAAAAGAATTGAACAGCCTGTTTGATCTGCTTCCGGTCTCTCATCCCGCAAAGGCTCCGTACTGCATCTACAAGCAATCATCGGATACGGTTCGCTCTGGTGTCATCATCGGACTTGGCTCCCGGCTGCAGGTATTCCAGAATAAACTGATTCGTCAGATTACCTCTTACGATGAGATTGATCTGACACTGCCTGGGAAACAGAAATGCGCCTACTTTTGCATTACTTCCGATCAGGACAGTACCTTTGATTTCCTCTCTTCTCTGTTTATGACCTTCGTATTTATCAAACTGGTCCGTTATGCAGATAAGTATGGCAAAGACGGAGAACTTCCCATTCCGGTACATATTTTGGCAGATGAACTGGCAAACACTGGTGCTATTTTGGAACTGAACAAAAAAATATCCGTTATCCGCTCACGAAATTTGAGCATATCCTGTATTTTTCAAAATCTACCTCAGATGCAGAACCGATATCCATTTAATCAGTGGCAGGAAATCATCGGCAATTGCGATACCCAACTTTTCCTGGGCTGCACTGATGAAGTATCCGCTGAATTCATCAGCACCAGGACCGGTGATGTGACCGTAGGAGTCAGCAGCGAAGCCAAGCAGTTAAATAGTTGGAGAGTTTCTGACTATACGCCGGAATATCGGCAGACCAGATCCATCGGGAAGCGAAAACTGCTTACTCCGGATGAGATTTTAAGACTTCCACTGGATACAGCTCTTATTATCCTGCGGGGACAAAAAGTGCTGAAGGTAAAGAAATACGATTACACCTTACATCCGGATGCGAAAAAACTGATTTCGCGCAAAGCCAGTGACCACATTCCTGACTGGCGGGCGAATGGCGAAGCGGAGGAGATTGATTACTCTCCTAAGCTTACCCAGACGAACCGACGCAGGAAAAAGGATTCTGGCAGCACTTATCCACATTCATATAGAAGTGAAGAACCGTTATACACAAATCCCCCTGTTTATCGGAAACCAGCTTACGAGGATTTTTCTCCGGATTTACAATCGGAAGATGATTTTGAAGAGTCCTTCGATCCTGAGATGGTCCCTTTAGATAAAGAATCCATTATGTCCATTTGAAAGGAGAACACTTATGGCAAACGAACAAAACAACAGTTTACTTACTTCCTCCGTACTAACTTTAGATTCTGATACGGTATTGGAAACACCACAATCGAAAGCAGATATCATCTGGCATGAAATCCAGAATGCGCACCGGACCAAGAAGATACTCACCGGTATGCTCGGTGGTATCGAAAAAATGGAGAATGGCAGCCTCATTGCCATCGTCTATTACAAAGATTTTCGCTGCGTCATCCCTGTTGGAGAAATGATGATCCATCTGGTACAGGATGAAGCCCATGATTACGGAGATCTTTCCCTGCGTCAGAACAAAGTCCTGAACAATATGCTTGGCTGTGAGATTGATTTTATTGTAAAAGGGCTGGATTCCAAGTCCCGCAGCATTGTTGCCAGCCGCAAAGAGGCCATGCAAAAGAAACGTCAGATTTTCTATCTGGAGAAAGATGCCTCCGGTAATTCCAAAGTCCATAAAGACCGCGTGGTACAGGCTAGAATCATTGCGGTAGCTGAAAAAGTGGTGCGCGCTGAAGTATTCGGTGTGGAGACCTCCATTCTCGCAAGGGATCTGTCCTTCGACTGGCTCGGCGATGCCAGAGAACGCTTCCATGTGGGAGACAACATTCTGGTACGGATCTTGTCTGTCCAGGCAGAGGATCCTGAGCACATCTCACTTCGTGCTGACGTAAAAAGCGTGGATGGCAACGCCAGCAAGGAGAACATGGCAAAATGCAAGGTTCAGGGCAAATATGCCGGAACTGTGGAAGACATCCATAAGGGCACTGTATTTGTACGGCTCTCCATTGGAGTCAACGCCATCGCTCATTCCTGCTATGATAATCGTACTCCCGGGAAAAAGGACAATGTTTCCTTTGTTGTCACACATATTGACGAGGAGCGGAATGTTGCTGTTGGGATTATTACTAGGATTATAAAGCAGAACATTTAAAATAATTCCCTTTTACACTCCTTTAGAAGCCAGATACCTTAAAACGGCACTGGCTTCTCTTTTTTATGGGACACTTAAATATTGATTTTTCCAATAACCTATTACTGAAATTTGCTGATACTATACTGGTAACAATCATCTCTTCTTTTCATTCTTCCGTAAAATCAATCGCCAAATGTCTATTGTTGATACAAAGTTGTTCCGCATATATTCATTGATCTTTAATATTCAACTTCTCATTATATCCATGATAGTAATGTAATAAAATAGATTTACCACTAATCTAAAATAGTATCCCATTCATAATCTTTTGTTACAATTCCATCCAAATTTAATAAACAATTTGTTTGTTTATGATGCTTCCATTGATTCAATCCCGTATTTACTGTCATAAACACATCTTTTTTTGCTCTCGTTACTGCAACGTAAAAAATACTTATTTCTTCTTTAAATGATTTTTCCATTGCAGCTTTATATTGAAATTCACAATAATTATATCCGCTGTTGCAACTTTCTTCACTCTGGCATGGTCTACATACGAATCTACTAGATGGGAACGCATGAGCATTTAGTTTAGGTAAAATAACATATTCCCATTCAAGCCCTTTTGCTGAATGAATCGTAGTAAGAACTACAGATTCTTCAATGAACTCCATCATATGTTTTAAACCATTATTGCCTAATGTAAAATCAATATTTTCATATTTATCTTTTACAGTCCCGTCCCATTTTCTGGATTCAGCAAATAATATTTCTAGAAGTTTATACA